>CAYSZM010000325.1:0-2944 GCA_964435365.1 uncultured Victivallis sp. | reverse complement strand
TGCGCGACGCGGCGCAGTTCCTCGCCTTTGCGCCGGAACGCTCGCTCGCCCAGATCCGCGCATTCACCATATACGAATCGACAAAGTTGATGCCGCTCGCCTTCGACCCCGATTCGCGGCTGGCCGGAGAACACTTCAACCACGGCTTCGGCGACACGGCGGAACGGGATGACGCGGAGAAACAGCGGCAGCTCGACGCGCTCGGAGATTTCCAACTCGCAGCGGTCCGCGAGACGGCGCAGAACTTGCGGCAGCGGTTTTCCGCCATCTCCGCCGGAGAGAGCACGCCGGGCGGCTCCGCCGGGAAAAGCACCAGCTGGATGCACAGCCTCCCCGGAGAGCCCGCGCCGGTCTTCCTCGCCGCCGGGTGGAAGGAGAATCACTCGATCCGCGACTTCGCCTTTCTGCTGGAGCACGGGTTCGGCGGAATCCGCCGCCGCATCGAACACGAACTGGAACGCTTCCCGCTCCACAGCACCGATTTTGTCCGGCGGGAGAACTTTCTTCGCGCCGCGCTCGCGGTGTGCGACGCCGGACTCGAATTCGGCCGCCGCCACGCCCGGCTCGCCTATGACGCGGGAGCGGAAGAGATTGCGGGAAACTGTCTTGCCGTCGAAACCGGGGCGAAGAGCTTTCCGCATGCGGTCCAGCTGCTCTGGATCGGCCACCTGACCGGTTGCGCCGATGACGGCATCAACGCCAACTCGATCGGGCGGCTGGACCAGCTCCTTCAGCCGTATTACGAACGCGACCTCGCCGCCGGAACCCTCACCCGCGAGGAGGCGGTCGAGTGGATGGTGGAACTGGCGATCAAGCTCTATCTGCCTTACGACGTGCAGGCGATCACGCTCGGCGGCGTCGATGCGGACGGGAATCCGGCCATCTGCGAAATGAGCCGCATCATCCTCGAGGCGACGGAGGAGTTCGGCGAAATCCGCGACCTGTCGGTCCGGGTGAATTCCCGCACTCCGGACGACTTTCTGCAACGCTGTGCGCGGCTGGTGCTGCGGGGCGGCGGCATCCCCTTCTTCTTCAACGACGACTGTTTTATTCCGTCGCTCGCCGGGCGGGGCATCGCGCTGGAAGACGCGCGCAACTACGCGCCCATCGGCTGCGTAGAGCTGACCATCCCCGGCAAGGCGAACAGCCACGCGGTCTCCGGCTGGTTCAACCTGCTTCGTGTTCTGGAGTTGACGCTGTTCGGCGGAAGCGACCCGCTGACCGGCGACCGGCTCCTCCCGGAGTCCCCTGCCCTGCCCGAGCTCGCCTCGTTTGACGAGCTTCGCCGGCACTTCGACCGCAACGTCGAAACGATGGCGGCGCGGATGATCTACCACTGTCGCCGGGAAGAGCGGCAACAGTGCGTCTTCGGTTCACTCCCGGCCTGGTCGCTCCTCACCCCCTCCTGTCTCGAACGCGGGCGCGACATCACCGACGGCGGCGCGGAGTACAACTGGCACTCGATCTGTCTCCTCGGCGTGCCGGACACCGCCGACAGCCTGATTGCGCTCAAACAGCTGCTTTTCGACGGGCGCCGGGTCGCGCCGGGCGAACTCCTCGACGCCTTGAAGCAGGATTTCAAGGGGAATGAACCGCTGCGCGAACTGCTGCGGAACCGCGCCCCCAAATACGGCAACGGCGACGACGAAACCGACCGGCTCGCCGCCGGACTCTCCCGCGATTTCATCGCCCTGATGGACCGCTGGAGCGAGCCGGAGAACCGCATCTTCGTTCACCTGTTCAGCTTCTACCTCAACGTCTACTTCGGCGAAAACGTCGGCGCCATGCCGGACGGGCGGCACGCCGGGGAGCCGCTCGCCTACTCGCTCTCTCCGCACCAGGGGCGCGACAGCGAGGGCGTCACCATGCTGCTGCGTTCGCTGGCGAAACAGCCGCACCGCGAGGCGGCGGGGGGCTCGGCGGCGATCATCGACCTCCACCCAAGTCTGTTTGCGGGAACATCCGGGGAACAGCGGTTCGTCGCCCTGCTCCGGGGGGCGCTGGAGATGGGGATCGGCCAGATGCAGTGGAATGTCGTTTCGGCGGAGCGGCTCGAACAGGCGAAGCGGGACCCGGAGCATTACGGGAACATCCCCGTCCGCGTCGCCGGCTACTCCCAGCTGTTCAAACTGATTCCGTCCGAGATTCAGGACCACCTCATCGCCCGGACCAAACACCTGCGCTGAGGGTCAGCGTTCGCGCGCAAGTTCTCCGGCGTGATAGCTGCTGCGGACCAGAGGCGAGCTGGCGACGGCGGAGAAGCCGAGTTCCCGGGCGATTTCGCCGAACCGGGTGAATTCGTCGGGGGTGACGAAGCGGGCGAGCGGCCAGTGTTCCGCCGACGGCGGCAGATACTGGCCGATAGTGACGATGGAAACCCCGGCGGCGCGCAGGTCCTTCAAAGCCTGAACCGCCTCTTCGTCGCTCTCGCCGAGCCCCAGCATGATGCCGGACTTGACGGGGATTCCGCCGCCGATCTCCGCCGCGATCTTCAACACTTCAAGCGACTTGCGATAGGTGGCGCGGGTGCGGATTTCGTTCGACAGCCGTTCGACCGTCTCGATGTTGTGATTGAAGACGGAGGGTTTCGCGGCAAGCACCGCGGCAATCGCGTCGCGGTCGCCGTTGAAATCGGGGGTCAGCACTTCGACGCCGGATTCCGGCAATCGTCTGTGGAGCGCCTCAATGACGGCGGCGAAAATTCCGGCGCCGCCGTCGGGCAGGTCGTCGCGGGTGACGCTGGTGACGACCACATAATTGAGTTTGAGCCGCGCCGCGGCTTCGGCAAGGCGCTCCGGCTCGTCCATTTCAGGCGGAGCCGGGTGCGGGTCGTGATCGATCGCGCAGAACTTGCAGTTGCGCGTGCAACTGCCGCCCATGATAAGAAAGGTGGCGGTTCCGGAGCAGAAGCATTCGCCGATGTTCGGGCAGAGCGCGCCGGAGC
>CAYSZM010000324.1:0-3035 GCA_964435365.1 uncultured Victivallis sp. | reverse complement strand
CGACAAGACGCTCGGCTCCGATTCCGCCAAGGGCATGAAGAAGAAGGAAATCGCCGGTCTGGCCCGTCATGCGGAGAAACTTCACCGCGACCTCGACGGCATCGCCAACATGAAGCGCCTGCCCTCCGCCCTCGTCGTCATCGACGTCTGCAATGAACTCAACGCGGTCCGCGAAGCGAACAAGCTCAACATTCCGATCGTCGCCATCGTCGACACCAACGGCGACCCGTCGCTGGTCGACTTCCCCGTCGCCGCGAACGACGACGCGGTCAAGTCGGTGCAGATCATCACCAACCTCTTCTCGGAAGCGGTCAAGATCGCCCGCGAAATCCACCTGAAGAAGGTCTCCGAAGAACGCGATGCCGCCGAAGCCGCGAAGAAGCTCGCTCAGGAGAAGGCAGACGACGACGACAAGGCCGAAAAGGCCGACAAGCCGCGCCGCCATGCCCCGCGCAAGGATGCTGCCAAAGCCGAGGAAAAGCCGGCGGAAGCTGCTCCCGCCACCGCCGAGTAACTCCAACACGAATCCGAGAGGAGATTTCATAATGGCTGCTATCACCGCGAAAATGGTTCAGGACCTCCGGGAGAAGACCGGGGCCGGTATGATGGACTGCAAAAAGGCTCTCACCGCCGCCGACGGCGACATGGAGCTGGCGATCGAAAACCTGCGCAAATCGGGCGCCGCCAAGGCGGAGAAGAAGTCCGGCCGCAGCACCAATCAGGGCAAAGTCCTGACCGCCGTCGAAAACGGCAAGGCGTCGATCATCGAAGTTCTCTGTGAGACCGACTTTGCGGCCAAGACCGACAAGTTCGTCGATATGGTCAACAAGTTCGCCGCCGATATGCTGGCGATGCCGGGCAACGGCGACATCAGCGCCGAAGTCCAGGAAAGCGAAAAGACCGCGCTCACCGACGCGATCGGCGTGATCGGCGAAAACATGCAGATCCGCCGCGCCGCGAAATGGGAAGGCGGAGAGAAGTACGTGAGCTACCATCACGACGGCGGCCGCGTCTCGGTTCTGGTCGAAGTCGCCGGCGAAGACGATGCGGTCGTGCTCAACGACATCTGCCTGCACATTGCGGCCTTCCGTCCGCGTTACATCACCGAGAACGATGTTCCGGCTGAAGTGATCGCCAAGGAAAAGGAAATCGCCGCCGCCGCCGATCCGAAACTCAAGGACAAACCGGCCGCGATGCTGGACAAAATCCTTGCCGGCAAGATCCGCAAGTTCTACAGCGAAGTCTGCCTGATGGATCAGCCCTGGGTCCGCGACGACAAGTCCAGCCTCAGCAAGCTGCGTCCGAACTGCAAGATCACGCGCTTCGTTCGCTGGGAAGTCGGCGAAGAGCTCTAAGCTCAGACCGATTCAAGCAAGCCTCTTCCGCATTGCGGAGGGGGCTTGTTTTTTTGTGCAGAAAAGAATGCGGTGGGATACCACGGATTTTCCAGTGTTATTTCCAGTCGTTCTTCTTGAAGTCAGGGGACTCTTCGGAGTAGAGCTTGGTGAGTCCGTCCTTGTCGCGGACGGCGCGAAGGCGTTTGCCGCGGCCGTCGGTCCAGCCGGATTCCGGCAGCCGGAGGCGGGTGACCAGGAGCGGAAGCTCGCGGCCGGAGGCGTCCACCGTCGGCAGCGGCGATTTGGCGGCGAATTCCGCCAGCGCTTTCGCATCGAGTTCGGGGAACGGCTCGACCGCGCGCACATTGCCCATGCGCGCAAGTTCCAGCGCGGCCTGCGAGTTGCACACCGGCAGCGGATACCCGGCGATCACCTCGATGTCGGGGAATTCGCGCAGCAGTTCGAGTTCATGCAGCGACCCGGCCCGGAAGGTCCGGGCCCCGGCGTCGTAAGCCGCCCGGATGGTGCGTTCCAGCGCGGCAAGCTCCGCTTCCGGAGCGAATCCGGGCAGTTCGACCGGAGTCCCCGACGGCGTGAACGCCGGAACTTCGCCGGGAAGCGCCCGGTCGTCGCGATAATAGCGGTAGAGCGCCTCCGCCGCCTCGGGGTAGAGCCGTTCGACCGCAAGCCGGGCGGCGGCCCATTCCCAGAATTCGCGCCGCAACGCTTTGAGCACGCTGGCGGGGACGAAAAATTCATCCTCAACTTCCGCGTCGATCTCCGGCGCGGACCACGGCTCGGGAACCGCCGCGGCGAACTCCCGGCAGGCGGTCTCCGCCGAAAACGGCTGTTTCTCCGCCGGGGCGAAGTCGACGGCGCGCTCCCAGCGTTCGCCGGGGAGTTCGGCCAGTTCGGCGCTCCACTTGGTGCGGTTCAGTCGCAGCCGGAGCGCAAGCGGATGCCGCCCGGCGGGGAGCGACGCGGCCTGGCGGCTGAAATCGAAGCCGTTTTCGCCGATCTTGTAGAGCTGCCAGCCGGGAGAAGCGGAAAAGTCGCCGGGGATGAAGCAGGTCGATCCGGCGCGGACCTTCACCGCCTCCTTCCCCCCGAATTGCAGGTTGATGAGGACGAAGCCGTCCCTCTCCCCGCCATCCGGCGGAACCAGGCGGATGCGGTCGCCGAGGTGGAGCCGCTCCGTCGTTTCGACGGAAATTCCGGCTTTGGCCCGCTTGAGCACTTTCCCCACCTCCACCCCGAACGAGCCGAGCCGCGCGGAGTCGATCAGCGCCGGGAACTCCTTCGCCACAAAGAATCCGCTCGACGGCCGCCGCGTCGCGGTCGAACGCAGCAGTTTCTCCGCCTCGGTGAGCAGTTCGGCGGGGGGATCGACCGGGCCGTCGAGCAGCATCCGGTAGGCTTTCACCGTTTTCCAGACATAGTCGGGCGAGCGCAGCCGCCCTTCGATTTTGAGCGAGGCGACGCCGATGCGGCGCAGTTCCGGCAGCAGCGGCACGCCGTAGAGATCGCGTGGAGAGAGAAAGAATCCGTGTTTTCCGCCGACCGTGTAATCGCGGCGGCACGGCTGTTTGCATTTGCCGCGGTTTCCACTCCAGCCGCCCTGCGCCGAAGAGAGCAGACAGCGCCCGGAGAGCGAACAGCAGAGCGAACCGTGCAGGAACACTTCCAGTTCGACGGCGG
>CAYSZM010000323.1:0-3044 GCA_964435365.1 uncultured Victivallis sp. | reverse complement strand
CCAGCGATTTTTACCGGATCGACCCCTACTGTTTCCAGGCGTTCGACGGCCTGATCCGCCGCCATCCCGACCTGGACAGCGTGCTTTGCGCCTGCGACATGATCGCACTGTCCACCCTGCGGGCCTGCGCCCGGTTCGGCATCGAAGTTCCGCAGCGGATGAGTCTCATGGGGTTCGACGACCAGTTTTTCGCCCGTCACCTCTCTCCCGCCCTCTCCACGATCCGATATCCCGCCGCGGCCATGGGAATGCGGCTGGCCGCATATGTCAACGACCTGCTTGCCGGCAAGGACTCTCCGCTTCAGGAAATCGTTGAGCCCATGCTCGTAAAGCGCGACAGCGTAGCGGTCCGCTGACCACAATCCATCGTTTTTCTCAAGGACGGTATTTTTTTGTCATTTTGCCTATCTGGTATTTTTTTTGAAAACATTTATACAAAATTCAAATTGATGCTTGCTTTATTTTCTGTTTTGTGGTATTATTAATGAATAATAGATCCTTGTGATAAAGCAACCCCCATCTGGAGAAACGCCGATGCGTAAAATCAAATTTCTGCTGACCGGAGTCCTGGCGTTCTTGGCCATTGCGGCGATGGCGAAAGTCATTACGCTGAAAGAACCCGCCGCCGCCGAAGACCCGAATGCCTACCGGATTCTCTTTATCGGCGACAGCATTACGTTGCACGGGTTCGGCGACTGGACCCGGGCGCTGGGCTGGGACCACGAATCCGGCATGGCGGCAAGTTCGCTGGAGAAGGACTTTGTCCACCTCTTCGCCCGGAAAATTCAGGAGCAGTTTCCCGGCCGCAACATCGAAATCCATTACCTGACCGCTCCCGGGGGCACCACCCGGGCGAGCGTCGAGCATTTCGACCGCGTCCGTCCTGTCCGTCCGCATCTGGTTGTTGTCGAAGTGGGTGGCAACAATGCTTCCCAAGCGGAGTTCCGCGAATATTATCCGAAGATACTGGATTTGGCGCTTCAAATGGAATCCCATCCCGCGGTGATCGCCCTCGGGCGCTGGTCCCCGATCAAGGACGGTTCCCGGTACACCGGGGAACTCGCGCAGGATGAGGCCTGGATGCGCGCCCAATGCCGGCAGCGCAACATTCTCTTTGCTTCGGTCGAGAAATATGGCACCGATCCGAGCTGTTTCGGGACCGGCACGCACAGTGGCGTGGCGTGGCACCCCAACGACAAAGGGATGGAAGGGTATGCGGCCGAGCTTTTCCGCTGTTTCCAATGGCTGCGCACCGCGCCACCTCAGGCCGAAATCCTGGTGGACGCCGAACGGGTTCTCGGCGAAGTGAATACGAACATTTTCGGGCACAACGTGGAGGCCGGAGATCCGGCCGGAATCCATGACGCGGTTAACGCTCCTCCTCCGCCGCGTCTGGCCAAATATGGGCAGGGCTTCTGGGACGGCGACAACCATCGCCCCTTTCCCGCCGTCATTGCCAAAATGAAGGAACTGAAGACCGGAGTCCTCCGCTACCCCGGCGGCTGCCTCGCGCACAATTACAACTGGAAGAAGATGATCGGCAAGGCCGGGGAGCGCAAACCCTGGGAATTCGGCCTCGACGAATATCTCGCCGTATGCCGCGCCATGGATGCCGAGCCGATGATTACGGTCACCGATTATGCGCTTCCCGCCGAAGAACTTCCCAAGCACGCGGCGGAACTGGTCGAGTATTTGAACATGCCCGCGACCCCGGAATACCCCTGGGCGATGAAGAGAAAGGAGAACGGCCACCCTGAACCGTATGGGGTGAAATTCTTCGAACTCGGCAATGAGTCCGACCACGGCAACCACGATTGCGTTCCCGGCCGCCGCTACACCCCGGAAGCCTATTGCGACTATGCGGTCAACACCGCGAAGGCGATGAAGGCGGTCGACCCCGGCATTCAGATCGGCATCGTGGCGCAGCCCGGCGTCGATGTGGGGGGCGAATGGAACCGGGTCGTCTTCTCCAAAGCGGTTCCCGCCGTCGCCGACTTCGTTTCGGTGCACTATTACGGCCCCGCCCTGCACAACAACGGGACGCAGGAACGCTCCGAATTTCAGGCGGCGGCGTGGAGCGACCGGCTGGACTGCTATATCGGCGAATTCCATGAGGCCCTTGTCCGTCTCGCCGGCCGCGACTTTCCGCTGGCGGTCACCGAGTTCAACGCGTGGGACTGGGACCAGTCGAAAACCTATCTCGGCGGATTTTCCGTGGCGAATTACCTGCGGGCGTTCCTCGATCCGAGAAACCGGATCATCGCGGCATGCCACTGGCAGCTGATGAACGACCTCTGGGGGATCATGAGGTCGGATTATCAGGATAAGATCGCCTGGCGTTCCGCCGCCATGCCGTTCCTGGAGACATTCATCAGCCATACCGGCAAATTCGTCGTGGCAAGCGAGGTCAAGAACAATCCCCTTTGCGAAATTCCCTCCTTCGGCGGCAGCGCCGGTTCGAAAGGGGATCGCCGGCTTCCCGCCGGGCGCAATGGCGGAGCCATGCCGCTGGGAAGTTTTATTCCGACCGAATTTGCCAACAGCGGGCTCACTCTCGGGGCGGCTTCCGCCAATTCGTTTACGGTGGAGTTCAACGGGTACAAACGGCCGTGCTACCCCAACTTCCTGGTCGTTCACCGCCCCCGGCAAATTCCGCCGGGCGAACCGATGATGGTCAAACTGCAATTCCAGGCCATGTTCCAGCCCGCTCCCGGAACCGGCGCAAACGCGGTGATCGGGCTCGGCCTGTGCGACCTGAGGGGATGGGACGCCACCCGGTCGGGCATCGCGGTCACCGGGCTGGAGCGGGCCGGAACCTGGACCGATTTTGAGGGAATCTTCACCACCCGTCCGGACTGTCCGGGGTTCACCGTGGTGTTTCGGGTCGAGAATGTCTCCGGCGAACTCTCCGGCACGCTCAAAGTGCGCAATATTCGGCTCCTGCCGTGGAAACCGGAAACCTTCCCCGCGTTCCCGGCGCTGGGAACCATCGCCACGCGCTCGGCCGACGGGAAAAGCCTTTATGTGACGGTCTTCAACAACTC
>CAYSZM010000322.1:0-3046 GCA_964435365.1 uncultured Victivallis sp. | reverse complement strand
CTCTCGCCCCTTTTTTGGGGCGAGAGGGCACTCCTACGCCTGTTTTTGCAGGAAGAATGAGAACTGACCGCAAGACCGTTGCCGGGATGGTTGGTCGTTCTGCTTATTTGGAGATCTTTAACCGGGCTTGGCAGGCTTTCGAAACGTTCATGGCCGGTTGCTGCGGGTTCGTTTTTGTGGGTTGTGCATGGCCGGGGGCCCCGGGAGGGGGCGGGAGGGTTATCCGTGGACGGTTTGAAGTCCGTGGGTTTGCAGGATTTCCGCCGCATGTGTCAGCAGCTCCGGTCCGGGGGAGGGCGTGTCCGGCAGGGTGTCGGGGCGTGCGACCGCGGCGTATTTGGAGTGTGCCAGGTTATGGTAGGGCAGCAGTCTGACTTCTGTGATGCTTGGGAGTTTGCTCAGGAACTCCCCGGCCGCTTCGATCGCTGCGTCGTCGGTGTTCAGCCCGGGAATCAGCGGCATCCGGATCTCGATCGGCACCCCCGTCTGCGACAGTCTGGCCAGATTCGTCTTGATTGGTTCGTTGCCGCTCCCGGTGAGTGTCCGGTGTTTGGCGCTGTCGGCGTGTTTGAAGTCGTAGAGAAAGCGGTCGGTCCACGGCAGAGTCCGTTCGAAGGAGCTCCAGGGGACTTGCCCGCAGGTGTCCACCGCGGTGTCGATCTCCTCCTGTTTCAGCAGTTTGAACAGTTCGGCCCCGAAATCGGCCTGGAGCAGCGGCTCGCCGCCGGAGAGGGTGACTCCGCCGCCGGAAACCGCGTAGAACACGCGGTCCTCCAGCACCGTGGCCACGGCTTCTTCCAGCGTCAGTTCCCCCCCGTAGAGTTCCAGCGCGTCGAAGAGGCAGGCGTCGACGCATTTCCTGCAGGCGGTGCAACTTTCGCGGTCGAATTCGTGTTTGCCGTCCGTCGTGATCCGGTGACAGGAACAGACGGCGGCGCACGTCCCGCAGCCGGTGCAGCGTTCCGCGAAGAATCCGAGCTGCGGCCGGGTGTCGATGCTCTCCGGGTTGTGGCACCAGAGACAGTGCAGCGGGCACCCCTTGAGAAACAGCGTGGTGCGGATTCCCGGGCCGTCGTGGACGGAAAAGTGCTTGATGTCGCAGACCAGCGCGGTCGGGTTTTTCATTTCAGCGCCTCCGCCTGGGCGATGAATGTCTCCTGCAATTCGGGAGACAGGTCGATGAAGCGGGAATTCCAGCCGCAGACCCGGATTTGAAGGTTGCGGTACTTCTCCGGTTCCCGCCGCGCCTTTTTCAGCGTCTCGGCGTCGAAGATGTTGAAATGGATGAAAAATCCGCCCAGCCGGAAATAGGCCCGGATCAGTTCGGCGATGAGCCCGGCCCCGTCGATTCCCCGCAGTACCGAGGGATGCAGCATCACATCCAGCACCGACCCGTCGGGGAATTCCGTGTGGTCAAGCCGGGCGGCGCTCTGGAAAAGCGCGGTGACCCCGCGGGTGTCGGCGGCGATGGAGGCTCCGACGTTTTTCGACAGCGGAGCCCCGGCTTTTCTGCCGTCCGGCGTGGCGCCGGTCTGTTGGCCGAAATTGACCGAATGATCGATCGACCAGCAGCCCATCTGGAAGAATCCGCCGCGGGCGTTAGGCGTGCGGTTGATGACTTCGGCGGCGAACCCGGCGATTTCCGCCGCGATGTCGTCCGCCGCCGGCAGGTTGTTGCCCCATTTCGGCGCGTGTCTGAGCGCGGTGAGCCGCAGTTTCTCCCGCCCCTCCCAATCGGCGGCGAGGATGTCGCGAAGCTCGTTCCAGGTGCAGAGTTTCCGCTCGAACACCAGATAGCCGATGGCGGCCAGTGCGTCGGCGACGGTGCCGATTCCGGCGCACATCACCCCGGAGTTATTGTACAAGGTTCCGGCGTGGGAAACATCACGCCCCTTTTCGAAACATCCCTCCATCGTGCCGGACATGACCGGCGACGGGTTGATGTCGGGCCAGTGTTTTTCCCATTCCCGGGTGCGCGCCAGCGTCTCGTCGAGCACGTTTCGCAGCAGTTCCCGGTATTTCGCGGTCGCCTCTTCCATGGTCTGCGGAAGAGTCGGCTCCTTGAACAGATATTCGATCACCTTCGCCAGATTGACCGTGGCGCTCATGCTGCAGCAGAGTTCGCGGCCCATGATCGCCGGTTCGTAACAGCCGACCGGGACGAAATCGATCAGGTCTTCGACCCGTTTCCCGTGTTTCAGGAACATCGGGTACGCCGTCTCGTCGTTGGCGAACACGATCGCGTTGGTTCCCGCCGCGACGCAGCGTGCAGCGTGTCGCAACATGGAATCCGGCAAATTCTCATGAACCCGGAACGAAAGTTTCGGATCGATGCTTTTGCGTTCCTCGAAGACTTCGAACGCCAGCTCGGTGAGTTCGTTGCAGGAATCCGAACCGTCCGGATTCTTGCCGCCGAAACAGATGTTGTGCCCCGCCCACCAGTGCTGGGAGGAGAATTTGTCGAAATAGAATGCGAGCAGCTCCTTCGCCTGTTCCCGGGTCAGCTTGCCGGAGGCGAGGTCACGCCGGTAGAACTCGACGAAGAGACGGTCGAAAACGCCCTGCGTCCGGACCCACTCCCCCTCGTGCTCCTGCGCTTTCGTGTAGAGGAAGGCGAGCTGCAGCGCCTCCTGAAAACTTTCCGGCGGCCGTTCGGCGATGTTCTTCAGACAGCCGGTTACCCGCACCGCGCCGATTCGCTCCGCTTCCGCCGCCAGCCGGAGCGTGTAGACGCGAATCGCCTCGTACACTGTGGCGACGGCGGCGTAAAACTCCCGGGCTTCGGCGTCGGCGGCGCCGGGCAGGGCGTCGAGCGCCCGGTCCCGGATGCCGCAGATTCCGTATTTCAGCAGATTCCGCCAGCCGGGCGAGGTGTGGCTCAAATCCAGCGCGGGGAACCCGGCCGGATCGTCCTGCCGCTTCGATGCCGGGATTGCGCCGTCGAACTCACTCCGCCATTTCTGCTGGATTTTCCACATGACATTTCCGGTGTCGATGTGGTCGGCGAACCAGTCGAACGCATCGACCCGGATGCGGGCGTTGCGGA
>CAYSZM010000321.1:0-3052 GCA_964435365.1 uncultured Victivallis sp. | reverse complement strand
TCGAAGTCGGAACCGGTCAGGTGGCGGACCAGGTCGAACACGTGCGGGTGGTCGCAGAGCGCGCCGCCGCGGAACCGCGCATCGCCCGGCCTGAGCGGAATGCGGCGGCCGTAGGAAGACTCCGGCACGCCCTGCCACGGAAACGCCCAGACCGGAGACAGCGTGATGTTTGTCGCCTGAACCGACAGAATCCGGCCGAGCGCCCCTTCCGCGATGAATTTTTTCAGGCGGGCGACCACCGGGTTGTAGTGCATCTCAAGCTCGATCTGGCAGACGATTCCGGCCCGGTCGCAGAGTGCAATCATCTCGTCGTACTCCGCAATGTCGAAGGTCGGAATCTTCATCGAAAGAATGTGAACGCCGCGCTCGGCGCAGAAGCGTACCTGCTCCATGTGTTTGTCGTTGGCGCTGGCCAGCACGACGGCTTCGATGTCGGGGTGGGCCGCGAACATCGTCTCGGCGCTGTCGTAACAGGGGACTCCGGTCCGATAGAGCTCGTAGACCTCCCGCGCCGCCCTGTCCTCGGCGCAGACGGCGACCCAATCGAGTTTCGGGTTGTCGCGGAGCGTCTGGTAGTACTTCCGGGTATGCCCGTGGGTGAGCGACATCATTGCAATTTTCAACGGTTTCATGATTCAGCACTCCCTGGCTTTTCTGTCGCGGTCGGATTTGAAAGCGGCCCGCACACACTTTTCGGCCTCTCCGGCGGCGGCGTTCCATGCCGCGCCGAGCTCGGGATTCGACAGTACGGCGAAGGCGGCCCGGACCAGCCCGGTCTCTTCGCCGGAGAATCCGAACAGTTCGAAATCGACGTCGGTGTAACGGCTCTCGCCTTCCGCGCCGTAGAGATAGAGGCTCGACTGCGGAACTTGCGTATCGACGCAGCGGTCCGATGCGACGCCGCGCGCGGCGATGATTTCGTGGCGGTCGATGGGCTCCGCACCATTCGGCAGCTTGTTCGAACACTCGATCGAGGCCCTGACTCCGCTCTTCAGAGCGGCGATGACGTTGGCCGCGCAGCCGCCCGGGGCACAGGAGGCGAAGACGTTCGTCACCGGGGCTCCGGCGATCCAAGCGGCGAGGTCGAATTCGCGCACCAGTTGCGCGTCCAGTTCGCCGCCCGCCGTGATCGAGGCGAAGCGGAGGGTGGAAATCCCTTCGAGCGTGCCATTCGAGGCGATGTTGCGAAGTTCGACGAAGCGGCGTTCGACCCGCCACGGCAGCATCGTCACTTGTCCGGCTTCCGTTTCCAACGTTCCGCCGGAAACGATTTTCCCGGAGCGGGAGACCGAATACTTCTCCCGGAGCGCGTCGAGCGCCCGGTTCATTTGCATGATGTTCATGATTTACAGACTCTTGATTCGGGGTTTATATTCCGCGAGGTAGGCCGCGTTGGCCTCGTCGCCGCCGGGAGCGTTGGCGCTGCGCCAGACCGGCGGGGTGATCCCGCGCCGGACGCATTCGCGGACGCACTCGATTTCGAGGAAATGGGCGATGGCGAAATCCACCAGGTTCGAAACCGGTGCAATCGGCGTATCGAACCCCGGCACCTCGACTACCGCGTCGCCGACCGGGTTGTAGTCGTCGATGCAGACGTCGGCGAGATCGAAAAGGTTCCAGCCGGAGGGGTGGCGGATGAAGTGGTCTCTCGGCATCTCCTCCTGCCAGAGCGAACTTGACACCGCGACGATGACCGCCCCGCGCTTCTTCGCCTCGAGCGCCGCGTCGATGGTCGCCGCGTTGATCCCGATGTTGTGGAAGATGATCAAGAGATCGCCCGGTTTGAGGTCGTAATACCGCATGATCGACGCACCGTAGTTGACGCAGCGTTCGAGTTCGAGGTACTTGAGCGCCTGGTTGAAGACCGAAAGCCCGGTCTCCATGATCGGGTTGATGTTCGCCAGCCCGCCCGCCCGGAAGAACATTTCGCCCATCACCAGCGTAGTGTGCCCGCCGCCGCCGTAGACGCTGATCAGCCGGTCGTTTTCGATGGCGTCGGCCATCAGAGCGCCGGCGCGGCGGAGGTTGTCGCCCTGTTTCTCCATCACTTCGCGAAGGTTTTCAAATGCCTTCGCCGCATACCCGAGATCGTCGAATTTCTTCATTTGACCCCTCTTGCCAGTTTGTAGTTTTCCCCGATCGCATCCCACAGCTTCAAGGCGTCGGGAGCGGCGAGGACGGTTCCGTAACCGCCCCGGTAGGTCCAGCTCGCCAGCCGGTCCACGCCGAGCGAAGCATAGAGGTCCACGACTTTCCCGATCTGCGCGAACTCCTTCGGCTGCTTGTAGTAGCCCATCAGCCAGCGTTCAGACTGCTTGCCGTACTTCTTCGCCATCTCCACGGTGCGGCGGGTGATGTGTTCAAAGAACGCCTCCGGCAACTCCCAGGCGATGATGGTGGTCGAAAACACGTCGAAATACGGGCACGCCGCCACCATCTCCCAGTTGTCGTAGCCGCGCAGCTCGGTAACGTAATAGGAGTTGAGCGTGGCGTGGACGCAGCAGGTGATCTCCATCTGCGGTTTGAGCTCCTTGATCCGCCGGGAGGTGTCGGAGAGGATTTCCAGCGCCTCGCGCCAGCGGAACTGCTTCACGTCGTCGTTCATCACCTTCGGCATTTCGTAGCCGTAGTACTCCTCGAATTTTTTCATGCAGACCGGGCAGCGGCAGGTCCAGTCGTCGCCCGCGCCGCCGGTGATTGAGGCGTAGGATTTCGGGAAGGCGTAGTGCGGCTCGTCCCAGAAGAATCCGTCCGCCTCCGTCTCCCGCGCCAATGTCAGGCAGAAGTTGCGGAAGTAATCGCGGAAGCTGTTGGTGTTGAAGCAGGCGTAAGGCAGCTTCTCTCCGGTGAGCGCCGAAACCTGCCGGTTCTCGGTGTTGTTCTGGAGGAATTTGCTCACCTGCTCGCCGCCGAAATACTTGCCGATCCCCCACGGGTCGAGCAGGACGCGCAAGCCGAGTTCGTGCGCCTTGTCCACAATCTTCGGAATGTTCGGCCGCCAGAAATCGAAATCGAATTCGGTCACCGCCAGCACCACCGCGTTGCAGCCGTG
>CAYSZM010000320.1:0-3057 GCA_964435365.1 uncultured Victivallis sp. | reverse complement strand
TCGAAGGCGGTTCCGACGCAGGTGGCGAAGCCGCGTTTCTTGGTCGAGAGCAGCGTCTTGTTGACCACTTCCTTGCAGACCTTGACGCAGACTCCGCATTTGATGCACTTGCCGCGGTCCTGGATGATCGAGGGGTGGCGGATGTCGTAGCTGACCGGGAGCCGTCCGCCCTTGATCGCATCGGCCTTGCAGCCGTAGGTATCGCCGTGTTCGCGGAGCTTGCAGTCCTTCTTGTCGGTGCAGCTGCACTCGATGCAGCGGGTTCCCTCGTGCATGATCTGCTCTCTGGTCATGGTCGAGGTGACTTCCTTGAAGGAGTTTTTGCGGAGTTCGAGGCTGATGAATTTCAGCTCTTCGCGCGCATCCTCCGACACGTCGTCGCGGAGGAAGACCAGGTCTTCCCTGGTCAGGTCCTGCCATTTGCCGCGGCTCACGTAGACGGTGTGATCGACCGGCAGCGCCTTGCCGAGCAGCGCGTTGGCAACTTCGAGCGCGGCCTGGCGGCCGGAGGCGACGCCTTCGACCACGGTCGCCGCGCCGGAGAGGCAGTCGCCGGCGGCGTAGAGTCCGTCACCGAACTTGCAGCTTCCTTCCGCCACATCGACGTTGCGGAAGCGGTTGGTCGGGATTCCGGCCGGGGCGCTGGTCCCCTGGCCGATCGCCGCGATGATGGTGTCGGCCTCGGTCTCGAATTCGCTGCCCGGAATTTCCACCGGCTTGCGGCGGCCGGAGGCGTCGGGTTCGCCGAGCTCCATCCGGCGGCAGGTCAGCACGAGCTTTTCGCCGCGCTTCTCCACCTTGACCGGGGCGACGAGGAAGTGGAAGTTGACGCCTTCTTCGCGCGCTTCGTGAATTTCGATCTTCTCCGCCGGCATTTCGGCTTCGGTACGGCGGTAGAAGCAGTTGACATCGGGGCTGCCGAGGCGGACGCTGGTACGGACGCAGTCCATCGCGGTGTTGCCGCCGCCGACTACGATCACCTTGCCCGGATTCGCCGCGGCATTGTTGTGCGTCGCGACTTCGTAGAGGAAGTCGATGCCCTGCTTGGCCAGCTCTTCGCCCTCGCAGCGGAGGCCGGAGGCCTTCCAGCAGCCGACGGCGACGATCACCGCGTCGAACTTCGATTTGAGTTCGTCGAGCGAGAGGTTTTCACCGAGCTTTTTGCCGAATTCGAACCCGATTCCCATTTTCGGGAAGTGGGCGAGTTCGCGGTCGAGGACCGCCTTGGGCAGCCGGTATTCGGGGATGCCGTAACGCAGCATGCCGCCCGCCTTGGACTCGGCTTCGAAGACGGTCGATTCGATCCCTTCGAGCCGCAGGAAGTAGGCGGCGGCGAGTCCGCCGGGGCCCGCGCCGACGATGGCGACTTTTTTGCCGGAGAGCGCCGGGAGCTCCTCCATGTATTCATCGTAGTGAAGGTCGGCGGCGAGACGCTTGAAGTCGTTGATGGCGACCGGTTCGCCGTAGACGTTGCGGCGGCAGTCCTTCTCGCAGAAACGCGGGCAGACGCGGCCGATCGACATCGGCAGCGGAATCCGCTTCTTGATGATCTGGAGGCTGTGCAGGAAATCGCCCTTGCGTCCGGCGCGGACGTACTCTTCGACGTTCGCGTGGGCCGGGCAGGCGACCGTACATGGCGCTTCGCAGTCACCGGAGTGCTCGGAGAGCAGCAGCGTAAGCGCGGTCTTGCGCATATCCAGCACTTCCGGGCTGGAGGCTTCGATCTCCTGGCCCGGCGCGGGGACGGCGGCGCAGCTCGGCATGAAGCGGCCGCTCTTCTTGTCTTTCACCACGCAGACGAAACAGCTGGTCGTCTTGGTGATGCGGCTTTCGCGGCAGAGCGTCGGGATCTTGATCCCGTTCTCGGTGGCGACTTCCAGAATGGTCTGGCCGGGTTCCGCCGTAACCGTCCGGCCGTCCAGAATAAATTCGATGCTCATCGTTTGGAACCTTTCTTGACCCGGTAGATGGTCTTTTTCGGGCAGACGTCCTTGCAGGCGTTGCAACGGGTGCACTTGTCGTTGTCGATCACGAAATCGTCGGAGATTGCGTTGACCGGACAGGTCTTGATGCAGAGTTTGCACTTGATGCAGTTCGACTTGTCGAGGTAGAGATCGACCAGCGGGTTGCACTGGAGCGCCTCGCAGTTGTGGTCCTTCACGTGCGCTTCGTACTCGTGGCGGTAGTAGCGCAGCGTGGCGAGGACCGGATTCGGCGCGGTCTGGCCGAGTCCGCAGAGCGAACCCATCCGGATCTTCGGGCCGATGTCTTCGAGAAAGTCGAGGTCGGCCATTTCGCCCTTGCCGGCGACGATGCGTTCGAGCGTCTCGAACATGCGGGTGGTGCCGACCCGGCAGAAGGTGCATTTGCCGCAGCTCTCGCGGTGGGTGAAGTCGAGGAAGTACCGCGCGGTTTCCACCATGCAGCGGTCCTTGCCGATCACGATCATGCCGCCGGAACCCATGATGGCTCCGAGCTTCTTGAGCGAATCGTAGTCGACCGGGGTGTCGAAGAGTTCGACCGGGATGCAGCCGCCGGAGGGGCCGCCGGTCTGCACCGCCTTGACCTTGTCCGGATCGGCGCCGCCGATGTCGAAGACGATTTCGCGGAGCGTGGTCCCCATCGGGACTTCGACCAGGCCCGGATTCCTGAGGTCTCCGGCCAGGGCGAAGAGCTTGGTGCCCTTGCTGCCCTCGGTGCCGATGGCGGCGAACGCGGCCGCGCCTTCGCGCAGGATCAGCGGCACGTTGCCGAAGGTTTCGACGTTGTTGATCATCGAGGGCCAGCCCTTCCAGCCGCGGTCGGTCGGGAAGGGGGGGCGGAAACGCGGCGTGCCGCGCTGTCCTTCGAGCGAGGCGATGAGTGCGGTCTCTTCGCCGCAGACGAAGGCGCCGGCGCCCTCCTTGATGATGATTTCAAGCTCGCGGCCGTTGATGACGTTGAGCTTGTGGTCGCGGGCCTGGCCGATGGCGATTCCCATGTGCTTGATCGCCATCGGATACTCGGCGCGGCAGTAGATGAAGAGCTTGGTGGCTCCGGTGGCGTAGGCCGCGATCA
>CAYSZM010000319.1:0-3063 GCA_964435365.1 uncultured Victivallis sp. | reverse complement strand
GCCGAGCCGCTTTCGATCAACGTCGATACCTACGGCACCGGCAAGCTGGAGAGCGATCAGAATCTGGAGAAGGTGATCCGCAAGGTGTTCAGCCTCAAGCCGGCTTCGATCGTCAAGACGCTCGGGCTCAAGAATCCGGGCAACGGCTGGTGCTATTCGGACGCCGCCGCCTACGGCCATTTCGGCCGTCCGCAGTTCCCGTGGGAGAAGGTGGACAAGATCGAAGAGATCAAGGCCGCCGCGGCGAAATACCTGAAGTAAGCGATTTCACGAATGAGTATTCTTCACGGACGCAACTCCGCGAACGGCGGAGATTTCCGTTTGCTCGGCGTGGGCTCGCCGCTGCTGGACATCCTGGTGCGGGTGGATGAGGAGTTCCTCTCCACGGTCCCGGGGGAAAAGGGCGGCATGCAGATGGTCGATGCGGAGTTCCAGCAGTCGGTCCTCGACCGGCTGCCGGTGGAGCCGCGGCTGGTTCCGGGCGGTTCGGCGGGGAACACCGTCTTCGCCCTGGCCCGGCTCGGGGTCCCGTCGGCGATGTTCGGCAAGCTCGGCGACGACGCAAACGGCAACCTTTACCGCAGCCGTCTCCGCGAACTGGGCGGGTCCGACGCGGCGTTCCTGGTGACCGGCGAGCTGCCGACCGGGACCTGCCTGTCGATGATCACGCCGGACGCCGAGCGGACCATGCGTTCGGCGCTGGCCGCCTCGCTGCTGGTTCGCGAGGAGGAGGCCGAGGCGTTCGATTTTTCGGAGTACGATTTCGTCTATATCGAAGGATATATGTTTTATTCGGCGATTATGCCGACCGTGCTTCGCAAAGCGAAGGAGGCGGGCTGCCGGATCGGTCTCGATCTGGCCAGTTTCGAAGTCGTCCGCGACTTCCGGGAGAGCCTGCCGCGAATTCTTGAAGAGTACGTCGATGTGATCATGGCCAACGAGGAAGAAGCGGCGATGCTGCTCGGCGACGCTTCGCCGGAACAGCATCTCGAGTCGCTCTCCGCCTGGTGCGAGGTCGCGGCGGTGAAGCTGGGGCGCCGGGGCGCGCTGGTGAAGTCGGGCAATGAAACCGCCCGGATTCCCGCGCAGCTGGTCGAAGCCCCCGCCGACACCACCGCCGCCGGAGACCTCTGGGCGGCCGGGTTCCTCTACGGGCTGTATCGCGGGAAGTCGCTGGCCGAGTCCGCCTTCTACGGCGCGCTGACCAGCTCGGAGGTGGTCAAGGTTTACGGCTCCGAAATTCCCGAAGAGCGCTGGGCTCATATCAGAAGCAGGATGAACGAAGGAAACTGAAGATGGATTATAAAGTCAGGGACATCAAGCTGGCCGATTTCGGCCGCAAGGAAATCGAAATCGCCGAGCAGGAGATGCCGGGCCTCATGGCGACGCGGGCCAAGTACGGTCCGCTCCAGCCGCTCAAGGGGGTCAAGGTCATGGGCAGCCTCCATATGACGGTCCAGACCGCGGTGCTGATCGAGACGCTGAAGGCGCTCGGTGCGGATGTCCGTTGGGCGAGCTGCAACATCTTCTCGACGCAGGACCACGCGGCGGCGGCGATCGCCGCGGCGGGAGTCCCCGTCTTCGCCTGGAAGGGCGAAACGCTCGAAGAGTACTGGGAGTGCACCTACCGCGCGCTGACCTGGCCGGACGGCTCCGGCCCCGACCAGATCGTCGACGACGGCGGCGATGCAACGCTCCTCATTCATCGCGGCTATGCGGCCGAAAGCGATGCGTCGATCCTCGATTCGGCGAGCTCCGCCGAGGTCGGCATCGTCAACGCGCTGCTCAAGCGGGTGCTTGCCGAAGATCCGAAGCACTGGCACAAGGTGGCGGCGGAAGTGAAGGGCGTCTCCGAAGAGACCACTACAGGAGTCCACCGTCTCTACCAGATGCATGCCAAGAACGAACTGCTTTTTCAGGCGATCAACGTCAACGACTCGGTTACCAAGAGCAAGTTCGACAATATTTACGGCTGCCGTCACAGTCTGACCGACGGAATCAAGCGCGCGCTCGACGTGATGCTCTCCGGCAAGACGGTCATGGTCTGCGGCTACGGCGACGTCGGCAAGGGCTGCGCCGAGGCGCTGCGCAACGAGCGCGCCCGGGTGATGGTCAGTGAAATCGACCCGATCTGCGCGCTCCAGGCGTGCATGGCCGGGTTCCAGGTCTGCACGGTCGAGGATGCGCTCCCGCTGGCCGACCTCTACGTCACCACCACCGGCAACTGCCGGATCATCACCGCTGAAAACATGTCGAAGATGAAGGATCAGGCGATCGTCTGCAACATCGGCCACTTCGACGACGAGATCGAAGTCGCCAAGCTGGAAACCTGGCCGGGCGTGGTGAAGACGGTCATCAAGGGCAGCGAGTGCCCGGTCAGCCGTTTCACGTTCGCTGACGGCCACTGCATCTACCTGCTCGCCGAAGGGCGTCTGGTCAACCTCGGCTGCGCCACCGGCCACCCGTCGTTCGTGATGTCGAACAGCTTCACCAACCAGACGCTGGCGCAGATCGACATCGCCAACAACACGGACCGCGCCCCCGGCGTCTACCTGATCGAGAAGAAGCTCGACGAGGAAGTCGCCCGGCTCCATCTGGAAAAACTCGGCGCGAAGCTCACCAAACTGACGCCGGAGCAGGCCGACTACATCGGCGTCTCCGTGGACGGCCCCTACAAGCCGGAAAACTACCGCTATTGAACGAACCCGCGCGAACAAGGAACGGAATATGAGAAACCGGAACATCACAGAGAGAGGATTTCCCCGCGTCACCGACGCGGGCGTGACCGCGTGTTCCTTCGTTCTTTCGTTCCGAATTGCGTAACAGGTTTGTCAAGAGAAAAGGATATCAGGAGAAAATGAGCAATTACCCGCTGGAGACGATCCGCCACAGCGCGGCCCACGTGATGGCCGCGGCGGTCCGGAAGCTGTACCCGGATGCGAAATTCGACATCGGCCCCGCCACCGAGGGCGGATTCTACTACGATTTCGACATGGAACACCGGCTGGTCAACGAGGATCTCAAGGAGATCGAGAAGCAGATGAAGAAGCTGATCGGCCGCAA
>CAYSZM010000318.1:0-3083 GCA_964435365.1 uncultured Victivallis sp. | reverse complement strand
GCGGGCAGGGCGCTTCGCCCCTGCACCCCGACCGGCAGGGTGCCGGTGCCGGATATTTTCAGTCGAGCAGTGCCTGGGCGGTGAAGCTGACGGTGTCGGCGGCGCCTTCGACAAAGAGTTCGTTCCCGGAGAGCTCACCGCCGACGGCGAGGGTTTCCGGCATACGGACCGCCGAGAGGTAGTGGAGTTCAACCGAGTGGAAACGCGGCGGCCGGTCGGGACGCGCCTGGGCGGCGAAGTCCTGCACCATCCCGGCGTATTCGGCGTTGTTGAGGTGCCCGTTGACGTCCTCCATCGAGTAGCGGACCGGAATCCGCAGCGAGGGGGCAAGGTCGCGGGCGGGAAGTTTTTCTTCGAGGGGAAAATAATCGGGCCGGGCGGAATTGTCCGGCAGTTCCACCGGGAGCAGATCGAGCCGGAGCGGGCGCAGCCGGACGGCGTCAAGCAACAGCCAGCGGCTCGACGCGCGGCCGATTTCAGCCCCGTTTTCTCCGGTCACCCGGAACTGACGGGCGGCGTGGAGGCGACGGAATCCGTTCGGATAAGTCTCCACCGCGACCGTTTCGCCGATGCGCGGCGAGCGTTCGATTTCGAGCTTCAACCGCGAAAGTACCCAGATCCGGCTCTCCTGCTGCAGCGCGGCCATGCCGACGCCGAGGAGGGCGGCGTGGTTGGCCGCCGCCTCCTGGAGAAAGTCGAACCACCCCGCCAGCCGGAGGTCGCCGTAACGGTCGGCCTCGCGGTGGCGGACGGTGAAGCGTTCGACATGAACGGCGGGCGGCATGGCGTTCAGCGCACCGCCACCGCGGAGTCGAACGTCGCGGCCGGAACTCCGGCGCGGTTGACCAGGTTCGGGTTGGCGATCTGGTCCCAGCCGAAGCGGACCCGGACCGGCTTCGCCACCTTGTCGGAGCGGACGATCAGGCGGTCGCCTTCGATCACTCCCGTCGCGGGATAGAACACATCGTCCTCTCCGGCCAGCATCAGGTCCGAAACCGGCTGTCCGTCGCGGGTCTTGAGGCCGTTCGCATGGAGGAAGTCCACTTCCATCGCGCCGTCTTTCGGCGTGGCCTTGAGGAACTCCGGCGCGAACACGTCGTCGTTGCCTATGCCGTAAGCCTTGAAGAGCACCAGCTTGGCCAGACGGTCGGCGAGCGGAACCTTGTCTTTCGGGTGGATGTCCTCGGTCAGCCCGCAGTCGGTGGCGGTGACGAAACCGGAATCCGGATCATTGACCGCGAAGCGCTGCTGCGCCGCCTTGAACTCGGGCAGCCGGAACGGATGCTCCTTGTTGTAGCGGTACGGCGGGAGCTGGACGATATAAATCGGCATCTTCGGGTTTTCGAACCCGGTCCGCCAGCTCCAGGCGAGCGCCTTGAGCTTCTCGGTGTAGATCGCGCCTTCGTAGTGGTTGTCTTCGCCCTGGTACCAGAGCAGCCCCTTGACCGCGAAAGGCATGAGCGGATGGACCATCGCGTTGAAGAGCGCGGTAGGCAGCCGCTGCTTGTCCTTGCGGAGCTCTTCATTCTTTTTCGCGTTCATATCGGCGATCTGGTCTTCGACCGATTTCGCGGTCTTTTCGAGCGTCGGGAACTGGGCGAACGATTCGCGTGCGCTCATCGCTTCCACCCGGCAGCCGCCCCAGGAGATGTTGACCAGACCGATCGGAATGCCGGTCGCCTTCTGGATGTCGAGGCCGGCGAGATAGCCGACGGCGGCGAAATTCCGGACCGTTTCCGGGGTGCAGGGCGTCCACGCGGCTTTGAGTTTCTTCTCCGGCGTCCGGCTCCAGACGCGCGGAACCTGATAGAGCCGGATGGCGGGATTGTCCGCCTTGGCGACGAGTTCCGCTCCGCCGGTGGCGTTCTTCAAATTGAACTGCATGTTGCTCTGCCCGGCGCAGAGCCAGACGTCGCCGACCAGCACGTTGTTGAAGGTGAGCGCATTGTCGCCGCTGACGACCAGCGTGGCCGCCTTCGTCGAAGCGGGCAGGGCGGGGAGTTCCGCCTTCCAGTCGCCCTTGGCGTCAACCGTGACGGAGACGGCGGGGCCGTCGGCGAAGGTCACCTTGACCTCTTCGCCCGCACGGCCGGAACCCCAGACCCGTACCGGCGTATCCCGCTGCAGGACCATGTTGTCGGAAAAGATCGGCGCGGTCTCCACCGCGGCCAGCGGAAACGCCGTCCCCGCGAGGGCGGCCAGCATCCAGGTGAATTTCATATTGCGTTCTCCTTTTGGTGTGGGATATGGATTACTTTTCGGCGGGCTTATAGTCGCGTCTGCCGCGGCGGCGGGCTTCCTCCGGGTCGACCCGGCCGTGCCAGCCGTCCTGGCTGGTCTTGATGTTGTCGAACATGGTGGTGTATGGCTTGATGTCGAGCAGCGGAGTGCCGTCGAGGATGTCCACTCCGTTAAGGTGCAGAATGTTGCCTTCGCGGCGGACCAGCCGCACGATGCTGAGCCCGATGCCGTTGGGGCGTTTCGGATAGCGCGTGGCGAACACCCCGTGTTCGATGTCTTCCAGAAAGGGTTTCACTGTGAGCGCAAACCCGTCCGCGCGGTCGAAATGGTACAATAAGTAGAGATGGGAATACATCTCGATATCGGTCAGTCCCTCGGCATACTCCTCGAAAATCTCCGCCGTTCCGTTGCATTCCTCCGCGAAAATCGGCTGGATGGGGGTGCATTTCGCATCCCGGTGTTCGCTGCGTATGATCCCGATGGGCCGCATGGTGATCTCTTCCATCGGTTCCATCCTTTCCTGGTGTAAGACGGCCCTGCCCAAAGTCCCGTCGCGCCTTTTTGTCCGCCGCTTTGCTGCTTTTTCACCGCCCCTCGGGCTTTACCGCTGAGGGTAAAGCCGCTTCGGGAGCGCCGAAAAATCAGCTTTGCGGCAGAGCAAAAATTCATCGACGTTACTTTCGGCCGTGCCGTCGCGTGGAAGATAGTATAGCATTTTCAAGGAAGAAAAGCAAGCCGGGCAACTAAGATTCGTTCTTTGGCCGCCGTCTTACTTGAAAAGAACGGGAAGTGGAATTATGTTCACGGAGAACCGGAGAAAATCGCTTCTCCGGCCGGGGGAG
>CAYSZM010000317.1:0-3133 GCA_964435365.1 uncultured Victivallis sp. | reverse complement strand
GGTGGGTGTCCGGCTGATACATGGTCTGGTAGCCGACGGCGACGAATTTCCCGGTTTTCCGTTCGGCGGCCTTCATGATTTCCGTCTCTTCGACGGTGGCGGCGACGGGTTTCTCCACGTAGACGTTGGCGCCGGCTTCGAGGGCGGCGACGGTCATCGGGCAGTGCATGGCGATTCCGGTCGGAATGAAGCAAAGGTCGATGCGGCCGCGGAACTCGTCCAGCATCGTCCGGTAGTCGGTGAACAGTTTGCAGCCGATCGATCTGAGGTAGTCGCACTTCGCGGCCTCTTCGGCCTGGTTGATGACGGCGGCGGCGACGATGTTGGCCCGCCCGGCCTTATATTCCCGGACGAGATCGTTGTAATGAACATTCCCGAACCCGGAAATGCCGATGACTGCGACGTTGATCATGGTGACACGCTTCCTGTATTGATATGAGAATATATATGATACAATAACGCCGGAAACTGACGTAGTCAAGCGCCTTTCGGCGCTTCCAGGAGATAACGTCGGAAAAATTCCGCTGCGAGCGGCGCACAGCTGGCTCCGCCGGACCTGCCTTCCTCGACCATGACGCAGCAGGAATAGGTCTTTCCCTCCCAGGTGACAAACGAGATGAACCAGGTGGTCAGGAAGCGGCTGGCGGCCGGACCCACTTCGGCGGAACCGGTTTTGCCGTAGAGTTCGAGGCCGTCCACCCTGGCTTCGCGTCCGGAGCCGGTGGGGGTGTTCACCACATCGTGCATGCCGCGGCGGACGATTTCGAGCGCATCGGGAGTGGTCGCAAGCTGGCTGACCGCTTCGACGCGGCGTTCGTAGAGCGGGTTGCGGTTGGAGTCGACGGCCTTCCAGACCACATGCGGTTTCCAGATCGTGCCGCCGTTGGCGAGGGCGGCGGCATAGACCGCGGCCTGGAGCGGAGTGAGCGTGATGATGCCCTGTCCGATCGACAGCAGCGCGGTGTCGTAGGCGGTCCAGCGGGTGCCGAAGCGGCTCTTCTTCTCGGCGGCGGAGGGGAAGGTTCCGGCGAGTTCCGGCAGTTCGATTCCGGTTTTCCGGCCGATTCCGGCCGATTCCAGCACTTCGGCGATCGGCGTGAGACCGACCCGCAGCCCGTGTTCGATCATGTAGTCGTTGCAGGATCTCGCCAGCGCGCCCTCCAGATTGAGCGGGCCGTGCCCGTAGCGCGCCGCGCAGCGGATGCGCGCGTTGCCGACCTGCGTGCCTCCGTCGCAGACGACGATCTCATCGGGCGACACGCCGGAGTTGAGAAAACCGAGCGCGACAAGCGGCTTCAGGATCGAACCCGGCGTGTAGTTGCCGCGGAAGGCGCGGTTGTAAAACGGCTGCTCCGGGTCTTTCAGCATCTTGCGGAAGTAATCCCGCTTGATGAACGGCGTGAACCCCTCCGACAGATTGTAGGTGGGGCTGGAGGCGGAGGCCAGCACGTCGCCGTTGGAGGCGTCCAGCACGACGATCGCCGCCCGTTTCCCGGCGATCACCTGCTCGGCGATCCGCTGGGCGCGCGAATCGATGGTGAGGATCACGTTGTTGCCGTGGCGGGGTTCGATCTTGCCGATTTTCTGGTTCTGGATGAAGCCGAGGTGATCGACCTGAACCAGCGAATAGCCGGGCAGTCCGCGCAGACCGAGCGGAGAATCGGAAGAGTCCGGGGTGTCGGGCAGCCGGTCGAAGGCGCGTTCGACTCCCTCCACGCCGATTTGGTCGGGGACGTAGTAGGAGAAGTCGCTGAAATCGCTGGCGCTTCTCGGCTCTTCCGGGCGGGAGTAGCCGATGAGGTGCGCCGCCAGCGTTCCGGCGGGATAGGTGCGCGATTCGTCCGCCTCGAGGCCGACGCCTTTGAGGGAGCGCCCGCTCTCCAGCGCGCGCGCGGTCTCCGGGGCGGAGAGCTGCTGGAACAGCACGATCGGGAGTCCCGGCTGGTAATTGAGGTGGCGTTTCACCTCCTCCTCGGAAAGCGGGTTGGGCCGCCCGAGCGCTTTGGAGATGGTTTCCGCCGCGTTGAGGATCGCCTTGACCGTTTTGGACTGCGACCCCCGGACCTGCAGCTCCTGCGGATAGAGGACCAGGTTCGAATCGCTGCTGCTCCCGGCCAGCAGCAGCAGGTCGCGGGTGTAGATTTTGCCGCGGGTGGCCGGAATGCGGATTCGGCGCAGCGACTGGCGCGAGATTGCCGCCATGCTTTTGTCCGCCGCCTGGGTCTGGACGTAGCCGAGCTTGACGATCAGCACTGCGAAAGCCAGCAGGATGATTCCGCCGAAGATCAGCAGCCGGAGCCGCTCGGTGTCGAGGATTCCTCCCGCCGGAGCGGAGGGACGGCGGGAAGCCGGCAGCCTGCTGTTCCGGCGGCTCATTGCGGCTTCTCCCTGCCCGGTTCGCGGACCCGGCGGGGGCGGAGCCGTTCGAGATTCGGTTTGGCTTCTCCGATCGCCGGAGAGAGCCCGAGTTTCCGCCCCGCGACATCGAATATGACGGTCATGAGAGGCATCAGGAACAACCCGAGCGCCCCGAAGAAAATCAGTTCCCAGAGGAGTTCCCGGAAACTCCCCGGCTGACCGGAGAGCGCCAGTCGGGCGACGCCGCTGCCGAGCAGTGCGGCCAGCGCGATCCCCATGCCCGGCAGCGCGGTTTCCAACACATGCGTCGGCCGGTCGAGCCGGATCAGCCGCCCGGCCAGCAGCGCGGCCGGAAGGATTGCCGCGGTGACCGGCAGAACCCGCCCGTAGACCAGGTCGGTCAGAATGCCGAACCCGATCGCCAGCGTGAAGCCGAGCCCGAGCGAAGTGGCCAGCGAAATGTAGTAGATCACCAGCGCCGCCAGAAGGAGCGGCAGCCCGATCTGTCCGGTGAGAAGTTCGAACAGCAGCGAGGCCCAGAGCAGCGTGAAGACGAACACCGCCCTCATGGCCGCGCCTCCGCCGCCTCTGCGGAGTCCGCTGGTACGGCGATTACAAGGTAGCGCAGGCTGTCGAAATCCGCCTGCGGCGTCACCAGCCCGGTGACGAATTGCGCGCTGGTGAAATTGGGGTCGACGCCGTCGGAGGTGCTCAGCGTCCCGATGCGGAGGCCGCGGGGAATCCCGGTCTCATACCCGGTTGAGCTCACCTTTTC
>CAYSZM010000316.1:0-3142 GCA_964435365.1 uncultured Victivallis sp. | reverse complement strand
TTCGCGCCGAGCGGCTACGAGGGGCTGGCGATCTGTTCGACCTGCCTGCGCAGCGGCTATGAGGCGCTCTGTCAGGAGAAGCAGTCGAAGAAGAAGGTTCCGCCCGTGCTCGACCTCAAGGTCCCGACGCCGGCGACGATCAAGAAGGAACTCGACGAGTACGTCATCGGGCAGGAGCGCACCAAGCGGGTGCTCGCAGTGGCGGTGCACAACCACTATAAACGGCTCCAGACCCAGGCGGGAATCCATCGCAAGGCGAACGCGGAGCTGTTCAAGGACGTCGAGCTCGACAAGAGCAACGTGCTGCTGCTCGGCCCGACCGGCAGCGGCAAGACGCTGCTGGCGCGGACGCTGGCGAAACTGCTCGACGTGCCGTTCGCCATCTGCGACGCGACCACGCTGACCGAGGCCGGATACGTCGGGGAAGATGTCGAAAACATTATTCTCCGGCTCTACCAGGCGTCGGGCAACGACATCGACCGCACCCAGATCGGCATCATCTACGTCGACGAGATCGACAAGATCGCGCGCAAGACCGAGAACGTCTCGATCACCCGCGACGTGTCGGGCGAAGGCGTGCAGCAGGCGCTGCTCAAGATTCTCGAAGGAACGGTCGCCAACGTTCCGCCGCAGGGCGGGCGCAAGCATCCGCAGCAGGAGTTTATCCGCATCGACACGTCGAACATCCTGTTCATCTGCGGCGGCGCGTTCGTCGGGCTGGACAAGATCATTCAGCGGCGCTGCGGCAAGCAGGTGCTCGGCTTCAAGCGGCTGGTGGACGACGAGGCGGAAGTGGCCGAGAAGACCGCCGCCAAGCTGGCGAAGAACCCGTACGCGAAATGCGAACCGGAAGACCTGATCCGGTTCGGGCTGATTCCGGAATTCGTCGGACGTCTCCCGGTGGTGACTTCGCTCGAACCGCTCGAGCGCAACGACCTGATCCGGATTCTGACCGAGCCGAAGAACGCGCTGATCCGTCAGTACCAGCGGCTGCTGGCGATGGAAGGCGTGGCGCTGGAATTCGCCGACGACGCGCTGACTGCGCTGGCCGACAAAGCGGTCCAGCGGGGAACGGGCGCGCGTGGGCTCCGCGCGATTCTGGAAGAGCTGATGACCGATGTGATGTTCGAGGCTCCGTCCTCGGAAGGGGTTACCCGGTGCGTGATCGACGGGGCCGTCGTGCGCGGCGAAACTCCGCCGCGGCTGCTGTGTGAACAGGTCCGGCAGCCGGAACGGCCCGCGGCCAAGAAAGCGCAGGCCTGAAAAGCAAGAAGGAGTATCCGGTCCAGATGCCCCAGACAACCGAGCTGAAGACGCTGGTCATCGGAACGGGAGCCGACGCTCCCGTCGCCGACGGGATCGACGTGTTTTCATCGCTTCCCATGAAGCCGCAGGAGCGCTATACGTTCCTGCGGACCATCGGGTTCGGCGGCATGAAGAGTGTGCTTCTGGTTCACGACCGGGATACCGGGCGTGAAGTGGCGATGGCGATCATGCCCGACTTCCGCGAACGGCCGAAGATCGATCTCGAGCGGTTCGTGCGCGAAGCGCGGCTGACCGCCCAGCTGGAACACCCGAACATCGTCCCGGTGCACGACCTCGGGATCGACAGCTCGGGGTCGCCGTTTTTCACGATGAAATACCTGCACGGCCAGTCGCTGTCGTCGGTGATCCGCAAGCTGGCCAAGGGCGACGCCGAAGCGGTGCATCGGTTCAGCCAGTTGCGGCTGCTTCAGATTTTCATCCGGATCTGCAACGCGGTGGAATTCGCGCACTCGCAGGGGATCTGCCACCTCGACATCAAGCCGGAAAACGTCAACATCGGCGACTTCGGCGAAGTGCTGTTGCTGGACTGGGGGCTGGCGCGGGCGGTCGACCCCGAATCGAAACTGGTTTCCCCCAACGCCGAAGACATCGACGCGAACGGCCACGTGAAAGGAACTCCCGGCTACATGTCGCCGGAGCAGCTCCGCCCATTGAAGGAGTTCCCGGTCGGCTTCCGGTCCGACATCTATTCGCTGGGCGGAATTCTCTATGCGATGCTGGCGCTGCGGGGGCCGCTGGTCCGGCTGCCGATGGATGAAATTCTGCGGCGCACCACCTCCGGCGACATTCCGCCGCCGTCGGTGATGGCTCCGGACGACCGGCACATTCCCGCCGCACTGGAGGCAATCTGCCAGAAGGCGATGGCGCTGAGTCCGGTCGACCGCTACCAGACCGTGGCGGAACTGCGCGAAGACATCTTCGCCTTCCAGACCGGCTATGTGCCCAAGGCGGAGAACGCTTCGCCGCTCAAGCACGCCGGGCTGTTCCTCGGGCGCAATCTGCTGATCCTGATGATTATTCTGGCGCTGGTGCTGGCGCTCTCGCTGGTGACGCTCGCCTACTACTACCTCGACGCGATCAATTAGGGTTCAATGATGATACGGTTTGCGACGATCGGCACGAATTTCGTGGTCAGTTGGTTCCTGGAAGCCGCGGTGAAATGCGGGGAGCTCCGCTACATGGCGGCCTATTCCCGCGACGAAGCGAAGGCGCGGGAGTTCGCAACGGCGCACGGCGCGGCGGCGATACATACCGACCTTGCTGCACTGGCCGAAGATCCGGAGATCGACGCGGTCTACATCGCCAGCCCGACCGCACTCCATTTCGAACAGGCCGCGCGGATGCTGTCGCACGGCAAGCACGTGCTCTGTGAAAAACCGGTCACCTCGAACCGGCCCGAATTCGAACGGCTGCTCGCCATCGCGGCGGAACACCGGGCGGTGATTCTGGAGGCGATGCGTTCGGCCCACGACCCCGGTTTCGCGGCAATCGCGGCGACCCTGCCCCGGCTCGGGACGGTCCGCCGGGCGACGTTCCAATTCAGTCAATACTCCTCGCGCTACGACAAATTCAAGGCGGGGATCATCGAAAACGCCTTCAATCCGGCGCTCTCCAACGGGGCGCTGATGGACATCGGCGTCTACTGCGTGCACCCGCTGGTGCGGCTGTTCGGGCGGCCGGACCGGATTTACGCCGACGCGGTGAAGCTCTCCAACGGGCTCGACGGCGCGGGAACGATTCTTGCCGGATACGATTGCGGGATGCAGGCGGAGCTGCTCTACTCGAAGATCTCCGACAGCCGGACGCCGAGCCAGAT
>CAYSZM010000315.1:0-3145 GCA_964435365.1 uncultured Victivallis sp. | reverse complement strand
CACCGGCACCCTGCCGGTCGGGGTGCAGGGGCGAAGCGCCCTGCCCGCCGGAGGCCTCCCACGATCAAGGAAGCGAGGGGGGGGTTAGGAATGCAGGAGACACAGATGATCGAATCGCTCAGTCCACCAGGGGTCGAGGAGTTGTTGTTCCGGATTTTCCCGGTAGTAGCGGATGGATTCTTCCATGCCTTGTTCGAATGAGGTGGTGCATTTGAATTCCGGGACGGCGGCGCATACTTTGGAACTGTCGTAACAGTCGTGTTGGGTGCAGTGGATCACTTTCTGGCCGGAATCGAGTCCGACTTCGTAACAGATTTCTTCGGCGGGGAGAAAGTGAAAGACCGGTTTTACGTTGAGCAGTTCCGCCTGGATTTCCACGATGCGCTTCCAGGTCAGATACTCTCCCGATGTGATGTGAAAATCGTTATTTTCCGCCAGGGGGTTGGCGAAGAGTCCGACGAATGCTTTGGCGAAATCGCGGGTGTGGGTGATGGTGCAGAGCTGCATGCCGTCGTCCTGCAGAACGATGGGAGCGCCGCGGAGCAGCCGGTCGGCGATGGTCCAGCTTCGGTTGTGGGCGATGGTCCAGGGGTTGAAAAAGCGGATTGGGTTGTAGGTGTAGGCGGGCCGGATGATGGTATAGGTCATGCCGGTTTCCGCGCACTTTTGCTGCAGGAGGTGTTCGCAGCGGCTTTTTTCCCAACCGTTGGTCCAGTCGGTGTTGCCGACGCGGGAGTTCGCTTCGGTTTTCAGGAAATGGGGATTGGGGCGATAGGCCATCACCGAGGAGATGAAAGTATAGTGACCGCAGAGCGGGGCGAAGAGTTCCAGACGCTTCTCCAGAGTGTTTGTGTCGTAGGAGATGAAATCGCAGACGACATCGAAGGTTTCGCCTTTGAGTTTTTCGCGTGCCGCGCCGACGTCGTTGATGTCGGCATGGATTGTGCGGAAGTCGCCGGAGATCGGAGAGGGGGTGATGCCCCGGTTGATGAGCGTCATTTCGATTTGCGGATTTTGGAGTGCGCGCAACGTGCAGTCGGTGCTGATGATTCCGGTTCCGCCGATCATCAGGACTTTGGTCTTTCTCGATTTCATCATGTTCATCCTTCCATTGGGATCGTTTCGCTTTTGCCGCTTTTCTCGGAACGGAACACCGCATCGGTGATGAGTTCGGTTTGAAATGCGCTGAGGACGGAGCAGACCGGGTTCCGGTTTTCGCGGACCGCCCGGATGAAGTCCTCGATCATCGGGATGTGCCAGTTGGGATTGGTGAAGGCGGGGATTTCCTTTTCCTCCTCCCCGGCCAGACGGACGATGACCGGTCCGTTCCCGGACGGCGGCCAGTTCCGCAGGGTGATTCGGCCCCGGGTCCCGTAGAATTCCATCTCATCCCGCTGGGCGAACGGGGTCAGGAACACGTTGAGAGAAAACACCGCGCCGTTCGGAAAGGAGAGGAGAACTCCGGCGACATCCTCGGTATCCGTGGCGGAGTTGAATTTCGTGCAGCACCGGGCCATGGCTTCCGAGGGCATTCCGAAGAGATTATGGACGATGTCGAAGATGTAGAACGCCAGTGTTTTGAGCGGACTGCCGCCGGCCGCCCGGTTGAGCGGGGTGTTGCCCACCGAACCTTCGCCGCAGACCCAGTTCATCCAGCCGCCGGTGAATTCCCCGATCGCGCCGTCGCGGACCAGCCGCTCGACGGTCTTGTATTGTTCGGAGAGCCGCCGATAGTCGGAACAGGCGGTCTTGACGGAGGCGTTTCGGCAGACTTTATACAGCGTTTCGGCGTCGTCGAGATTCGCGCCCAGCGGTTTTTCGCAGAGAAAATGCCGATTCGCCTGTACCGCCTGAATTCCCAGCGGGACATGGGAACTCGCCTGAGTGGCGATGTACACGCCCTCGGCTCCGCTTTCTCGCAATGCCTGCGGATAATCGGTATTGATGGCCGGTTCGATTCCGAGTTGCCGGGCCAGCGCCCGGGCCCGTTCCGCGTCGATGTCGCAGATGGCGGCAAGGCGGGAATTTTCCGCATCGCGCAGGGCCGCGCCGACCCGAATCCGGGCGATGTTGCCGGCTCCGACCAAGAGCCAGTCAAATGGTTTCGTCATGATCGTTCCTTTCGGGCAAATATGATTTTGCTGCATATATTATACCTCAAAAAAAATTTTCGGGAATGGTTGACGATTGCGAAAACATGTCGTAAAGTATGAATCATGCAACATATGCTGGAGATTAGAATGAAAAACAATCTGATCGGCACCCTCGAGCACTGTCATGGATTCGACATCGCCCATCGTCCGCTCGAATGGGTGACCTCCACCCATCATGTGATTATGCTGGTCACCTCCGGAAGCGGGACGTTGAATTGGAAGGAGCACCCGGACCAGCCCCGGCAGGTGGACAGCGACCGGCACTGTTTTCACTATCTGCCGCCGGATTCGGTGCGGTTCGTCGATGTCCGGAAGCCCTCACCCATGCATCTCATCGCACTTCGCTTTACATTGACATATGAGGATGGCGGCGAGTTCAGCGACTGTTACCGGATTTCGGAATCGCTGCTCGCCCGGCGGCAGGAGACATTCCGGGAGGCGCTGCCGGAGCTGTTGCGGCTCAACGGGCGGAACGACCGTTCCGGAGAGTTGGAGATTCAACGCCGTTTTCATATTCTGATCGGCTGTTTTCTTGAGGCGGCCGAACAGCTGCCTTCGAATGAATTCAAAATGCACCTGGGCCATTGCCGCCCGGCGGTCATTCATCTGCGTCACAATTGCGAGCAGCTCCTTGATGTTGATCATCTGGCGAAATTGTGCAATGTCTCCCGCTCATATTTTTTCTCGCTGTTTCGCCGGGAAACCGGGATGACCGCGCAGCAGTACCAGCGCCGGGAAAGACTGATACGCGCCCGGAAGCTGCTGTTGTTCACCCGGAAAAGCGTGGCCGAGATCGGCGAAGAGGTCGGCTGGAGCGATCCGTTTCACTTTTCCCGGATTTTCACCCGCGAAACCGGATATTCCCCGACAAAATACCGGCGGATGATGATTACCTGATCCGAACTTCATCGAGGTTCCCGAAGCCCCCTCGCTTCCTTGATCGTGGGAATAAGGGAGGCGCTTCGCCCTCCCTTAACCCTCCCGACCGGCAG
>CAYSZM010000314.1:0-3170 GCA_964435365.1 uncultured Victivallis sp. | reverse complement strand
GAAGCCGGATGAGTTCTTGAGATCGTTCATGGTTCGGAACAACTCCTTCTGGAATATTTTTCTGTCCACGTATGAATAAACGTTCGGATTCAACAACCTAATATAGCATAGCCTCGCGTGTAATGCAATACGGGACAGTATATTTTTATTTCTGACACCCCGGGCAGTAGGCGGAACTGCGTCCGCCGAGGCGCACCGTTTCGATGCGTTTGCCGCAGCGCGGACACATTTTTCCGGCGCGCCCGTAAACGGCGAGTTCCTGGCCGAATTTTCCCTCGGAACCGTCCACGTTGAGGAAATCCGAGATCGAGCTGCCGCCGAGTTCGATGGCGCGGTTGAGAATCCGCTTCGCCTCTTCCGCGATCCGGGCGCACTCTTTTTTCGTCAGTTTCCCCGCCGGGCGCAGCGGGGAGATTCCGGCCGCGTGCAGCGTTTCGGTCGCATAGATGTTGCCGATGCCGCAGACAATTGCGTTATCCATCAGGAAACATTTCACGTTCCCGGTCCTGCCGCGTGATTTCAGGTAAAAATATTCTCCGTTGAATTCCGGCGTCAGCGGTTCGACGCCAAGCATATCGAGTTCGGCGGGGAAGCCGCCCGGCGCGGAGAGTTCGCAGACCTTGAGCACGCTGAAACGGCGGGTGCATTCGAAGCGGAAAATCCTGCCGTCGTCGAGATGGAGAAAGACGTGTTCGTGTTTGCGGCGCGGCGTATCGGCGGTTTCGACTCGGACGACGCCGCTCATTCCGAAGTGCATGAGGAGTGCGCGGCCGTCGGAGAGTTCGGCGACGACATAGCGCCCGCGCCGCCGCACGTCGACGATCTTCCGGCCTTCGAGCCGGGCGGAGAGCAGCGGGGTCAGCGGTTCGCGCATGGAGGGCGTGAAAACTTCGACCCGGGTGATGGTTCTTCCGGTCATGGCGCGGTTGAGCGCGCGCCCGATGGTTTCGGCTTCCGGCAGTTCCGGCATGAGGTTGACTCGCTCCTTCCTTGAAATAATATAACGCCATTTTCGGAAAAGGAAATTAGCATTTTATTCTTTTTTTGAAAAAATAATCGATAAAACCGGCAGTTTGATTGAAATTTGTTCCGTCTGGAGAGTTGTAAATATCCGGTTCCGATGCTATTTCTATTGTTGCAGGATCGAACCTGCATTTTAAGGGAGATGCCATGAAAATCGCTGTCGCCGGATTGCTGTTGACCGTTTCGGCCATGTTTGTCGTTTCCGCCGGGGAGCCGATTGCGGATGGAAGCGTGGAGACGCTCGCGATTTCCATGAACGGGGAGAGTTCCAATTTCTCCATCTATTACAGCAGCGACGCAGAGCTGAACAAAATCGCAAAGCGGACGTTGACCCGGTGTATTCTGCTCCGGCTTTTCACCCGCAACGGGATTGCGCTGAAATCCGGGAAAACCGTTTACAGAAAACAAGGGGAGTTGCTGCGGGACACCCGGAATGAATTTTACCAGGCCTGCCGGGAGCAGCTTCCATTCTTCGATACGCTGGCCGGACACATTCTCCGGATGGCGGAACTCAAGACGACCTCCGCGGAATATTTCAACCGGTATCTGGCCGACGGAGCCGATCGGATTTCCGCCGAAAAATGGACGGAATACTCAAGCCCCGGGGCAATCGACTGGGCAAGGGAGTACTCCGCCTGTTCGCCGGAGGAGAAAATCGGCATGCTGTACTTCAACGGGATCGTTTTTCCCTGCAAAACCTACCTGCTGAGCCGGAAACTGCGGGAGTCCGGCGACCCTGACGGTCTTCTTCTGATGCAGCTGAATGCGCTCAACATCACCGTTCCCGACCGCTGGAGACCCAGTCTGGACGGGGCGATTGCCAATGTCCGCAACATCACGAGGCTGAAACCGTCCGACGGAATGGACCGGACAATCGCGCAAATAGAAGCCTGGGCGGCATCCGGAGAAAATTGACACATGGCGAAGCATGAGAAAGTCCGCGTCTGGATTCGGATCGCCGCACTGATCATCCTGATTCTGGGCGTCTGTGCGGTGGTGGCGAAACCGGCATGGTCGCAGATCGGGTTTGTCCCGGTTTTCATTGTCGCGCTGTGCGCTTTATTTCAAATCAACCCGTGGAGGAGAAGATGAAGAATACCCTCATGATACTGGGAGCGCTTGTATTGCTTCTGGTGTCGTATTCCTTTTACGAAGGAAAGGTTTCGCTGAGAAATGTAATCGCCTTTTCTCTGATCGCCTGTTTTCTGATTTCGGTTCATGGAAAAAAGAAGGGTTCTTTCATCAAACGTTCCCGATCCGAGACCGAGTCTGCGCCTGACCGGAACGATTCCGAAGGGCAGCCGTAAAGCCGGGCGGGAGTCACGCGAGCGTCAGGCTTTCGGTGTAGAGGTCGGTGAAGAAGCCGAGCTCGTTGAATTGGACTTCGGTATAATCGAGTTGTTCCGGGCCGAATTCGTCGAGGATTCTGGGGCGCGAGGCCGCCAGCGCCGCCGCCGCTAGCGCGGTGTTGCCGCGAACGGCGATGCGTTCGACCGGAAGCCGGGGCAGCAGGCCGATCGCCTGCGCCGATTCGAGGTCGAGCGCGGAAGCGAATCCGCCGCAGAACTGGATTTCGTCGAGCTCTTCCGCGCACTTCCCGGCACAGCGCAGCAGCGCCGATGTTCCGGCTTCGATGGCCGCTTTGGCCTTGAGCAGCGCTTCGACGTCGGTTTCGGAGACGGCGAGCCGGGCGGAGAGACGGCAGAGCGCCCCTGTTCCCGGCATTCCCGTTTCGAGCCGCCCGAGCGCGGCCAGCGCGGTGCGGCGGTAGCGGCCGAATTCGTCGAGCAGCCCGGCGCGGCGCATTCCGGCGAGGAAGTCCACCAGCCCGCTGCCGCAGATTCCGTCGAGCTTGCGCAGGTCGCCGCCGATGACGCGGAAGCGGAAGTGGCCGGACTCGCTCACCGCGAGGTGGTCCACCGCTCCCGGCCGGGCGCGGCAGCCGACGGCGGAGGAGCTCCCTTCGAACGCCGGTCCGGCCGCGGCCGAGGCGATCAGCAGTTTCCCGCGGTCGGCCAGCACCATTTCGCAGTTGGTCCCGATGTCGAGCAGGAGGCCGGTCCGGGTGCGGTCGCTCCCGAAGCCGGTCACTGCGATGCCGCCGAGCACGTCGCCGCCGACGTTGCCGGAGAGCGCGGGCCAGACGT
>CAYSZM010000313.1:0-3173 GCA_964435365.1 uncultured Victivallis sp. | reverse complement strand
ACTGGTACTGGTGGCACAGCAACCCCTACGACACCGACTACCCGGACTTCTGGCCACCGCGCGAGGGAGAGGAGACATTCCGGCGGCAGGTGGAGAACCTGACCCGGCAGGGAATTTTCACCCAGGTTTACATCAACGGCGTCTGCTGGGATCTCGACACGCCGAGTTTCGCAGAGGGCGGCGGAAAATCGATCCTCGTCAAACGCGACGGCGAGCCGCTGGCTTACGAGTTCAACAAATACAACCATCACCGGCTCGGCTTCATGTGCGGCGAAGCGCCGAAGTTTCAGGAGCGGATCTCCGAACTGGTCGCCAAACTGCGGAGTTGCGGACTTTCCGGCCAATATCTCGACATGATCGGCAACTGCACCTACCGCCCCTGCTACAACCCGCTTCACCGCCACGCGAAGGGCGGCGGCAACGCCTCGGTCCGCGGCTTCCGCGCCATGCTGGAACGGCTGCGCCGGGAGAACCCCGGCTACCCGCTCTCCACCGAGTGCGCCAACGAAGCATACATGGACCTCACGGCAGGCGCGATCATCTGCAACAGTGCGGCGGCGGAACGGCTGCTCGGCGACGCCATCGAACCGCTGCCCCTGTTTCCGGCGGTCTACCACGGCCGGCTCGCCCTGTTCGGCTCCTACGCGCTGCCGGACGGAGTGGCGCCGTGGGACCCGCGTTGGCCGCCCGAAGACCGCTGGAAGGATGAAAAGCCGTGGCACAGACTCTACCCGGAACAGTTCTACGTCGAAATGGCGCGCCCGGTGATCTGGGGAGCCCAACCGATGGTCTGCAACCTGACGCCGCGCGTACAGGAAAATCCGGAGTATGCGGAACTCTACCGCTTCCTCCTCGAATGCGCCCGCTTTTACCACGCCAACCGCGATCTGCTGTTCGACGGCGAAATGCGTTCCTCCGCCGGATTCCGTTGCGGGACCCGGCGGGTGAAGTTCCTGCAGCGCATGATCTTTACCAAGGAAACCGCCTGCGGCGAACTGGAACGCGAACTCCCGGCGCTCCTCCACTCGGTCTGGCGCGCGCCCTCCGGAGCCGAAGCGCTGGTTCTCGCCAACTACACCGCGGAACCGCAGAGCTGGGAGTTCGAGGGACGCAGCGGCGTCGCCGCCGCGCACTCCTTCGGACGGGTCGAACTCGCCTGAGCATCGAAGAAGGTTTCGGCGATCGGATTCCCGGTCCGGCAGGCGGCGACGAGGTCGGCGAGCTTCGCCGTCGCCAGCCCGACGCAGGTGTCCGCCGCGCCGTAATAGACGCGGACGGTTCCGTCGTCTTCCACAATGGCGTTGCAGCCGAAGGTGACGTTGCCCACCCGGCCCTGCATCTCGTAGGGGCGGTCCGGCCAGAGCACCGGCATGCCGCCGCGCGCGATGATCCGCGCGGGGTCTTCGAGGTCGAGCAGCATCGCGCCGAGCCGGTAGATGAAGCCGTTGCAGGTGCGGTCGACGCCGTGATAGATCGCCAACCACCCCTCGGGGGTGCGGATCGGCACCGCGCCGCCGCCGATTTTGAGCGAATCCCAGCAGCCGGAACGCGGCTTCATCAGAACGCGCGTGTCGCTCCAGTCGCTCAAATCGTCCGAATAACTCAGGCACATGTCGGAGGGCTCAAGCTCGTCATCCCCCATCGGGCGGTCGAAGCGGACGTAGCGCCCGCCGATCTTTTCGGGAAACAGCACGGAATTGCGGTTGTTCCGCCCGGTTTCGCGCTGTTCGATCCGCTCGAAGGTCACGAAATCCTTCGTTCTCACCACGCCGGTCCGGACGCCGCGGCCGAGCGCCTGGCTCGCGTACATCAGAATGTATTCGCCGCCGATGCGGGTGATCCGGGGGTCGTAAACGCAGTTCTCCTGACCCGCCACCGGAGCCGGCCACCCCCGGATCGGCTCCGGATCGGGAGTGAAACGGACGCCGTCGCGGCTGCGCGCGATCCAGAAGACGATCGGAGTCGCCGCCGTCGCCGCATCGGCCACCAGCAGGTACTCCCCTTTGAATTTGACCGCGCCCGGGTTGAACACGTACATGACATCGCCGGGAAACGCCTCGGGCCCCAGCACCGGATTTCCTTCGAATTTGGTGAAAAGCATAGCATCATTCCTGTTGTTGTTTGTCGATCCTTACCTATAATAATGGAATAAAAACGCGGAAATCCAAGAAAAAAGAGAAAAAAACAGAGCACTGTTTTTTACATTAATTTACATACGCCGAAAACTCCCGCCATTCGAACCATGACGCCGGGAAAGAGATGCGAAATCACTCAGAGCTCGAATCATTTGTAAAAAAATCGTTTTTTTTCTTCACTGGGATTTGACAAATCGCAAATCGTCAATATAGTACCGGGTGAATCGGAAAAACAGGAGGAAACAGTATGGCTACGATTTGTCCCTATTGCAATATTGAAGTGAGTGAGAGTGCGATTGAGGCCGAAGACGGCTGCTGCCCCGAATGCGGCTCCGTCATCAGCGCCTCCTCCTCCTTCCTCGGCGAAGATCCCGCCGAGTTCGAAGACAGCCTCGACGACGATATTTTCGACGATCTTGACGAGGATGAGGACGACATCTTCGAGCGCGGCGAATTCGACGACGAAGCGTTCGACGACGACGATCTCGACGAAGAGTTCGACGAGGATTTCGAAGACGAAGAGGAAGAAGAGGAATTCTGATTTTCCTCGTTTCCCGACACATTTTGTTTACCGATGCCGCCGCTTCCCCGAAGCGGCGTCTTTTTTATTGGGAAATCCGCGAAAGAAGCTTGAAAACAACCGACTCCGGATTTATATTGCCAGCTGATAATCAGGGCCGAACGTGCCCGGAGACGGGCCGGTTCAAAGGAACCGGAACAACCCGCAGGTCGTCAGTGGCCGCTCCGGCGTTACGACCCGAGAGCAAAGAGGGCATCCTACAATGGCAGAAGTAATCCTGGAGCACGTCTACAAGATCTACGACGGCACTGTAACCGCCGTGCGCGACGTCAACCTCGAAATCCGCGACCGTGAATTCATGGTCCTGGTCGGCCCCTCCGGCTGCGGAAAATCCACCACGCTGCGCATGGTCGCCGGACTCGAAGACATCTCCAAAGGGACGGTCAAAATCGGCGACCGTGTCGTCAACAACATCGCCCCCAAAGACCGCGACATCGCGATGGTGTTCCAGAACTACG
>CAYSZM010000312.1:0-3181 GCA_964435365.1 uncultured Victivallis sp. | reverse complement strand
AGCGCACCGTCGCCGGCACCGCTGTCCAGTTGCGTGCGCAGCACCGCGATCGGCGCCATGCCGACCGCCGATGCGATCGACCTCAAGGGACTCGAAGGCGAAGTCACCAAGGCCGATATGGAAGAACTCCTCAAGGTCGATGTCGAAGGCTGGAAGACCGAGCTTTCGATGATCAAGGAACACTACCAGAAGTTTGAGGGCCACCTCCCGGCTGAGCTCTCCAAGCAGCTGGTCGAACTGGAAGCCCGCCTCGGCTAAGCCGAACGGGATTATCCTGAAACGGGCCGGAATTTTGAATTCCGGCCCGTTTTTCATTGAAAAAAAGCGGGAAACGTGCTATCTTAAAGAGTTTGGAATCAATCCGGAAAGGCGGCTCAGGCGATGGAAATTCTTTGGAACGAAGCCCGGCAGGAAATTGCCGACGGGGCGACGGTTTCGGAACTCCTGGCCGCGCGCGGGCTCTCTCCGGACGCGGTGGTGGTCGAACTCAACGGAGAGATCTGCGGCGCGAAAGAGAACGCGCATATCCTCGCGGCAGGCGACCGGCTGAATGTGTTCCGAATCGTTGCCGGAGGGTGACGCGGTGGAAGTCAACCCCAGTCTCTCTCCGGAAGAACGCGAAACGCTGAACCGGGCCGTGATCGGCATCGCCGGAGCGGGCGGGCTCGGTTCGAACTGTGCGATGCACCTGGTGCGTTCCGGTGTGCGGAAACTGGTGATCGCCGATTTCGACCGGATAGCGGAGAGCAACCTCAACCGTCAGTTTTTTTTCGCCGATCAGCTGGGCAGGCCGAAGGTCGAGGCGTTGGGGGAAAACCTGCATAGAATCGTTCCCGGCGTCGAGCTTGCGCTGCATGATCTCGCCGTCGATGCCGAAAATGCGATAACATTGTTCGGAAACTGCGACATCGTGGTCGAGGCGTTCGACTCGGGCTCGGCCAAACAGATGTTGATCCGAACCATGCTCGAAGCCGGGAAACCGGTCGTCGCCGCCAGCGGCCTCGCCGGCTGGGGACGGAGCAACGAATTGAAACTGCGCCGGATCGGCGGCGGAAAACTTTATCTGATCGGAGATGCCGAAAGCGACGTGGCCCATTCGCCGCCCTTCTCCCCCCGGGTCGGAATCGCCGCCGCCATGCAGGCAAACACAGTCATTGCGCTTCTTCTCGGCGTGGAGCCGTAAAAAGAGCGTCTCAAAGATAGGAAAAGAGTCAGTACCATGAAAGATCTCGTCATCGCCGGAAAGAAATTCAACAGCCGTTTCTTTCTCGGAACCGGCAAATTCGCCTCGAAACAACTGCTTGCCGCCGCGCTGGAAGCGTCCGGGACGGAGATGGTGACCACCGCCCTCACCCGCGTCGACCTCGCTGACCCTGCGCAGGACGACATTCTCGGCGCCATCGACCGTTCCAAAGTCGAGATTCTGCTCAACACCGCCGGCGCCCGCAACGCGGAAGACGCCATCCGCATCGCCAGACTCGGCAAAGCGGCCGGATATCAGTGGATCAAGCTCGAAGTCCATCCCGACGCGCGCTATCTCCTGCCGGACCCGATCCAGACATTGAAAGCGGCCGAGGAAATGGTCAAAATGGGGCTGATCGTGCTGCCCTACATCAACGCCGACCCGGTGCTGGCGCGTCACCTTGAAAACTGCGGCGTGGCGGCGGTGATGCCGCTCGGCGCGCCGATCGGCTCGAATCAGGGCCTCCGCACCCGCTCCATGCTCGAAATCATCGTCGAACAGTCGAACATCCCGGTGGTAGTCGATGCCGGAATCGGCCTGCCGTCGCACGCCGCCGAGGCGATCGAGCTCGGCGCCGACGCGGTGCTGATCAACACCGCGGTCGCCTCCGCGGAAGACCCGGTCAAGATGGCCGAGGCGTTCAAGCTGGCGATCCGCGCCGCCGAACTCGGCGTCAAGGCCGGTCCCCCGGCCGCGATTTCGACCGCCTGCGCCACCAGCCCGCAAAACACGTTCGATATTTTCCGGTAAGGAGAGAGCCCCATCATGTTTCCCGAACTCAAATTCTCCGAAGAAGAAGTCCTCCGCCGGATCGCCGCCGCCACGCCGGAAACCGTCGCCGGTTCGCTGGCCAAAGAACGGCGCGACTTTTTCGACCTCCTCAACCTCTTCTCCCCGGCCGCGATGACCATGCTGCCGCGCATCCGCGAAGTGGCGATGAACTGCCGCCGCCGCTACTACGGCAAAACCGTGTCGGTCTACGCCCCGCTGTACATTTCGAACAGCTGCATCAACGGCTGCAAATACTGCGACTTCAACATCAAGCACAAGTATGAGCGAAAAAGCCTGACGCTGGACGAAATCCGGCAGGAAACCGACGCCATCCTGGCCATGGGAATCGATTCGCTGCTGATCGTCGCCGGCGAAGACCCGGTCCGCATGAGCAACGAATTCCTCTGCGAAGTCGGCCGGATGCTCAAGGAACGTTTTTCCTATCTCAGCCTCGAAGTCGCCCCGCAGACCGAAGAAGGGTACCGCAACCTCTTCGAAGCCGGTTACGAAGGGCTGACCCTTTTCCAGGAAACCTACAATCAGGAGCTCTACAAGGACCTCCACCCGTTCGGGCCGAAAAGCAACTACGAGTTCCGCCTGTGGAGCCAGCTCCGCGCCGGTCGCGGCGGCATGCGCAACCTCGGCATGGCCTTCCTGCTCGGCCTCGACGACTGGCGTCTGGAAGCAGCCAGTCTCGGCGCCCACGCCATCTATCTGCAGAAGCACTGCTTCGAAAGCAAAGTCCAGTTCGCCTTCCCCCGCATCACCGCGACCGACGGCGGCTTCCAACCCGCCCATCCGGTCGAAGATGACGAGCTGGAATTGATGATGCTCGCCTTCCGGATCGTCTTCCCCGAATGCGGCATGACCATCTCCACCCGCGAAAATCCCGATTTCCGCGACCGCATGGTCCAGCTCTGCGCCGACAACATGAGCGCCGGTTCCCGCGTCACCCCCGGCGGCTACGCCATCCTCGCCGATGAAGATGTCGGCCAATTCACGCTCAACGACTCCCGCAGCGTCGAAGAAGTCGAACGCGCCATCCGCAGCAACGGTCAGGAAGTCGTTCGCAAATACTGGGATCGCGCCCTGTAAACATGGTCGTGGGAATCGGAGGGGGCACTTCGTCCCCCTCCAAACCTCCTCCCGACCGGCAGGGTGCCGGTG
>CAYSZM010000311.1:0-3184 GCA_964435365.1 uncultured Victivallis sp. | reverse complement strand
TATGGTTATTCACCGCTTGATTTTGAGTCAAGTGCGTCTGCCATTCCGCCACTCCGGCATCATTGCGGGCTTACCGGGAACCAATGTCCCGTAAATCCACTGGATAAAATAACCGCTGTTTGTCGAAATTCAAGACGAAAGGCGAAAAAATTCAGATGTTCGCTCCGAATTCCCGCAGCGCCTTGCGCACTTCGACGCCTTCGAGCGCCTCCGGGGCACAGTTCTTTTCCACCGCCATCGCGGCGGCCATCCCCGCCGCCTGGCCGATCGAGCAGACCGGCGGCATCACCCGCATGCTGCTGTGCAGCGCGTGGTCGACCGAAATCCCCCGGCAGCCGACGAGCAGGTTCTTCACCGCCGGCGGCACGATGCAGCCGTAGGGAATCTCGTAATACTCGTCCGGGCCGAGATGACGCAGGATCGTCCCCGTCCCGCTCGGATTGTGGATGTCCACCGGGTAGTTGACCCGCACGATCGCATCCTCGAACCGGGCGCGCCGGTCGAAGGCTTCGACGGTCAGATATTCCAGCCCGAGAATCCGGCGCGACTCGCGCACCCCGATCTGCGCCGCGACCGAATGGATTTCGGCGTGCTCGTAACCGGGAACCGTCGAACGCAGGAACGCCAGGTATTCGCGCAACTGCCGGCGGGCGAGAATCTCCGCCTCGGAGAGCTCCTCGGCGTTGGTCGCATTGTGCTTGATGACCCGCGTCGTATTGAAATGGACCACGTCGGATTCGAAGTCGCCGAAGAACAGCACGTCTTCCCGCGGACAGTTGATCCGGCCTTCCTCCTTGGCCTTGAGATAAAGTGCCGTGATCTCCTTGCGCCCCGGAGCACGCGACTTGTCGACGTGCGAAAGTTTGAAGCAGAGCGTCATCGGCTGGCAGAAGCCGTCCTCGTTGCCGAATTCGAAGTCGCAGCCCGCTTTCGCCGCCACGTCGCCGTCGCCGGTCGAATCGACCACCATTTTCGCCCGGATCGCCGAGAATCCCGACTTGCCGGTGAAGATCACGGCGGAAATCCGGTCATCTTTTTTGATCACGTCGAAAAACGTGTGGTGATAGAACAGTTTGACTCCGGCATTGAGCAGCATGTCCTCGATCGCCAGCATCGCGCCGTAGCGGGAGATGTTGCGGTCATCGGCCCGGCGCACTTCGGTGGGGGCGAACCCTTCCGAACGGTAGGCGCGCATCCGGTTGATCCACTCGACGTAAACCGGTTTGTCGAGGCTCTCTTCGCCGCAGTGGTTGGGCATGAAAGGCGAAATTTCGCCGACGTTGGCCATGCCGCCCGGGCTGCCGTAGTGTTCGGCCAGCGCGACCGTCTTCCCCTGCCGCGCCGCGGTGACCGCCGCGCAGAATCCGCCCGGCCCCGCACCGACCACCAGAACATCGACGTCCGCGATGACCGGAACGTCGGCCTTGCATTCGTACTTCACCGTATCCATGTTTTTCTTCTCCCTTATTTGAAGAATGCGCCCATCTCGGCGAGACGGGTGCGCAGTTGAACCATATCGACTTCGCGGACATCTTCCCCGGCGAGCACGGCCGCGGCTCCGGCCGCCTGACCGGTGACGAAACACGGCGGCATCACCCGCAGGCTCGACTGAATCGAGCGGTCGGCGGAGAGCGCCCTCCCCGGCACCAGCAGGTTCGCAATTCCCTTCGGAATCATCGCACGGAAGGGAATGCCGTAGCTTTCGCCGTGTTTGAACCGGGTTTCGCTCATCACGCGCTCGACGTTCTTCTGTTCCTCGGGGTCGGCGCTGCCGGAGTGGATGTCGACCGGGTAACAGCAGCGGCCGATCTCGTCGGCGAACACGGCGCGGCGGGTGTAATCGTCGAACGTCATGCGGTATTCGCCGCGGATGCGCCGGGTTTCGCGGACGCCGAGGAGCGGAGCAGTCGCCAGCAGCTCGGCGCGCTGGAAGCCGGGAACGTGTTTGCGGTAAAATTCCTCCATGATCCGGGCGATCCGGCGGCCTTCGACATATCCCCGGGTCAGCTCGAATTCATCGAGTCCGTTGAGCCCGTAGATGTGCCCGAGATTGCTCCCGGCGGAGGCGGAGGAGACCTGTTTCATGCAGACGAAATGGTGTTCCTGAAGCGGCGCGGCGCCCTCCCCGGTCATCTTGAGCCAGATGGAGCGGTCGGTGACTCCGGCGCGCCAGGCCGCCTCGCAGGCGGCGAAATCGATGTTGGAAAACTGGGCGCAGAGCGTCGGGCTCATCGTGTTGCCGGATTCATCGCCGTAGTCGAACTCCGCCCCGGCCAGCGCGGCGAGCAGCGCGTCCCCGGTGGCGTCGACGAAGACCCGCCCGGTCACCCGGCGCAGCCCGGTCGAACCTGCGACCAATACCGCCGAAACGCGCCCGTTCTCGACTTCGGCTTCGCAGACTTTCGCGCCGAACAGGTAGCGGATGCCGGCGGCTTCGGCCAGTTCGTCGTACAGCCGTTTCAGAATTTCCGGATTGATCGGCTGCCAGGAGCGGCTGTCCATCTCCGCCCCCATGCGGCGGCACATTTCGCGGTTGACCTCGTCGAAAATTCCGCCGTAAATCATCCGTTCGCCGTCCGAAGCCGGGGCGAACATCGGGACCAGCCCGGCGGTGCCGAGACCGCCGAACATGGTGGACTGCTCCAAGAGAAGCACCTTCCCCCCGGTCCTGGCGGCGGCGATGGCGGCGGCGAAACCGGACGGGCCTCCTCCCACTACTACAATATCGGCATCGGCCAGCAGCGAAAGCGGCAGTTTCTGGATCATTTGACATCCTCCCGGATTGTTTTCTGGAAATAATATAATGCATCCCGCTGGCTTTTATATCGATTTCATGCTACATTTTATCAGAAAACAGCTACCATACGGTTATTTTATGCCAGAAACCGATAAAAATATCAAAAAACTCGAAGCGAAGCTGACGAAACTGGCCGGAATCGCCGGGACCGGATGCGTCTGGAAGATCTCCCGTTTCCTGCTGCCCGAACCGGAACTGTGTTACGAGCTTCGCCAGCACAGCTGCAAATTCTGCAGCGCGGTCAAGAAGCTGCCGGGGAAAGAGGAGCAATGCGTCCGCCACGACACCGTGGAGCTGGTGGCGCAACTCAAGAAGAACCCCGTTCCGCAGGTGGCGGTCTGCCACGCGGGAGTGGCGGAACTCATCGTCCCGATGCCGCCGGGAACG
>CAYSZM010000310.1:0-3202 GCA_964435365.1 uncultured Victivallis sp. | reverse complement strand
TCGCGCCGCAGCCGGAGCAGATGATCCGGCCGCCGCCGCGCACGGTCTTTTCGCCGGCTTCGGCCAGACGGCGGAACTGTTCCGAGGCGAGCACGCGCTCCGCCATCGCCAGCACCTCGCGGTCCACCCGCTGCAGCGTGGCGACGCCGCGCTCCGGCGAAATCTTGAAATCCGCCTCCAGCGTCCGCGACAGCGGATTCGACTGCTCGGTCGGCAGAAACCCGAGGTGGAACTGTTTCTCGTTTTCCATGAAATCCATGGCCTGCCGCAGAACCGTTTCGGAACTCATCGTTTTCTTATCCTTCTATTGCAACGGTCAATACGCCTGATAGCTGACCGTCAGTTTCTTTTCGATTTCGCGGGCGGTTTCGCGCGCCAGCGCCAGCGCCCGTTCGGGGTCGACTCCCTCCGGCACGCCGTAGCCGAATGCGGCGACGGGGAACCCGGGCGCACGCACCGCGGCCCCCTGAATCCACAGATTCTCCTTCTCGTCGCGGAAGTTGACGAACCCTTTTCCGCCCTCTTTCCGCAGCAGCGGGTTGGTCGCCGTGCCGGGGCCGTCGAGGGGGAAGCCGAAGCTGTCCCACGGTTTCCAGCCCGGCTGCCCGCAGCAGCAGACGATCATGATCCGCCGCGCGCCGTTCACCACCGAGAGGTTTACCGGCATCCCGACGAACTCGGAGAGCGCCTGAAGCGGCTCCTTCGCCGCCCGCGCCAGCCGGGTATAGCTGTTCCGGCGCATCGCCAGCGCGGCGCACATCGGCCCCGGCACGTAGCCCGCCTTCCGCGAAACCTTGTCCAGATACCCCCGCGCCGCCAGTTCCCCCATGATCCGCGCGCAGGTCGCCAGGTTCAGCCCGGTGAACTCCGCCGCCTCGCTCGGCGTGACGCACGCCCCGTCCTGCAAGGCGACGTACTCCAGAATGTCGAAGGTTTTGTGCAGTGACTTCATTGTAATCTCACAATATGAAATTATAATTTCTTATTTCAATATTATTATAGCACAAAATAAAATAAAAGCAAGATAAAATTTCACATTTGAACAGGCGGATTAAAGGTTCCTCAGGGGAAAACAGTCGCTTTCTCAAATTCTCTCTTTTTCATCTCAAATTCTCTCAAACGCATCTTGACTTTGAATTTTTTCTATTGTATAATATCAGGATGGGAATCAAAGGGACGGCACAGCCAAAAGTAACGTCGATGAATTTTTGTTCTACGGCAACGCGGCAGGCAAAAAGGCGCGACGGGACTTTGGGCGGGGCTGTACAATAGGGAGAACCAAGTGAAAATTTCAATTCCGTACCATCGGAGCCGCATGGAGACGGAGCTGGAGGACGCCGACCTTGCCGGGGTTTTCGTCTCCCGGCTGCCGGAGCCGGAGCTGCCGGAAGCGGAGGCCGTCCGCCGCGCGCTGGACGCTCCGATCGCTTCCGAACGGCTGGAGACTCTGGCCGCCGGGAAGAGAACCGCGCTCGTCATCACCAGCGACCACACCCGCCCGGTTCCGAGCCGGATCATCATGCCGCAGATCCTCGAACGGCTCCGCCGGGGCCAGCCGGACATCGCAATCACCATCCTGGTCGCCACCGGCTTCCACCGCGCCACCACGCGGGAAGAACTGATTGCCAAGCTGGGGGATGAAATCGTCGAACGCGAGCACATCGTCATCCACGACTCCGGCGACGAGGCTTCGCTGGTCGAGGCGGGAACGCTGCCCTCCGGCGGGAAGTTCATCGTCAACCGCCTGGCGATGGAGTCCGACCTCGTCGTCGCCGAGGGGTTCATCGAGCCGCACTTCTTCGCCGGATTTTCCGGTGGGCGCAAAAGCATCCTGCCCGGAATCGTCTCGCGCGAAACGGTGCTGGCCAACCACTGCGCCGAATTCATCGAAAGCCCCTGCGCGCGGACCGGGAACCTCGAAAACAACCCCATCCACCGCGATATGCTCTATGCGGCGAAAACCGCGAAGCTCGCCTTCATCGTCAACGTGGTGATCGACCATGACAAGAAAATCGTCCACGCCGTGGCCGGGCACTTCGAGCAGGCCCACCTCGCCGGGTGCGAGTGGCTGAAACGGTTCTGCAAAATCAAAGTGCCGGTTTCGGATATCGTCATCACCTCCAACGGCGGCCACCCGCTCGACCAGAACGTCTATCAGGCGGTCAAGGGAATGACCGCGGCCGAAGCGGTCTGCCGTCCCGGCGGGGTCATCATCATGGCCGCCTCGTGTTCGGACGGGCACGGCGGCGAGTCGTTCTACCGGACGCTGGCCGAGGCACAGACGCCCCGCGCCGTGCTCGACCAAGTCCGCCGCGTGCCGCGCGACCGGACCGCGCCGGACCAGTGGGAGTATCAGATCCTCGCCCGGATTCTCGAGAAACACACCGTCATCCTGGTCACCGGGCACTGCGACCACACCATGCTCCGGGCCATGCACCTGGAGACCGCGTCCACGCTGGCCGAAGCGGTGGACGACGCGCGCCGGATCGCCGGGAAGTCCGCCAGAATCGCGGTCATCCCGGACGGCGTCTCGGTGATCGCCGAACAGGCATGAGAACCATTCAACCCAAAGGATTGTTATGAATATTCTGGTCTGCATCAAGCAGGTGCCCGGCACGTCGCAGGTCGAAATCGACGAGAAGACCGGCGTGCTCAAACGGGACGGCGTGGAGTCGAAGATGAACCCCTACGACCTCTACGCGCTCGAAACCGCGCTGCGGCTCAAGCAGCAATACGGCGCGACGGTGACCGCACTCACCATGGGGCCGCCGCAGGCGGAGACGGTGATCCGCGAGGCGTTCATGATGGGCGCCGACCGCGGCATTGTGCTCTCCGACCGCCGCTTCGGCGGGGCCGACGTGCTGGCGACGTCGTACACGCTTTCGCAGGGCGTCCGCATCGCGGGCGACATCGACCTCATCATCTGCGGGAAACAGACCACCGACGGCGACACCGCGCAGGTGGGGGCCGAGCTGGCGGAGTTCCTCGGCATTCCGCACGTGGTCAACGTCTGTTCGATCGAAGACCTCTCCGAGAGCGCGATCGAACTCGTGGTGGACCTCCCCGATTACGAGCTTTCCGAACGCATCCCCTTCCCCTGCCTGATTACGGTGGAGAAGGGAATCTTCGAACCGCGGCTGCCGTCGTTCAAGCTCAAGCTGGCCACCAAAGACCGCGAAATCGTCTGGCTCAAGCTCGACGA
>CAYSZM010000309.1:0-3228 GCA_964435365.1 uncultured Victivallis sp. | reverse complement strand
GCCGGAAGACCGCAAAAGCAACCGCCCGGCGGAGCTCTGGGAAACCTATATGCACGGCATCGTGGACGAGTTCGCCACGCCGCTCTCGCCCCGGTTCCCGGATGCAAAGCAAATTCCGGTCAAGATCGAAACCCCGTATCTCAGCTGCGAAACCGGTGCGTTCGAAGTGGCCAAAGGCGAAAGTCTTCTCTCGGCGACCGTGCTGGATGTGGAGAAATTCCGGGGAAAGACCCTGCGCTTCTTCTACTGGATGCGCGGATTCGAGACCGGCGACCGGCCGGTGATCAACAGCTATCACGACGCCCCGCAGTTCTATGTGGTGATCAAGGACGGCAAAGACCGCACCCTGAGCAAGAACATCTCCCACAACGGAGCGGTCGGCACGTTCCCCTGGCACTGTTATTACCGGGACGTGTTCATCCCGCCCACCGGAGCCCGGGTGCGGCTGCTGATCGAGAACCTCAACGGCGGCAAGGCGGAGTTCGCCCGGTTCCGTTTCGAGCCGGTCGAGGCGGCCAACACCTATTCTGGCGATGAACGGCAGGACCCGGCGACCGGCAGTGTCGCCGCCTTTCCCCGGTATGAACCGATCAACTTTCACTTTTTCGCCAAGCCGTTCGGGATGAAGTACGTCTGGAATTTTCTCCGCGGTCCCTCTTCCGGAATGATCGGCCAGCCTTATGATTTAACCACCATCGACGGCCTGCGCCGCTATTTCAAAGAGAGCGTGAAGACCGATCTCGACCAGATGAACCACGGCATCATGTATTTCCCGATGCGCTACCATCAGGCGAAGGAGGCGAATGTGCTGCCCCCGATGGAAGAGGGCTGGCTGGAGGAACTTGCCCGGCTGATCATCGCCGACCAGGACCCGCGGACCGGATTCTGGGGGACCAAGGCGATTCCGCAGAGCATGAGCGTCACTTTCCACTACACCGACATGCTGTTTTCCTTCGGGATCGACCGCTACGACGCCGAGGCGCAGCCGGACCCGCGCCGTTGTCTGGCCGCCGCCATGCCTCACGCCGAAGAGATGGTCCGCTCCACGCTCAAACTGCAATCGAAGAAGGATGGAGAACTGGCCGCCTGGTCGGCCGCCGCCTACAATTTCACCGAAACTCCCGACGCCGGGAAATCCGGCTGTCAGCTGGGCAGCACGATGAACGCAATCCGCCTGCTGCGGACCTGCCGCCGGTTCGTCTCTCCCGAATTGCAACAGGAGATCGACCGCTCGGTCAAGGCGGCCTTCCGCTACGCCCTGACCCATGTCATCCTGCCGGACGGCGTGTACAAGCAGCAGGATGTCGACAAGATCGCCACCAAGGCCTCCTACTGGCCCTCGGTCATCGAGTATTCGCGCTATCTGGAGCGCCGCCTGGACCCGCAGTTGCCCGCCCCGAAACTGGAGCGAACCGCCGACGGCGCCCTCCGCTGCCCGGAGTGGCCGGAGAAGCAGAATTCGATCCGCCTCTACGCGCTGGCGGAGAATGAGAGCCCGGAGAACAGCCGCCTGTGCGGAATCATCAGCCGCGGCGGCGATCGGATCATCGACCTCGACCCGATTCTCGCTACCCGCCGCATGGCCGCGGCGGCCAAAAGCAACTGGGGGCCGAAGTCCTTCCCGTCACGGGGTTATCTCCATGACAAGGTGTTCGGGGACACCCCGCGGGAACTTCCCGCCGCCGTCGCCGGGGAGCCGCTTCTGGTCAAGGTTCCGGCCGGGAAGAAACTCTACGCCGCGACGGTCGACTGGTACGGCGCGGAATCTGCTCCGGTGCCCGTCCCGTAAAAAAAATCCGCCGTTCCGGAAGCCGTGGCTCCGGAACGGCGGAATCTGCGAATCGACGCTTACTTGATCGGCACTTCCTTGCCGCCTTCCGCGGCGGAGCGGTAGATGCCGTCGAGAATCTTCTGAATGGCGAGGCCTTCTTCGCCGGAGGCGCGCAGCGGGGTCCCCTTGAGGACGCCGTCCACCCAGTTTTGCAGCTTGCGGGCGAAGAGATAGGTCCAGTCCTTGTTCCAGTCGGGTGCGACGTAGTCCGGCTTGATGTGGACCATGGCGCCGGCGTCGTCGGTGAAGATCTGGAGCGGGTCCCAGTCGCAGCCGCCCTTTTCGCCCATGGCGACGAACTTCCACTCGTCCTTGTCGATGTGGGCCGCGAACGACGATTCGATCTGCATAATCATGCCGTTGTCGAACCGGATATGGCCGATGGCGAGGTCTTCGACGGTGTAGGTTTTGTAATCCCAGTTGGGCCACATGCTCATCACGTTGCTCGGCTTGTCGCCCATGTAGGTCCAGCAGTTGCCGGTCGCGGCGACCGGTTTCGGTGAGCCCATGAAGAAGTGGGCCATTTCGACGACGTGGACGCCGATGTCGATCATCGGCCCGCCGCCCTGGAGATCCTTGCGGCCGAAGACGCCCCAGTTCGGAATGCCGCGGCGGCGGAGCGCCTGGCACTTGACGAACATGATCTTGCCGAACTTGCCTTCGTCGCGCGCCTTGACCAGGTAATCGGTCTTGGAGTTGTAGCGGTGCTGGAAGCCGACCGCGAGCAGTTTCTTGGCTTTCTTTCCGGCGGCGATCATGGTTTCGCACTCGGCGGGGCTCATCGCCATCGGTTTTTCGACCATGACGTGGCAGCCGGCGGCGAACGCGGCGAGCGTGGCCGGGCAGTGGACGCCGTTCGGGGTGCAGATGTCGACCGCTTCCGGCTTGATCGTTTTGAAGAGATCGTCCCACTTCTCAAAGCACTGTTCCGGCTTGACGCCGTATTTCGTCTGATAGTCGGTCAGGCGTTCCGGATTGATGTCGCAGAAGCCGACCAGTTCAACGTCCGGAATCTGCTTGTAGGCGGCCATGTGGGCGTGGCTGATTCCGCCGCAGCCGATGATTGCCACGCGAAGTTTCTTCGGTGCCGCAGCCGCTTTTTTCGCCGCGGGCTTTTTGACCGCCGCCGCTTTGACCGTTGCTTTTTTCGCCGGAGCCTTCTTCGCCGGCGCCTTCTTTTCCGCTGCCGCTTTGGTTGCCATCTCGAAATTCCTTGTGTTGAACTCTTCGGGAACGGGTTGTTCGTTTATTATATCACTGCTTCCCCGGTTTGCAAGCGCCTTGAAAAAGCGAAGCGGGGTTTTTCAAAAATTCACCGGCACCGGCACCCTGCCGGTCGGACACTCACTTTAGAGAAGAAACTACGGTCCGCTTGTTTTCAATCGTTTCCCGGCACT
>CAYSZM010000308.1:0-3234 GCA_964435365.1 uncultured Victivallis sp. | reverse complement strand
GAACTGGCGGGCGAGGCAGGCCGCCCCGAGCGCGCCCATCACGCCGTGGAACTCCGGCGTGATGATGTTGTTCCCGGTGATCTCCTTGAGGTAATAGGCGACGGCGCGGTTGTAGGCGACGCCGCCCTGGAAGACGATGTCTCCCTGGTAGTCGAGGAAGAGTTCGCCGACGCCGGACATGATGGTCCGCGCCTGCGCCCGGCAGGCGCCGCCGATGATGTCGCCCATCGGGAAGCGGTTCTTGAACTTGTTGATGCTGGTCGCCGAAAGCACCGCGCAGACGCTGGAGAATTCGAGGTCGCTGCCGTAGTTGGCGCGGTCGGCCATCTCTTCGACCGGAACGTTGAGCTTGGCCGCCACGCTGTCCAGGAAGGCCCCGGTGCCGGCGGCGCAGATTCCGCTCATCTTGTAGTTCCACATGTTCATATTCTCGTTGAACACCATCGCCTTGCTGTCCTGCCCGCCGACGTCGAGAATCGCCTTGCAGTTCGGATAGTAGTGGCGGGCGCCGGCCACGTGCGCGGTCACTTCGCTTACCTGGAAGTCGTAGGGGACGAAATCGTGGGTGTCTTCAACGATCTGGCTGCCGGTCACCACCGTGCAGGTGATTTCGCCCAGGCCTTTGACTTCGGCGTCGGCGAGAAACTTGTCTATGGTCTGGCGGAGCTGCCCGAAATTGCAGGCTCCGCATTTGGCGCAGACTCCGGAACATCTCACCCGTCCGGTGTCGACCGGACGGGTTCGTTGGTACAAGGCTTGCCGCACCTGGCCGCGCTCGTTGAGGAGAACCGCCTTGAAGGTGGTGGAACCGATATCGATTCCGAGAAATAAATTTTCCATAAAATGCATGATCCCCACTGAGGTCGAAAAATCCGCCCCTGAATTCCGGTTTTGACGTTTTGCGCAATCGTTACTATACACCATTAATGCTTTTTTTTCCAACATTGGCGGCGGAATAAACTGGAAAAACGAATGAAATGCGATTATGTTAAATGATTCATGTTCCGATTTGCGCGGAATTGAGGAGAGTCGGGAAACGGGAGATCAGCAAACTGGGGAACCGATGAAGAAAAGTTTTGAAGAAAGATTGCAGGACTGTTCCGGCGCCGCCGAGCTGAAAGCAGCCAAGGGGTTGCTTAAGAACGGCCGTCTGGCCGGAGCCTGGCGCGACCGGTCCGGAAAACTTTGCGGGCGTTTCCGCTTGACCGACGGCACCGTCGACACCTGGGTGCGCACCGGCGAAGAGCCTTCCGGCAGTTGCGGTTGCGGGCAGGCCGCCCCCGGTAAACTTTGCGAACACGCCGTTGCCCTGATTCTGTACGGCGGGCGTTTTGCCCAGTCCCTGAAGCGTCCCGCCGAGGAAGAGGCCCCCGCCTATTACGGCGGACTCCGTCAGGAGAGCCTGCCCAAGCTGGTCGAGCGGGCGAAGTCGCCGCAGGCCGAGCTTTACATCGACGCCGTCTCGGCGTTTCCCCACGTCCCCAGCAAGTGGGAAAACGCCGCGCTTGCCGTCAAACTCAAGGGCGCCGGTCGCGACTACATCGGCAACCTCAACAACCTGCGCCAGCTCTATTTCGACAAATCGCTCACGGTGACGCTGAAGCTCGACCATTTTTCGCTTCACGAGCAGCAGATCATCCGTTTTCTGGCCATCAACGGCGAGGCGGAGAATTCTCAGATTCTGCTTAATTCCGAGATGACCGCCGAGTTCTTCCACTGCCTGGTCAACTTCCCGCGCTTCACGCGCGAGGGGCGCAAGCTTCACGTCCGCGGCGAAATCGCCGAAGCGGTGCTGCTGGTCTCCGGCCACGGCTCCGCGAGCGTGATGTCGCCGGGAATCCGGGTGGAGGGCGCGGTCATGCCGATCTCCGGCGCCAAGGTCATCACCGGGCGCTCCGGCTGCTGGATCGGCCGGGAAGGGGAGTACTTCTTCGTCCCCGCCACCTGCGAGATCAGCTGGATGCGCAACTTCTTCCGCTCCGGCATCCAGCCGCCGCCGGCGGGGGAGAGCGTCGAACATTTCCTTTCGGATTTCCCGCTGCCGATCCTGCGGACCGACGGTTTCGATATGGAGACCCGCACGCCGGGAATCCTGCTCGACGGCGGACTCACCGCCCCCGACGAATTCACGCTGGCGCTGCGTTATCTTTACGATTCGGACAACCGCCGGGTCGGGGTCTCCCCGGATTCCGGCCGCCTGGTCCGCGAAGGCCGCCACTTCTGGCGTCGCGACGAGGAGAACGAGCGCACCTTTGAGAACGACCTCGCCATGTTCGGCTTCGTCCGCGAAGACAACGGCTACGTCATCACCGGTTCGGACCGCATCGGCACCTTCCTCGACCGTGCTCTGCCCGAATACATGGCCATCCGCGACGACCTGGTTCTTTCCGGGCGGCTGGCCGGGCAGCTCCGCGGCACCGCCGGGCTCCCCGAACTCGAATTCACCTGCCGCCTCTCCGCCCGGCTCGACGACGGCTGGGTCATCGAATACACGCTCACCGGGGCCGGTGCGATCGCCGACTGGAAAAGCTGTCTCGACGCCTCGAGATCCGGCAGCGGCTTCCTCGCGCTCCCCGATGCGGGGATGATCAAGCTCTCCCCGGCGCTGATGCGTTTCTTTCCGGCCGCCGCCGGGGCGATCCGCAAGCTCGACCCGATCGGGCGCACCTTCGAGGTGCCCGCTTTCGCCGCCGAATACTTCATCTTCCTCGTCCGCGACATTCCCGGCGCCGTGGTGCCGGAGCTGGCGGGCGGCGGGGCGGGCGAAGTCCCCGCCGGTTACGACCTCCGGCCGGACTTCAAATTCGAAGGCACGCTGCGCACCTATCAGGAGGAGGGCGTCCGTTTCCTCCAGTACATGACCGACCGCAACAGCAACGTGATCCTCGCCGACGAGATGGGGCTCGGCAAAACCGTCCAGCTCCTCGCCCTCCTGGCCTCGCGCAAGAAGCGCGGCATGGCTCCGGCGCTGATCGTCTGCCCGGCGTCGCTCACCGAAAACTGGGCGCGGGAAGCGGGCCGTTTCGTTCCGGAATTCAAAGTCGCGGTGCCTGTCGACGGGACCGAACGCAACGCCCTCTGGAAGACGCTGCCGGAGTACGATCTTTTGATCCTCTCCTACGCCGCCGCCCGGCTTTCCGGCGACAAGCTCAAGCATTACAGTTTCAGCTTCGTCGTGCTCGACGAGGCGCAGCACATCAAGAACCCCGGCTCCTCCAACGCGAAGAACTGCAA
>CAYSZM010000307.1:0-3247 GCA_964435365.1 uncultured Victivallis sp. | reverse complement strand
TGCTGGTCTACCTGCCCGCCTTCGACAGCCATCTCAACGACACCGGCGAATACGCGTCTCTCGGCTCGACCGAGTCGGAGGAGTCGATCGGGCTGGTGCTTGAATCGGGGCGGCTGATGACCATCCGGCCCCGCCGCAAGGGAGAGAGCTCGGTGGCGGTCGCCTGCCGGATTCGCCTCCGCGCCGACGGCTCGGCGGAACTCAGTTTCGAAGACAGCTATTTCGGGCTGCCCTACCAGTCGATCCGGCGGAAATTCAAGGAGATGACTCCGGCGGAAACCGGGCAGTACTTCGAAGCGCTGGCGGCGGGAGTCTCGCAGACGGCGGAGTTCAAGGGCAAACCGGTGACCGAATTCGACACCTATCCCGGCAAACTCTATTATACGCTCGAAGTGCCGCATTTCGCGGCGGTGTCCGGCAACTTCCTCCAGTTCGAGCTGCCCGGATTTTCGGAGCTGGCCGACCGGGTGAGGACCGCCGCGTCCAGCCGCCGGACTCCGCTCTGGCGCAATTCGACCTCGAAAATCGAGCTTGATTACCGTGTCGAGCTGCCGGCCAATTTCATCCCGGTCGGGCTCGGCCCGGAACGGTGGGAATTCGGCAAACCCGGCACCGTGGACTTCTACCGCCAGGTGGAGGGGGGCACGGGCACGCTCCGCATCGAATGCGGGCTGACGCTGCCGGTGGAGCTGGTTCCGGCGACCGATTACGGCAAACTGGTCGCGCTCCAGAAGGAGCTCTCGAAACTCTCCGCATCGCGAATCATCCTCCGCCAGCGGCAGCAGGAGGGCGCGGACAAATGAAGATCGTCACGATTCCCGCCGGACTTCTCGAAACCAACTGTTACCTGGTCCAGCCGGACGGCGGGCGGACGCTCTATGTCATCGACCCCGGCGGCGACGCCCCCGATATCGCCCGCGAGGCGGAGAAGTCCGACTGCGACCGCGTCGCCGTGCTGCTCACCCACGCGCACGTCGACCACATCTCGGGGCTGGGCGAACTCTGCAAACTGCTGAAACCGGAGTTCGTCTATCTGCGCGAACCGGACCGGGCGTTCTATCACAGCCCATCCAACGCGCTGCCGCCGTTCCTGCCCGCCGCGAAGGAGCTGCCGGAGACGGTGGATCACATCGACGGGAACGAATTCAAGATCATTCCGCTGCCGGGGCATACGCCCGGCGGAAGCGGTTTTCTCTTCCCCGGCGAACCGCCCGTGCTGTTCGCCGGAGACACGATTTTTTCCGGAAGCGTCGGGCGGACCGACCTCCCCGGCGGAAACTCGGCGGTGCTGCTCGAATCGATCCGTTCCGGAATCCTGGACCTGGCGGATGAGACCGTCATCTGTCCGGGTCACGGCCCCGCCACCACCGTCGGGCGCGAACGCACAACCAATCCCTATTTACGGAATTCCAAATATGACCAATGGTGAAATCATCGAAAACAGCCGGCTCAAGGGGGACTATTTCCTGGTCCGCTTCCATGTGCCGGAGATCTGCCGCAAGGCGAAGGCCGGGCAGTTCGTCCATGTCCGGATCGACCATCGGGGCGACCGCATCCTGCGCCGCCCGTTCAGCATCCAGGACTGCGAGGGCGACGCGCTCAGCGTGGTCTACAAGATCGTCGGCCACGGCACGAAACGGCTCTCGGAGCTGGAGCCGGGGACGGTCTGCGACCTGATGGGGCCGCTCGGCGTGCCCTTCTCCGAACCCGCGCCCGGCGTGACGCCGGTGCTCGTCGCGGGCGGCTACGGCGCGGCGGCGACCTTCATGCTGACCAAGCAGATTCCGCAGCGCGGCATCTTCCTCCTGGGAGCGCGCGGCGAAGGCGACGTGCTGCTGACCGAGGCCTATGAAAAGGCCGGGTACGACGTCCGCGTCGCCACCAACGACGGGTCGCGGGGGTATCGCGGCTTCGTCACCGGGCTGGTGGAGCAGTTGCTCGAAGAGCGGCCGAACGACAACTTCTTCTTCTACGGCTGCGGACCGCACCCGATGCTGATGGCGCTGGCGAAGCTGCTGCTGGCCAAGGGGCAGCCCGGCGAACTCTCGATCGACCACCTGATGTGCTGCGGCGTCGGCGCCTGTTTCGCCTGCGTGGTGAAAGTCAAGGCCGACACGCCGGAAGGCTGGACCTATGCCCGGGCCTGCACCGAAGGCCCGGTATTCAACCTCGATTCGGTATATGTGGAGTAGATTATGGCGGATTTGACCTGCAAACTCGGGCCGCTCACGCTGAAGAACCCGGTGATGACCGCGTCGGGGACCTTCGGCTACGGCTATGAATATCATCAGTACTACGACATCTCGCGTCTCGGCGCGGTGGTGGTGAAGGGAATCCGCATGGAGCCGTCACCGGGGAACCCCACGCCGCGCGTGGCGGAGGTGACCGGCGGAATGCTCAACGCGATCGGCCTGCAGGGGCCGGGGGTGGACGCCTTCCTTCACGGCGAACACTATCTGCCTTTCCTGCGCAGCGTGGGGGCGACGACCATCGTCAACATCTGGGGCAAAACCATCGCCGAGTACGGCGAAGTGGCCGAATGTCTCGACGCCGAGAGCGATGGGATCGCGGCGCTTGAAATCAACATCTCCTGCCCGAATGTGAAAGCGGGCGGCGTCGCCTTCGGAACCGACCTTGAGCTGGCGCACCAGGTGGTTTCGCTGGTCCGGGCAAAGACAAAGCTGCCGCTCATCACCAAATTGAGCCCGAATGTAACCCGCATCGCCGATTTCGCGCGGGCGGTGGTGGATGCGGGCAGCGACATGGTATCTCTCATCAACACGATTCCTGGGATGTCGATCGACATCGAGACCCGGAAGCCGCGCATCGCCAACCGCACCGGCGGTTTTTCGGGACCGGCGCTCAAGCCGATCGCGGTCCGCATGGTGTGGGATGTGGCGCAGGCGGTGAAGGTGCCGATCATCGGCATGGGGGGGATCATGAACGGCGACGACGCGATTGAATTCTTCCTTGCCGGGGCTTCGGCGGTGGCGGTCGGGACGGCGAACTTCGTCGATCCCTACGCAGCGCCGCGGGTGATCGAGGGGATCGACGCCTACCTCGACCGGCACGACATCAAAAACATCTCTGAAATCGTCGGTGCGCTGAAAGCGTAGCCTGTCCGCAATCCGTACCCGGCACCGGCACCCTGCCGGTCGGGGTGCAGGGGCGAAGCGCCCTGCCCGTCGGAGACTACCGGCGCGAAGCGAAACAGCTACATAGCAAAATTGAAAATTTTGCCGCGTAG
>CAYSZM010000306.1:0-3274 GCA_964435365.1 uncultured Victivallis sp. | reverse complement strand
ACAGCGCCGGAACGGTGCACCTCACCTTCCGCATCCGCTGGGCGGGGCCGCAGGCGTGGCGCACCGAGGGCGACATGTTCAGCTACGAATACCAGGTCCAGCCCTTCGGCATCACCGTCGCGCCGCGACTCTTGAAGAAATAAATTTTCTTCAGGCAACTTGAGAAACGGACAAAACGGACGGCAAGCGATTGTTTGTCCGTTTTGTCCTTTCTGTCCGTTTGAAATATCGGCGGGAGAAGGATATATTAACGACTTGTCTTAATTGCGATCAATCACAGGAAATTCGACATGCCGATCTCTTTCAACGAAAAAAACCGGATCTTCAAACTTGACGCGGGGAATTCCACCTACGCCTTTATGATCGAATCGAACGGATACCTCGCCCACCTGCACTACGGCGGACGGATCGGGTCCGACGCGCTCAACTATCTTTACCGCCCGCTGGACCGCGCCTTTTCGCCCGCCGCGCCGGGAACCACCGCGCCGGAATCACGCGACGTCATCCTGCAGGAATACGGCACCAACGGCGTCGGCGACTTCCACGCCCCCTCCGCCATCGTCCGGCAGGAGAACGGCCACCGCGTGACCGACTTCAAGTACCGTTCGCACCGGATTTTCAAGGGCAAGCCGGGCATCGAGGGTCTCCCCGCCACCTTCGGGAGCGAATCCGACCTCGAAACGCTCGAACTTTCGCTCTACGACGAGGCGAGCGACATCGAATTTTTGCTCTCCTACACCGTGTTTGAACGCCACAACGCCATCGCCCGTTCGGCGCGGGCGGTCAACCGTTCGCTGGAGACGGTGCGGCTGGAAAAACTGTCGAGCGCGTCGCTCGACTTCCCGGAAGGCAATTTCGACCTGATCCACCTGCCCGGAGCCTGGGCCCGCGAACGCGCCGTCGAACGCGGCCCGATCTCCCATGCCCGGACGGTCATCGAGTCGGTGCGCGGCCTCTCCAGCCACCAGCAGAACCCCTTCTTCGCACTGGCCGCCCCGCACGCCACCGAAACCGCGGGCGAGGTCTACGGCGTCGCGCTGCTTTACAGCGGAAACTTCGCGGCGGAGATCGAGCGCGACCAGTTCGACCGCCTACGCGCCCAGATCGGCATCAACGAGCGGACGTTCGAGTGGAAGCTCGCGCCCAACGAATCGTTTTCCGCCCCCGAGGCGCTGCTGATCTACTCCGCGTCCGGAATCGGCGCGATGAGCCGCACCTTCCACGACGTCTTCCGCAACCACCTGATCCGCAGCTACTGGAAGGACCTCAAGCGGCCGATCCTGGTCAACAACTGGGAGGCGACCTACTTCAACTTCAATACTGAAAAACTGCTCGCCATCGCAAAAGACGCGGCGGAACTCGGCATCGAAATGCTGGTGCTCGACGACGGCTGGTTCGGCCACCGCGACGACGACCACAGCAGTCTCGGCGACTGGTTCGTCTTCGAGTCGAAACTCAAGGGCGGACTCGGCAAACTGGTTTCGGAAGTCAACAAACTCGGGCTCAAGTTCGGGCTCTGGTTCGAGCCGGAGATGGTTTCGCGCGACAGCGAACTTTTTAAGGCGCACCCCGACTGGTGTCTGCACGTTCCCGGCCGCGGCGCGTCCGAGGGGCGCAACCAGCTTGTGCTCGACATGTCCCGGCCCGAAGTGGTCGATTACCTCTTCAAAACGATCTCGGGCGTGCTCGACAGCGCCAACATCGAATACATCAAGTGGGATGCGAACCGCCACCTGACCGAAGTCGGCTCGGCCACCGCCTCCGCCGACCGCCAGAAGGAGATTTCGCACCGCTACGTGCTCGGCATGTACCGGCTCCACGAACTGCTTCTCGAACGCTACCCGAAACTGCTGATCGAAGGCTGCTCCGGCGGCGGCGGCCGGTTCGACGCGGGGATGCTCTACTACGTCCCGCAGATCTGGACCAGCGACGACACCGACGCGATCGAGCGGCTCCGGATTCAGTCCGGAACCAGCATGCTCTATCCCTGCTCGGCGATGGGCGCGCATATTTCGGACTGCCCGAACCACCAGACCCACCGCACCAACCCGTTCGAGACGCGCGGCATCGTCGCGCTCTCCGGAACCTTCGGCTACGAGCTCGACCTCAATAAGATGACCGAAGAAGAGCGCAAGCTGATCCACGAACAGGTGGCCGCCTACCACAAATTCAACCACATCGTGGCGGGCGGGGACTTTTACCGGATCACCGATCCCTTCGACCCGGCGACCGTTGTGGTGATCTGGGAACATGTCCTCGGCGACGGTTCCGAGGCGCTGGTGACGATGGTTCAGCCGCGCAACATTCCGAACGGGCCGCTGCACCGCGCCCGGCTGCGCGGACTGGTGCCCGAAGCGGTCTACGCACTGGAGGGCTCCGACGGGCGCTTCACCGGTGAAATGCTGATGGAAGCCGGGCTCAACGTGCCGCGGTTCGACCGCGACGGCGGCGCCGCGCTCTTCCATCTCAAACGGATCTGATTCGGAGGGCGATTTCGCTTTCATCATGCGCAAACCCGATCTCGCCTGCGCCGCACACCTGACGGCGCTGGCGACGATTCTCATATGGGGAACGACCTACATCTCGACCAAGGTGCTGCTGCGGGATTTCACACCGATTGAAATCCTCTTCCTGCGCTTCGTCCTCGGGCTGGGGGTGCTTTCGCTGGTGCGCGTGAAACTTCCGTTCCGCAACTGGCGGGAGGAGCGGCTCTACATCGGCGCCGGGCTGACCGGCGTCACCCTTTACTTCCTGCTCGAAAACATCGCGCTCACCCTCACCTCGGCGTCGAACGTCGGGGTGCTGGTGACGGTGGCGCCGTTCTTCACCGCGCTGCTCTCGTATCTCTTTCTCCGCGAAGAGCATCTCGAGGCGCGCTTTTTCCTCGGCTTCGTGCTGGCGCTGGCCGGGATCGCGCTGCTCTCCTATTCGGGCAGCGTGACGCTGAAACTCAATCCGCTCGGCGACCTGCTCGCGCTCCTGGCGGCGCTGGTCTGGGCGGTCTACTCGGTGCTGATGAAGAAGATCGGCCGCCTCGGGCACCCGATGATTGCCTGCACGCGCCGGACCTTTCTCTACGGCCTCCTGTTCATGGTTCCGGCGCTTTTCATTCTGGATTTCTCGCCGGAGTGGAAGAAGCTGGGGGAACCGGTCAACCTGGGCAATCTCCTGTTCCTCGGGCTGGGCGCGTCGGCGCTCTGTTTTGCCAGCTGGAACTGGGCGGTCAAGATTCTCGGCGCGGTGCGGACCAGCGTCTACATCTACCTCGTCCCGG
>CAYSZM010000305.1:0-3286 GCA_964435365.1 uncultured Victivallis sp. | reverse complement strand
GCCATGCCGCAGCCGACGATCAGCGCCGCCAGCGCCTTGTCGAGGTCGTTGCTGAACAGAATGATCGCCGCGCTGTCGTCGGCTTTCTTCACCACCGCGCCCGAACAGCAGGAGCCGTCGGAGGCCGCTTTGCGGATGATTGCTTCCAAATGATCCTCCTTGCGCTCCATCGAACGCAGTTCATTGCCGCTTGAGTTGATCCAGTTGACCAGGTCGGGTTTGAAGGAATCCGCCGCGAGCAGCCGCACCTGGGCGCCGGGCTCGAGGGCGTCGAATTCCATTTTGAGCCGCACCACCGGGCCGGGGCAGGAGAGCGCCCGGACGTCGACTACCTTGGCGTTCGTCGCCGCGACCTTCGCCGGAGCCGGGCAACTGCCCGGAGCAGTGCTCGACGGGTCCGGGTTGCACAGCTTGAAGTGCGCCGCGTCCCAGCTCAGCGTGCCGCCGGAGAGGTTGACGGCGTTGAACCCGTTCTCGCGCAGAATGCGCTCCGCCACGTAGCCGCGCAACCCCACTTTGCAGATGGAGACCACCCGGCGGGATTTGTCCACTTCGGCGAGACGGCCGCGAAGCTGTCCGAGCGGAATGCTGACCGAGCCCGGAATGAACCCGGTTTCGAATTCCGCCGGTTCGCGGACGTCGAGCAGGAAGTCGTCCGGGCGGATCTCTTCGCAGGAGATCGGTTCGGTGAGTCCGTTCTGCCAGTTTTCGGCGATCATGCCGAGGAAGTTCACCGGGTCCTTCGCCGAGTTGTAGGGAGGGGCGTAGCAGAGCTCGAGCCCGGCCAGTTCCGGAGCGGTCTTGCCGCAGCGCATGGCGGTGGCGATGACGTCGATGCGTTTGTCCGCGCCTTTCGCGCCGACCGCCTGGGCGCCGAGAATCTTCCCGTCCGGGGCGAACAGGAGCTTCAGATGCAGCATCGAGCCGCCCGGATAGTAGGAGGCGTTGCTGCCCGGATGCGTGTAGATCTTGCGGTACGGCAGTTCAAGCTGTTTGATGCGCCGCTCGGTAAGGCCGACGCCGGCCGCGGTGAGGCGGCCGACCTTGATGACCGCCGCGCCGAGGCTCCCGGCATACGCCGAAGCGCGTCCGGCGATGTTGTCGGCGGCGATGCGGCCCTGTTTGTTGGCCGGCCCGGCGAGCGGAACGGCGGTTTTGGCTCCGGTCAGCGGGTCGAAGACTTCGATGGCGTCTCCGGCGGCGTAAATGTCGGGGTTCGAGGTGCGCATCGCTTCATCGACCGTGATGTGTCCGCGGGGGCCGAGTTCGAGGCCGGCCAGCTTGGCCAGTTCGCTGTTGGGGCGGACTCCGACGCTCATCACGATGAAATCGGCGGCCAGTTTGCGGCCGTCGTCGAGCACGGCGCGATATTCGCCGTCCGCTTCGAACGCGGTCACTTTGCGGCCGAGTTCGAGCCGGATTCCCGCCTCGGTCAGTTCCTGGGCGAGGTAGGTGCTCATTTCGGAATCGATGGTGGGGAGCACCTGCGGGGCGAGTTCGACGACGGTGACGTCGAGTCCGCGATGGCGGAGGTTTTCCGCAACTTCAAGGCCGATGAACCCGGCTCCGACGACGATAGCCTGTTTGGCGCCCGCGTCGATTTTGGCGATCACCTTGTCCATATCGGGGATGGTCCAGAATTGGAACACTTTGTCCGGGTCGGTTCCGGGCAGGTTCATCATGACCGGGCTGGAGCCGGTGGCCAGGAGCAGCTTGTCATAAGTTTCGGTGGTGGTTCCGCCGTCGTGGCGGACGGTGACGGTGTGCGCCGCGGAGTCGACGGCGATCACTTCGTGCTGGGTGCGGACATCGACTTTGAACCGCCGGGAGAACACTTCTCCCGGGACGACCAGCAGGCTTTTCCGTTCGGGGATCACGCCGCCGGCGTGGTAGGGCAGCCCGCAGTTGGCATACGAAATATAGGGTCCGCGCTCGAAGAGGACGATTTCGGCATTCTCATCGAGTCGCCGCAATCTTGCGGCCGCGCTTGCTCCGGCGGCGACGCCGCCCACGATAATGACTTTCATTTGCATTTCTCCCGATCTATATTCCTATTAGAAGTGTCAAACACGTAAAACGCAATTTCAACCGATATGATTCGGCACCGGCAAGTTTGCCGGTGCCGAATCATTTCTGACTACTCCCGTTTCGCCAGTTCGAGCAGTTCCTCCCGGCTCTGGACGCCGCTGGTCCGGTAGACTTCTCTGCCGTCGCGGAAGACGACCCAGGTCGGAACGCCGCTGATTCCGAACTTCTGTGCCAGGTCTGACGCCTCATCGACGTTGACCTTGGCGATTTTCACCCCTTGCGGAAGCGTGCCCACCGTCTCTTCGATGATCGGCATCTGCATCCGGCAGGGGCCGCACCACGACGCCCAGAAGTCCACCAGCGTCACGCCGCTTGCGACGTGGGCGTCAAAGGTCTGGCTCGTCAGGCTTTCCACCCCGGCGATCTCCTTCGGCGGCGGCGCGTTGCGGGCTTGCATGAACCGGTAGACCGCCCAGCCGACGACTGCGACGGCCAGGACGATGTACCAGTATTTGACAAATGGACAAACCGTGCAGTTTTCCATCATTCACCTCCTCGTTCTTCCTGTTCCGGGATTTGCCCGGTTATTGCATCTCGGCCAGCAGCTTTTCGGAACTCTGGACTCCGGTCATCTGGCTTACCGGCTTTCCGTTCCGGAAAACCACCAGCGTCGGAATCGACATCACGCCGAATTGCGCCGCCAGGTGCGGCTCCTCATCGACGTTGACCTTGCCGACCGTCGCCCCGACCGGGAGTCTCCCCGAATCGACCAACTGATCGAGTATTCCGGACTGCATCCGGCAGGGGCCGCACCACGGCGCCCAGAAGTCCACCAGGACCACCCCGGACGAAGTTAGAGACTTGAAATTCTCACTCGTAAACTGCTTGATATTCTCACTCATGATCGTTCCTCCTTAAGGTTATCTTATAGATCAATATATCATGATTCATTGATATATCAAGGGTTTTTTGGATAATTTTCCATTTTCCCGCTTTTGCCTCTTGACATCCGGGGGAAAATCCGTCATAATAATAGTATCGATACAGTGGTACAAAATCGGGAAAAGAAGATGCCTCCGTTAAAATATCTGAAAGTGAAATCCTACCTGGAACAGATGGCGGTGCGGCCGGAGTCGGCGACGCGGATGCCGACGGTCCGGGAGCTGATGGGGCAGTTCAACGTTTCGCTGGCGACGGTGAACCGGGCGCTGTCGGAGCTGGAGAACGACGGCGTGATCGTGCGCCGCCAGGGCTCCGG
>CAYSZM010000304.1:0-3295 GCA_964435365.1 uncultured Victivallis sp. | reverse complement strand
TCGCGGATCTGGTTGGTGAAGATGATGCAGGTTCCGGTCCGCGCCACCACGCCGGTCAGCTTGCGGAGCGCCTGCGACATCAGCCGCGCCTGGAGACCCACGTGCGAATCGCCCATCTGGCCTTCGATTTCCGCCTTGGGCACCAGCGCCGCCACCGAGTCGACCACCAGTACGTCGATCGCTTCGCTGCGCACCAGCGCATCGGCGATGTTGAGCGCGTCTTCGCCGCAGTCCGGCTGCGAAATCAGCAGATTGTCGATATCAACGCCGATTTTCCTGGCGTAACCCGGGTCGATCGCGTGTTCCGCGTCGATGATCGCGCACCGGCCGCCCTTGGCCTGCGCGTTGGCGATCACATGGAGGCAGAGCGTGGTTTTGCCGCTCGACTCCGGTCCGAAGATTTCGACGATGCGCCCCGAGGGAACGCCGCCGATGCCGAGCGCCAGGTCGAGCGCCAGCGAACCGGTGCTGACCACCGGAACGTCCTGCTGGGCCGCGCCGGTGTCGCCGAGACGCATGATCGAGCCTTTGCCGAAGCTCTTCTCGATCTGTGCGATCGCGATCTGAAGGTTTTTCTCTTTGCCGCTGTTATTCCGATCGGAGGCCTTGCTGTCCTTGTCCGCCATCTTGCATTACTCCTGAGGTGTGATTGATTTCAGATATCGAGGTCTTTGACGCCCGCCGCGTGCTTTTCGATGTAGTCGCGCCGCGGCTCCACCACGTCGCCCATGAGCAGCGTGAACATCTGGTCGGCCACGATCGCGTCTTCCATGGTGACTTTGATCATTTTGCGGGTGGCCGGGTCCATGGTCGTTTCCCAGAGCTGCTCGGCGTTCATTTCGCCGAGACCTTTGTAGCGCTGGATGCGCAGCCCGGCCTGCCCGTTCGTCCGGACCAACCGGAACAGCTCTTCGAGCGACTGCGCCGGAGCGTCGGTCTTTTCCGAAGTGGTCACCAGGAACAGCTCCTTTTCACAGTCGAATACGTTGCGCGGCGAGAGGCCGTGCGAGGTAAGGCCCGCGACCAGCGCTTCGCAGTTGGCCGCTTCGAAAATATCGATGATGTCGAAATGCCGGGCGAGTTCGGCCGCGCGTTCCGCCGCCGCCGCTTCCGCCGCCGCGTCATTCTCCGCCGGTTCGGGAGCCGGGCCCGCCAGCCGGATTTCCGCTTCGTGCAGGAAGGCGTGCTGCTCTTCCGCCGAGTAGAGGTATTTCTGCGTGTTGGTGCCGTCGGTTTCGCGCACGGTGATGTGGCTGACCGGGCAGTTCCCGTCTTCGCGGATCGCGTCGAAATAATCCTTCGGCTCGACGCCGCAGCGGCGCAGCCCCTGCGAAACCTGGGCGGCGCGGGAGTAGAGGTCGATCAGTTCGGCAAGCTGCTCCGGCTGGAGCGGGGTGCCGTCGGCCTTTTTCGCCGTGATGTCCTCGCCGCCGAGCTGGACCAGGTAACGGTCGAGCTGCTCCTCGGTGTCGATGTACTGCTCCTTCTTCTTGCGGGTGACCTTGAAGAGCGGCGGCTTGGCGATGTAGACGTAGCCCGCTTCGATGAGCGGCTTCATCTGCCGGAAGAAGAAGGTCAAGAGCAGCGTGCGGATGTGCGAGCCGTCGACGTCGGCATCGGTCATGATGACCACGCGGTGGTAACGCGCCTTGGAGACGTCGAATTCCTGGGCGATGCCGCAGCCGATGGCGTAGATGAGCGACTGGATTTCCTTGTTGGCGAACACCTTGTCGATGCGCACCTTCTCGACGTTGAGCAGTTTGCCGCGGATCGGCAGGATCGCCTGGATTTTGCTGTCGCGCCCGGATTTCGCCGAGCCGCCCGCCGAGTCGCCCTCGACGATGTAGAGTTCGCATTTGGAGGGGTCGCGGTTCGAGCAGTCGGCCAGCTTGCCGGGGAGCCCGAGCCCTTCGAGCGCGCCCTTGCGGCGGACGCTCTCGCGCGCCTTCTTGGCGGCTTCGCGTGCCCGCGCCGCGAGCATGGCGCTGCTTCCGATGTTCTTGGCGATCTCCGGATTCTCTTCGAGATAGGCGCCGAGCTCTTCGTTGATGACCGAGCTGACGATGCCCTGGACGTCGGAGTTGCCGAGCTTGGTCTTGGTCTGTCCTTCGAACTGCGGATCGGGAACCTTGACGCTGACGACGGCGGCGAGGCCTTCGCGCACGTCGGTGCCGGAAAGCGCGGAATCGTTCTTCATCCGCTCTTTGGTGTAATTGTTGATGGTTCGGGTCAGCGCCATCTGGAAGCCGGTCAGGTGGGTGCCTCCCTCGATGGTGTTGATGTTGTTGGCATAGCTGAAGACGTTTTCGGCGTTGCCGTCGTTGTACTGCATGGCGACTTCGACGTCGATGCCGTTGCGCTCGCGGTGAAAATAGATCACATCGGGGTTGACCAGCGTCTTGTTGCTGTTCAGCATTGAGACGAATTCGCGGATACCGCCTTCGTAATGAAACACTTCCGAGCGCTGGGGGCTGTCCGGCTCGAGCCGCTCGTCGGCGAAGACGATGCGGATGCCGCTGTTGAGGAACGCCAGTTCGCGCAGCCGCTTGGCGAGAATGTCGCGCACATAGACGGTGTCCGAAAAAATGGTGCCGTCCGGCTTGAAGGAGACCTTGGTGCCGCGCTTGGCGGTCGGCCCGAGCTCCTTGAGCTGCATGGTGGTGATGCCGCGCTCGAAACGGATGCGGTACGCATTGCCGCCGCGGTAGACTTCAACTTCCATCCAGTCCGACAGCGCGTTCACGCAGGAGACGCCGACGCCGTGGAGACCGCCCGAGACCTTGTAGGAGTTGTGGTCGAATTTGCCGCCGGCGTGGAGGATGGTGAGCACGACTTCGACGGCCGGCTTGCCTTCGCCCTCGTGCATGTCCACCGGAATGCCGCGGCCGTCGTCTTCGACGGTGATCGAGTTGTCCTGATGGATGGTGACTGCGACGTGGGTGGCGTATCCGGCGAGGGCTTCGTCGATCGAGTTGTCAACGACTTCGTAAACGAGGTGATGCAATCCGCGCTGGCCGGTGTCGCCGATATACATGGAAGGACGGACGCGAACTGCCTCGAGTCCCTCAAGAACGGTGATTTTACTGGCACTGTAATCGGATGCGGAACTGTTTATGTCAACGTTGTTTTCGCTCATGTCCCCCACTCTCTTTCAAAGATTGTTTCAACCGTTGGACAATATACAGCCTGCCCGCTCCGATTTCAAGAAAAAAGATTGCATATTTGTGCGCCCGTGCTATTTTTAGACGAAGGAGAATTTTTGAAAATGACGAAGCTGAAAATCGTGGCCGACGAC
>CAYSZM010000303.1:0-3296 GCA_964435365.1 uncultured Victivallis sp. | reverse complement strand
TGATGCGGATCTGGTCGCGGCGCCGGCACCCTGCCGGTCGGGAGGGGTAAGGGAGGGCGAAGCGCCTCCCTTATTCCCACGGCCATCTTCGCGACCATTTCTGTGACCAAGACGATTATTTTACATAATCGGGAACGTCGGTACGGAAGGGGCAGGCAGGGAAACCGTCTTTGTTGTAGAAATTCAGGTTTCCGGCATAGCTGACCCAGCCGTAACGGACGGCGACGGGTTCCTTGACTTCGGGGGAGCTGACCACGACTTTGTCGCCGTCGATGACGGCGTCGGCCCAGACGAATTTGCCGTCTTTGCCGGCGATGGCGAAACAGCCGAGCTTGCCGTCTTTGCTGCCTTTGGCTTCGAGCCCCTGGCCGACGTTGGTGAAGGAGACGATCGCCTTGCCGTCCTTGATTTCCATTGAATTGAAATAGGGACCGGCGGAGACGATGTCCTTGCCGTAGCTGATGCGCTCGGCTTCCTTCGCCAGACGGTAGCCGACCGCCTGTTTGTCGGCGGGGTGGATGTCGGAATGGTTTCCGGCGTCGATGCAGACGGCCATGCCGGTGTTCGGCACTTTCTTGAGGGTGGCGGTCTGGGCTTCGCGGAAGGCGGCCCAACCCGGGTTGCCCGGTTCGCGGTTGACCCAGAAGTCATCCGGCAGGGGCTTGGCCGGGGAGTGCTTCTCAAACCCGGCGAGCTGGACGAGGAGGAACGGCATGTCGGGATCGGCCCACTTGGTTCTCCAGTCGTTGATCAGGATCTCTTTGAGCTTGAGGTAATCCTGCGGATTTCCGGCGTTGCTTTCGCCCTGATACCAGATGAAACCGCGCATCGGGTAGACGGTCCACGGGGCGATCATCGAATTGTAGAGGGTCGCCGGGAAGCTGGGATGATTTTCATTGGTTTTCATAAAACCGAGCGGATCGGGACGGACGCCGATTTTCTTGATGTCGACGGCGAATTCGAGCTTGAGCTTCCAGTCTTTGGCGAGGCTGATTTTCTCCTTGCCGTCGAGGGTGAGGAACATGTCGGAGGCGGGGCCCTGGAGTCCGCCCGAGCTGTACATGTCGCTGACGCGGACGGCGACGACGCAGCGTCCGGCCTTGACGAGCGTGCCGGGAACCTTGTAGATGCGTTTGACCGACCAGTAGCTGTCCACATCGGTGCCGGTCGAGCCGACCTTGACGCCGTTGACGAAGGTTTCGTCGCAGTCGTCGACGACGCCGAGGGAGAGGGTCAGGTCCTTGCCTGCCCAGGCGGCGGGGACGTCGACCGTTTTACGATACCAGGCGACGCCGTCGGCGTCCGGGAACGAGCTGTTGGGGTCTTCGATCTTCTCCCAGGCGGAGTCGTTAAAGTCGGTGTTCTTCCAGGCCGCGGCTGCGGCGGTCGCCTTGGGGTCGGAAGTGTAGAAACGTTTCTCCCATTCGACGAAGTCCTTGCGGGCTTTTTCCGCGGCGGCTTTGTATTTCGCTTCGAGTTCGGCTTTATTCTGGTTGACCCCGTCGATCTGGACGAGTTCATTGGCCCGTCCGGCGCTCTGGTAGGCGTCGCGGCTGATCCACGGCTCGATCCGGGTTCCGCCCCAGCTGGCGCTCACCAAGCCGATCGGAACATTGATGTCTTTCTGGAGCTGGCGGCCGAAATAATAGGCGGCGGCGCTGAACCGCTCGACGTTCTCGGGGGTGGCAAGCTGCCAGCCGGGGCCTTTGACCTCGGTCTGCACCACGCCGGGGGAAACGTATTTTTTCGACGTCGCGTTGTAGAGGCGGATGTTCGGATTATTCGCCTTGGCGGCTTCTTCCTTGCCGTTTTTCGAGCACCAGAACTTGCCGGTGCTGTAGACCGGCATTTCCATATTGGACTGGCCGCTGGCGAGCCAGACGTCGCCGACCAGCACGTCGTTGAAGATCACCGGTTCGCCGCCGGAGGCGCCGGAGACGCTGACCATGTAGGGGCCGCCGGCTTGCATTTCGGGGAGGACTGCCGCCCATTCGCCGTTTTTGTCGGCGGTGGCGAAGACGCTGTTGTTGCCGATTCCGACCAGAACCGATTCACCGGGAGCGGCATTGCCGCTGATGCGGATCGGTTTTCCGCGCTGAAGCACCATGTGGTCGCCGTAGACTTTGTGGACCGAGTAGTCTGCCGCCATCTTCCGGGTTTGAGTCGCCGCTGTGCAGGCGCCGAGGATGAGTGCGACGGCGAGAGCCGCCAGGATGGGAATCCGTCTCAGCATCTTTCTGAACCTCCCTGTTTGTGTTTTGGGGTGTGGTTATTATTTTATTATAGTTCCGATTCCGTATTTTGCAATTGCCGCGAAAAAATATTGAAGGAGATTTTGAGTTTTGAACCGGATTTTTCCGGGGGCGGCCTTGCATTTTCAGCCGAAACAAGTTACTTTATATTTCCAAACGGAGTGCCGAAAAGCCGTTTCGGTAAAATTTCACAAAACGAAGGAGTCTTCTTATGGCGGTCAGCTACAAGGATCTCGGCCTCGTGAACACCAAAGAGATGTTCGCCAAGGCGATGCAGGGCAAATACGCGATCCCGGCGTACAACTTCAACAATATGGAACAGCTCCAGGCCATCATTCAGGCCTGCGTTGAGACCGAGTCCCCGGTGATTCTTCAGGTTTCCAAGGGCGCCCGCGAATACGCGAACCAGACGCTGCTGCGCTACCTCGCGCAGGGCGCGGTGGAATATGCCAAGGAAATTTCCGGCGGCAAGGGCATTCCGATCTGCCTGCACCTCGACCACGGCCCGGACTTCGATACCTGCAAGAGCTGCATCGATATGGGATTCTCGTCGGTCATGATCGACGGCTCCCACCTGCCGTATGAGCAGAACATCGTCGAGACCCGCAAAGTGGTCGAATACGCCCACAAGTTCGGCGTGACCGTCGAAGGCGAGCTCGGCGTCCTGGCCGGCGTCGAAGACGACGTCAAGGCCGAGCATCACACCTACACCCAGCCGGAAGAAGTCGAAGACTTCGTCAAGCGCACCGGCGTCGATTCGTTGGCGATCGCGATCGGCACCAGCCACGGCGCGTTCAAGTTCAAGCCGGGCGACGATCCGAAGATCCGTCTGGACATCCTCGCCGAGATCGAAAAGCGCATTCCGGGATTCCCGATCGTGCTGCACGGTTCCTCGAGCGTTCCGCAGGACCTGGTCAAGATCATCAACGAGAACGGCGGCAAGCTGAAGGACGCGATCGGCATCGGCGAAGACCAGCTCCGCGCCGCGGCCAAGTCGGCGGTCTGCAAGATCAACATCGACTCCGACGGCCGTCTGGCGATGAC
>CAYSZM010000302.1:0-3311 GCA_964435365.1 uncultured Victivallis sp. | reverse complement strand
CTGCTGCGGATTCTGCTGCGGCACAGGAATGCGGAAGTCACCGCGATCACCTCGCGGAAGAACGCCGGAGAACCGGTGTCGAACGTGTTCCCGCGTTTCACCGGCGCGCCGCTCTCCTTCTGTGAACCGGATGTCGAGGCGATCGCGAAGAACTGCGACGCCGCGATCCTCGCACTGCCGCACGGGCTGGCCGCCGAATATGCGATTCCGCTCCTCAACGCGGGCGTCAAGGTGTTCGACATCTCCGCCGATTTCCGGCTCAGGAGCGAAGAGAAGTACAAAGAGTATTACAAGGCGGACCACCCCGCGCCGGAACTGCTCAAAAAGGCGGTCTACGGCTTGCCGGAACGCTACCGCGAGCAGCTGAAGACGGCGGATCTCGTCGCCTGCGCCGGATGTTACCCGACCAGCTCGATCCTGCCCACCGCGCCGCTGCTGGCGGCGAAGCTGGTGAGTCCCAAGGGAATCGTCGTCGCGAGCTGTTCCGGCGTGACCGGAGCGGGGCGCAAGGTCGATTTGCCCTACATTTTCCCGGAGTGCAACGAGAGTTTGAAAGCCTACGGCGTCGTCGGCCACCGGCATCTGCCCGAGATCGAGCAGGAGATGGCGGCGGCGGCGGGGATTCCCGAAATGGCGATCAACTTCCTCCCGCACCTCGCGCCGATGAACCGCGGCATCAACTCGACCATCGTGATGGACGCGATGCCGGAAACGACGCTCGAGAAAATCGGGGAAGTCTACGAAGCCGCCTACGGGAAGGAGCAGTTCGTCCGCATCCTCCCGGCCAAGCGGACCAGCGACACCAAGTACGTCTTCATGACCAACACCTGCGAGATCGGCTACAACCTCGACCCGCACACCGGCAAAGTCATCGTCACCAGCTGCATCGACAACCTGACCAAGGGTGCGTCGGGGCAGGCGATCCAGTGCATGAACATCCGGTTCGGCCTCGACGAGGCGGAGGGGCTCATCTAGCGAGATGAAGATCACGACGCTGGGGACCAGCCACGGCGACCCCACTTTGACCCGGTTCAATACTTCAACCCTGCTGGAGACCGGCGCGAACGGTTACCTGTTCGACGCCGGGGGGCCGACCTCGGCCCTGCTGATCCGGCGCAGGTTCGATCTGAACCGGCTCAAGGCGATCTTCATCACCCATATGCATGAGGACCACTACGCAGGGCTCTCCGGCATCATCAAGCACCAGGTGAAGAAGTCCGCGCCGGAGGTGACGACGACGATCTATCTGCCAGAAGCGGAGGCGAAAGAGGCGATCCACAACTTCGTGGCCGCCGCCCACCGGCCGATTCCGGAGTCGAAAATCGTTTATGATTTGATCACGCCCGGCCCGTTTTACGATGACGGGGCGCTGCGGCTCACCGCCGTCCCCACCCGGCATTTCGGCAACGAGAACCGGGACTTCCCCAGCTACGCCTTCGTCGTCGAAGCCGAGGGAAAGAAACTGCTTTATACCGGCGATCTGCGCAGCGATTTCAACGACTTCCCGGAAGCGGCCTGCGAACCGGGGATGACCTGCTTTTGCGAACTCACCCACTACCGTCTGGAGGATGCGCTGCCGGTGTTCCGCCGCCTTCCGCTCGTCCGGCTGGTGTTCACCCATATCGGCGACTACTGGCAGGAGAAGGGGGCCGAAGAACGGTTCCGGACGATGACCGCCGGTCTCCCCTACCCCGCCTCGATCGCCGACGACGGAGACGAATTCATTCTGTAACGGAGGTGCGCCATGCTGAAAATCGCCGTGTTCGCCGACCTTCACCTGCCCGACGAGGAGACCACCGTCAAAGAGACGGTGCTGGACTGGGCGCTGGCCGAGGCGAAAAAACTCCGGGTTTCGGGAATCCTCTGCCTCGGCGACATGACCGCCTTCGGCACGCTGCCCGCGGCGCGCCGCCTCGGGGAAAAACTGCGCGAATCGGGCCTCCCCTTCTGGTTCACGCCGGGCAACGCCGAACTGCGGCAGGGGAATGACCTCGCCGAGCTGGCGCGACTGATCGGCGCGGCGACTCCGCCGGACGAACTGCTGCTGCTCGATACGCCGAAGGGGAAACTCGACCCGGCCTCCCGCACGAAACTGGAAACGCTTCTCTCAGAACATTCCGCCCGCAATCTTCTGGCGGCGGCGCACCATCCGCTCAAGCCGCTGCCCGAAGCAGACCGGGCGCTGATCGAGCAGGCGATCGAGTGCGGAATCATCGGGCAATTCATCGCCGGGCACGCCCATTTCGACCACAGCGTGAAGAATTACGACATCGTCCGCGGCCTCGACCCGGACAAGGCGATCGGCGGCCCGCCGGGATTCGCCGTGTTCCAGTGCGCCAAACCAGGCGCGGCCTGGCGGCGTAAAAATATCGACTTCACCGCCGCCGACGCTGCGAGCTGGCCAGCCGGAGAGCGGGCGGAACTGCTCGGCTGTCTCGGGATTTCCGGCATGGAGGCTCCGTTCGAAACCCTGCAATTCGCCATTGACGAGCGGATTGCGGTCTTCGAACTGCGTTACCGGAACTTTTCCGGCGAAGAGGAAAAAACACTCCGCGAACTGCTGACGCAATGGCGCGGGGCAGGCGGCCGAATCCTGTCCCTCCACCTGCCGGAACTACGCTGGCGCGACGGCGGAATCGCGGGGCGCGAGGAACTCGACCGGGCGGTGGAGACGGCAATCCGCCTCGGCTGCGAGCGGGTAACGTTCCACGTTCCGGCGGTTTCTCTGCGGGAGTTCTGCGTTCCGGCCTGCTATCGCCGGATGCGGGAGGAGACCGTCGCGGCGCTCGGTCCGCTCGCCGCCGCCGGGGTCGCCATCGGGATCGAAAACATGCACATCAAGCCGGGGGAGAAGAACAACGCCGACCGCGGTTTCGGTTATACGATCGGCGAGTGCCGCGAATGGGTGCTCGTGCTCAAAAAGGAGCTTGGCGAACACGCGGTGGAATTCCATTTCGATCTCGGCCACGCCCGGAACAACCCGCCGTTCTCCTCGATGCAGCCGGTCAGCACCTGGTACGCGCTGCTGGGCGAATGGATCAACGGCTGCCACCTGCACCAGGTGACCACGCTGGCGAACGGAGAGATGGACAATCACAACCCGATCACCGCGCCGTTCGAACCGCTGATTTCGCTCGCCTCGCTGTTCCTGGCCTGGCGGACCGGCCGGATCGGCCATGTGCCGTTGATCCTCGAAATCCGTCACGGCGGCGGACCGGACTCCTGGCGAACGCTGCGGAATTATCTGGCGGACAAGTAGCGCGACTCCCCTTACCCGGCACCGGCACCCTGCCGGTCGGGGGCTTGGGGGC
>CAYSZM010000301.1:0-3312 GCA_964435365.1 uncultured Victivallis sp. | reverse complement strand
GGGTCGTCAACGTCGACCTGACCATCGTCGCCCAGAAGCCGAAGCTGCTCGGCTACAATCTCTCCATGCGCACCAATCTGGCGCGGGTGCTGACGGTTCCGCTCGATTGTGTTTCGGTCAAGGCGACGACAACAGAGAAACTCGGATTCACCGGACGCGAGGAAGGGATCGCCGCGATGTGCGTGGTCCTTCTCGAACGCGCCTGAATCAATCGGCCGTGAAATATTTGTTGAACCGCCATTCCTGCTGGTTCCAGCGCAGCTTCACTTCCCCGCGGCGGAGGAGCTCCACATGGCCGTCGAAGAAGACGGCGTTCAGGGAATCCGCGTGGCGGTAGGCGAGCCTGCCGTCCGGAGCGACGTTGGAGGCTTCCTCTCGATAGGTGTTGAGAATGGTGGCGTAGGCTCCGATCGTATCCATCCATGCGGCGGACCCGGACGGGGCACGCAGCCTCGGCAGCCGGAACGCATAGTTGCCCGTGCTCTGCAGGTTGTCCAGCGTCGCCCCGAAGGAGTAATAGGCGAACGGCCGGCGATAGAGGATCGCCCCGGAATCCGGGCAGAGCCACTTGAGCGGCACCGTCTCGTCCATCGCTTCCAGGCCGTTCACCGTTTCGCCCGGCATGCCGATCAGCCGGCGGAACTCCATTCCGGCGTGCCAGGACGGCTTTTGCGGCGGAACCCAATAATCGGTGTGACTGCCGGCGTACAACATCGCCGCCTGCCCGAAACTCTTCAGGATTCCGGCGCACTGGCTTCGGCGCGCCACGCTTCTTGCCCGGTTCAGCGCGGGAAGCAACAGCCCGGATAAAACGCTGATGATCAAAATGACTGCCAAAAGTTCTACTAACGTGAATTTAAAACGGTCTTTTTTTGTAGTGAAGCATATACTTATATTTAAGCATTTTCTTTCATTTTTCTGCAATATCCGAAACTGTCTGGCAGATCAGGAAAAACCGTAATTTTGAAGCGCCGCGACTCGGGATGATTCGAAAAATCCACCTGAGGAATTAAGCGTATTACTTAATTTATTGCCGGGGTTTGAGAAAGTCAAACCGCGTGAATGAAATAACGGTTGATTTCTTGTTTTTCTGAAAAAAAACAAGCGCCGGAATGAGAGATCACTCATTCCGGCGCTTGCAGGGGACGCGGAGGTGCGGTCAGAAGCGGAAATCGCGTTTGCCGTCGTGGAGCTCCTTCAGGTGCTCCGCCGCGATCGTCTTGACCTTGGGGTTGGTAATGTGCTCGATTTCACTGTCGATCACCGTTTCCCCCTTTTTCCGGGTGTCGGGCGAAGCGTAGTCTTCGAGGTACTCCTTGAGGGTCATCAGTGCGTTGGGCAGACAGCAGTTGGCGATCTGCCCGGACTTCACCAGCGACATGAAGCGGTCGCCGGTGCGGCCTTCGCGGTAACAGGCGGTGCAGAAACTTGGAATGTAGCCGAGGCTGAGCAGCCAGTTGACGATCTCGTCCAGCGTGCGGCGGTCGCTGACGTCGAACTGGGAAGAGTTTTCCTCCTCGGTTTCTTCGTGGACGTAACCGCCGACGCTGGTGCGGGAGCCGCCGGAGATCTGGGAGACGCCGAGTTTGAGCACCTTCTCGCGCGCCGCCTGCGATTCGCGGGTGGAGATGATGATCCCGGTATAGGGGACCGCGATGCGGAGCACCGCCACGATCTTGGCGAAAATCTCGTCCGAGATGGCGTTGGAGAACGCGCCCGCGTCGATATCGTCCGCCGGGCGGATGCGCGGTACGCTGATCGTGTGCGGGCCGACGCCTTTGGCCGCCTCGAGGTGCTCGGCGTGCATCAGGAGCCCGACGAAATCATAGCGGTAGAGGTTGAGTCCGAACAGCACGCCGCAGCCGACGTCGTCGATCCCGCCGTCCATGGCGCGGTCCATCGCTTCGGTGTGCCAGGCGTAGTTGTGCTTGGGGCCGGTCGGGTGGAGCTCCTCGTAGGCCTTTTTGTTGTAGGTCTCCTGAAAGAGGATGTAAGTGCCGATCCCGGCGTCCTTGAGTTTGGCATAGTTCTCGACGGTGGTGGCCGCGATGTTGACGTTGACCCGTCGGATGGCGCCGTTCTTGTGCTTGATCGAATAGATCGTTTTGATGCTCTCGAGCACGTACTCGATCGGGTTGTTGACCGGGTCTTCGCCGGTTTCGAGGGCGAGGCGCTTGTGGCCCATATCCTGGAGCGCGATGACTTCCTGCCGGATTTCGTCCTGGGTCAGCTTCTTGCGCCGGATGTGCTTGTTCTGGTGGTGGTACGGGCAGTAGACGCAGCCGTTCACGCAGTAGTTGGAGAGATAGAGCGGCGCGAACATCACGATCCGGTTGCCGTAGAACTTCCGTTTGATCTCCTGGGCCAGCGCGAGAATCCGTTCGTTTTCCTCGGGCAGCTCGCATTCGAGCAGGAGCAGCGCTTCGCGGTGGTCGATCCCCTTGCAGAGTTCGGCCTTTTCGAGAATGGCGTCGATCAGTTCTTTGTTTTTGCGGTTCTCTTTGGCGAACCGGATGGCGGCGAGAATTTCGTCGTCATCGATGAACTCCTCGGCTTTGGGGGATTTGGGGTCGTACATTTTTGCTGTTCTCCGTGATTCTATCGCATTATTTCTTTGAATAAACGGTCTTGACGCTGATTCCGGGCAGCATGCCGAGCTTTCCGGAGAGTGAGCTGGTCACGTCGGTGGGGGCATCGACCACGACGCTGATGATGGCGACATTCTGCTTCTTGTAGGGGATTCCCATCCGCCCGACCAGATAGTCCTGATATTCGTGCAGGATGCGGTTGATTTCGGGGCTCATCTCGGTATCTTCGACGATGATGCCGACCAGGGCGATCCGACTTTCCATAAAAAACCTCCGTGCTTCCCGGTAAAAGGGGGGAAACACGGAGGGCAAAACCGATCCGGTGAAACCTGCCTCTTCAGCCCGGGACGAACCCTCGCTTTCAGAACGACACATGATATTGGCGATCCTCGCCTCAGGCACGGAGCCTTCGGATTCGGATCTTATCTATAACATAGCATGAATCCGGGAATTTTCAAGAATGATTCCCGGAATTTTGCTCAATGAAGCCGCTGTTCGAGGGCGGCGCTTTCCGCGTTTTCCGGCCAGCTTTTTTGCACCTGCTCCCAGTCCACCCGTTTGCGGAGGAGTTTGACTCCTGCGATCAGGTTGGCGGGATCGACCTTCTGCGACAGGCAGAGGCGGATCGCGCCGATCAGCCGGTCGTCCCAGCCGAGCTTGCGCTCGGGGTCGCGGATGACCCGGTCCACGCTGTCGGCGAGGGCGGGGGAGACCATGCGTTCCA
>CAYSZM010000300.1:0-3319 GCA_964435365.1 uncultured Victivallis sp. | reverse complement strand
ACATCGTCTGCTCCGGCGAGATGATGGCCATGTACGCCGCCAACAACATCTGCAAAGGCATCCGCAAGTTCGCGGAAGCCGGGACCGTCCGCCTCGGCGGGCTGATCTGCAACAGCCGCAAGGTCGACCGCGAATCGGAACTGATCGAGGCGCTCGCCGAAAAGCTCGGCACCCAGATGATCCACTTCGTTCCGCGCGACAATATGGTCCAGCGGGCCGAGATCAACAAGAAGAGCGTGATCGACTACGACCCGACCGTCAACCAGGCGGACGAGTACCGCAAGCTGGCCAAGGCGATGGAAGACAACAAGAAGTTCGTCATCCCGACTCCGCTCGAAATCGCCGAGCTCGAAAAACTGCTGATGCAGTTCGGCATCGCCGACTGACCCGAAAACAGAAACCCCAATACAAGGAGTTCCAATTATGATTATGATCAGAGCGATCGTCCGTCCGGAGAAAGTCGATTCCGTCATGGCTGTCCTGATGGAACAAGGCTTCCCCGCCGTCACCAGAATGAGCGTGGCCGGCCGAGGCAAACAGCGCGGCATCAAGATCGGCGACGTCACCTACGATCAGATCCCCAAGGAAATGCTCATGATGGTGATTCCGGCCAAAGACAAGGATTTCGTGATCGGCAAGATCATCGACGCCGCCCGGACCGCCGGCAAAGGTGCTTTCGGCGACGGCAAGATCTTCATCAGCCCGGTCGATGAGGTTTACACGGTGAGCTCGGGTGTGAAAGAAACCGCGGAGGAGTAACCGATGAAAGAAGTGATCGCCATCATCCGGATTGGCAAAATCAACCGGACCAAGGAGGCTTTGCTGGCCGCGGGTTTCACCGGGCTCCATGCAAAGGACGTCCTCGGACGCGGGAAGGGGTTCGTGGATATTCTGCGACTCAACGGCGCCGAGAAGCACTGGGAAGAGAAGATGGATGAACTCGCCGTCACCGGACGGTTGATCCCCAAGCGGATGATCTCCATGGTCATCCCGGACAACCTGGTCAAGAAGGCGGTCCAAACCATCCTCGCGGAGAACAGCACCGGTAAAAGCGGTGACGGGAAAATCTTCGTCGTGCCGATTTCCGATTCCATCAGGATTCGAGACGGCGCCAGCGGCGTGGACACTCTCGACAGTTGAAAGTAAGGAAAGACCATCATGAGCGAAAAATATGAAATGAAAGTTCCCGGCGAGGAATTCAGGGACGAGCTCCTTGAAGCCTATCCGCCGAAACTGGCGAAAAAGCGCAAAAAGCAGATCGTCGTCAACCAGGTGGAGGAAGGTGAGGTCGTTCCGCAGATTCTGGCCAACACCAGAACCGCCCCCGGCATCATCACCATGCGCGGCTGCGCCTACGCCGGATGCAAAGGCGTGGTGCTCGGGCCCACCCGCGACATCCTCCAGATCACGCACGGCCCGATCGGATGCGGGTTCTACAGCTGGCTCACCCGCCGGAACAAGACCCGCCCGACTTCGCCGGACGCGCCCAACTTCATGAACTACTCGATGTCCACCGACCTCCAGGAAAACGAGATCGTTTTCGGCGGTGAAAAGAAGCTGATGGCGGCCATCGACGAGGCGGTCGCGCTCTTTCACCCGAGGGCGATCGGCATCTTCGCCACCTGCCCGGTCGGCCTGATCGGCGACGACGTTCACGCCGTCGCCCGCCAGGCGGAGGAGAAGTACCCGGATATCAACATCTTCGGGTTCTCCTGCGAAGGCTACAAGGGCGTTTCGCAGTCGGCCGGCCACCACGTCGCCAACAACAAGGTGTTCACCGACGTCGTCGGTATCCTGGACAAGCCGAAGGAAGGCAAGTTCCGCTTCAACATCCTCGGCGAGTACAACATCGGCGGCGACGCCTTCGAGATCGAACGGCTGGTCGGGCTCTGCGGCATGACGCTGCACTCGACCTTCTCGGGCAACTCCACCTACGACGAGTTCTGCTCGGCGCACACCGCCGACCTCAACGTGGTGATGTGCCACCGCTCGATCAACTATCTGGCGGAGATGATGGAGCTCAAGTACGGCATTCCGTGGTTCAAGGTGAACTTCATCGGCGCCGAGGCCACCGCCAAGTCGCTGCGCAAGATCGCCCAGTTCTTCGGCGACGAAGAGCTGATCGCCCGGACCGAAAAAGTGATCGAGACGGAACTGGCCGAAGTCGCCCAGGTCCGCGACGCGATCAAGGCCCGCTGCGAAGGCAAGACGGCGCTCAACTTCGTCGGCGGCTCCCGCGCCCATCACTACCAGGAGATCATGAAGGAGATCGGCATCGACACCATCGCCGCCGGTTACGAGTTCGCCCACCGCGACGACTACGAAGGCCGCAAGGTCATTCCGACCATCGCGGTCGACGCCGACTCGCGCAACATCGAGGAGCTGACCGTCACCGCCGACGAGACCCGGTACGCCCCCCGGATCACCGAAGAGGAGAAGGCCCGGCGCGAAGCGGAAGGCTTCACCTTCAGCGACTACCGCGGCATGATGGCCGAGATGCCGGACAACACGCTGGTCGTCGACGACTGCAACCATTACGAGCTCGAGAAGCTCATCGAAATCTATCATCCCGACATCGTCTGCGCCGGCATCAAGGAGAAGTACGTGGTGCAGAAGCACGGGATCCCGATGAAGCAGCTCCACAGCTACGACTACATGGGACCGTTCGCCGGGTTCCGGGGTGCGATCAATTTCTATCGCGAAATCGACCGGCTCGTCAACAGCAACGCCTTCAAGTTCGCCAAGGCTCCGTGGGACACCAACCCGGAACTGGCGGCGACCTACGGCAACGAATAAGGAGACGCCGCCATGCTTTTACGACATACACCCGATGAAATCACCGAACGCAAAGCGTTGACCGTCAACCCGGCCAAGACCTGCCAGCCGGTCGGTGCGATGTATGCGGCGCTCGGAATCCACAACTGCCTGCCGCACAGCCACGGTTCGCAGGGGTGCTGCGCCTATCACCGCAGCGCGCTGACCCGCCACTACCACGACCCGGTCATGGGTTCGACCTCGTCCTTCTCCGAAGGCTCCTCGGTTTTCGGCGGGCAGGCGAATCTGCTCGACTCGATCACCAACATCTTCACGCTGTACAAGCCGGACATCATCGCGGTCAATACGACCTGCCTGTCGGAAGTGATCGGCGACGACCTCGTGCAGATCATCAAGAAGGCCTACGACGAGAAGAAGATCCCCGAAGGGAAGGTCGTCATTCACGCCAACACGCCTTCCTTCACGGGATCGCACGTGACCGGTTACGCCAACATGGCGGCCGCGATGGTGAAGTACTTCGCCAAAAGCTCCGGCAAAAAGAACA
>CAYSZM010000299.1:0-3323 GCA_964435365.1 uncultured Victivallis sp. | reverse complement strand
CGAGAGGGCACTCCTACGCCTGTTTTTGCAGGAAGAATGAGAACTGACCGTAAGATCGTTGCCGAGGAGTACGGTCAATCTGCTCATGTGGAGATCTTTGCGGGGGCTTGGCAGGCCATTTTCGTTATCTGATAGACCCACGCTTGCGGTTCCCGGCCGTCTGGCGCAAGTTCTTTTGTTTGGGTCACGCCCGGCGTGCGGCTTTGTGTTTGCTGCTTTGCAACTCGCAGGCATGAGTACGGCGAAGCCGCACGGAATGCCGGAGAGTGGGGCCCCCGAAAAGTACCCGAAGCCCGCCGCAGGCGGGACCCGAGGCCCGTGGCCGAAGGGTGGCAACTTTTTGGGGTGGGGCACCCTGCCGGTCTGGAGGAGGTTCGGAGGGGGGGCGAAGCGCCCCCCGATTCCCATGACGTGTTAAGGTGTTGGAACGCCGGCAGAGGCGGGGGCGGCGACACGGAGGACCGAGAAGTCGGCGAAATAGCCGTAGATGCAGACGACGATGACGAGAAGGATGATGCCGCAGGGGATGGCGTACTTCCAGGGGGTCAGGTTGACTTCGCCGGAGTCTTCGTGAATCCAGGGAGTCGGACGGGGTTTCAGCCGGGCGAACAACATCATCATAGCGATGAGGAGCAGGAAGACGACGCCGAAGAAGTGCCACTGGCCGCCGAAGGTTGTTTTGACCCAGTTGGGGAAGCCGAACAGGCCGACGGCGATGACGATGACGCCGGCGACCAGGGCGATTTTGGCGGAGGCCGAGGGGGCGCGTTTGGAGAGCAGGCCGACCAGGACGACGGCGAAGATGGGGATGTTGTAGATGCCGTTCATGGTCTGGAGATAGGTGAAGATGCTGTCCTGTCCCGCCAACAGCGGGGCGACGAACATCGACAACGTGGCGATCAGCAACCCGAAGTACTTGCCGGCGCGCACCACCTGAATTTCGGATGCTTCCTTTTTCCACAGGCTTTTGTAAAGGCCAAGGCTGAAAAGGGTGCATGTGCTGTTGAGTGCGGAGTTGTAGCTGGAGAGGATGGCGCCGATCAGGACGGCCGCGAAGAATCCGGTCAGCCAGGCGGGGAGAACTTCACGCACCAGCGTTCCGTAAGCGAGCACCGAGGAGAGGGTCTGGCCGCGCTGGACCACGAAAATATAGTAGGCCATGATGCCGGGGAGGACCAGATAGAGGGGCCCGATCAGTTTGAGGAGTCCGGTGAGGAGGACGCCTTTCTGTCCTTCGGCGAGGCTGCTGGCGCCGAGGGTTCGCTGGATGATCTGCTGGTTGGTGCACCAGTAGAAGAAGTTGATGATGAGCACGCCGGAGAAGATGTCCCAGAACGGCACCGGGTCTTTGGGGCCGCCGATGGAGTTGAAGTGTTCGGGAATCGCTTCGCCGAGGGTGTGGATTCCGCCGAGGACTCCGCCGTCGCCGCCGATCAGGCAGAGGCCGAGAATAGTGATCATGAAGCCGCCGACGAGCAGGCCGACGCCGTTCAGCGTGTCGGAGATCGCGGTGGAACGCAATCCGCCGAGGAGCGCATAGGCGGCGCCGATCCAGCCGATCACCCAGATCATCACCCAGAGCAGCGTGGTGTCATTCTGGATTCCGGTCAACTCTTTCAAATTGAGCATGCTCGCCATGCCCTGCGCGCCAGTATAGAGGATCATCGGCAGCAGGATGGTGACGTAAGCCAGAAGGAAAATCAGGTTGCAGATGACCTGGGTGCCGCGATCGAAGCGTATTTCCAGCAATTGGGGGACGGTGGTGATGCCGCTGCGGAGGAAGCGGGGGAGAAAGAAGAGCGCCATCGCGACCAGCGCGACCACGGCGACCACTTCCCATACCATGACCGAGAGCCCATAGGTGAAAGCATCGCCGTTGAGCCCTACCATCTGCTCGGTGGAGAGGTTGGTCAACAGGAGCGACCCGGCGATGACCGGAAAGGTCAGCGAACGTCCGGCGAGGAAGAAGCCGTTCTGGCTTTTCAGGTCCTCGCCGCGGGTGAGGAGCCAGGTGATCACGGCCACCAGCCCGGTGAAGAACAGGAACGAAATCACGGCAAATACGGTAGATGACATAAAATCCCCCTTTGCTGCTGCTTGAGCCTGCTGGGAATCATTATACCATGAATTTCGCTGTCCGTCAAGCCGTTTTCCTTCAAAGGCCGGATTTTATTTTGAGCGGCGGCCGGTTGCTGCAAGTGAAGCGAAACAAAAGGAAGAGCTTTTGTACTCTCCCCGGCCCCGAACTTTTCTGTCCGGTACAAAAGCGCGGTAGGTGCCGCGCAACCCACGGAAAATGAAAGTCCGGCACAGGGCAGAAATGGAGGTGCGGGGGGGAAGCCTTCCACCGCGAGCTCCGAATATGGCAACCCGGCAAAAAACGGGTTGTAAATGGCGGGAGGCAATGATATAGTTCAAGGTGTTGTGGAAACATATGAATTTGGAGGCTTATGAGAATGAGAAAAATAGCCATTCTTATTTGTATTCTTTTCATTGCCGCACAATGGACAGAGGAATCGATTGCGGCTCCGGTCCAGGAAAAACACTTGAAGGAAGAAATGGTGTCGGTCGATTCCGGCGAGGTTGCGATAAGTCTTTTTTCTCGCTTTTTGAGAAATATGACGTTGGATGAGATTACAGATGAGGCGTCACGGGGAAACGGTCAGAAAGGAAACTGCGCTGTTGCTGTCACATATTCCAATGCAAATGAAAAAAGGCAACTTGCCGGAATCTATTATTACAATCAATTCCCCGATTTTCAGCCTAATACGGAGATCTATTCTTCCTTCTTCTGGGATCATTCTGAAAAATTATTATATTGGATTGTCGTTGACCACAGTCCGCCATTTCAATTTGATCTCTCCATTTACAGGTTAAATCGCTTATCTGCGGGAATCGGTGATTATCCGGATTTTATTGATACCCCAATCTCCGCATGGCCTCAACCGACTGCTCCGATTGCCCAATATCATTTCAATACGAATGGGTATGGGGATTTTTTACTCACTGATATGCTGTTTGACTGTAATTTCAAGAAAAATATACTGTCGGTGGAGTTGAAAGATAGAAGGAAAAGCGACAGCATTCACATTTTATATGATTTCAGCCAGAGAAAATGGAATTGCCAGTAAAGCACAACCGCTCGAACTTTTTTCGGCTCCGAACGTTGTTGCCCGATTTCTCTCCCCGGCCCACGACGTTGCTGCCCGGTTTCTCTCCCCGGCCCCGAACGTTTCTGACCGATTCAAAAGCGCGGTAGGCGCCGCGTAGCGGATGTGAGAGAACCGCACGGTTCGGCAAAGCCGAAGCGGGCGGCAAGGAAC
>CAYSZM010000298.1:0-3338 GCA_964435365.1 uncultured Victivallis sp. | reverse complement strand
AAGAAATCGAATGGAGCCAGTTTTACTGGTTCGACAGCAGCCGTTCGGACCTCAAACGGGTGCTGCTGATCGGCGACTCGATCGTGGCCGGGAGCCGCGAGTACACGGCGAAGAAACTGGCCGGAAAAGCCACCGTGGCGGGGTTCTCCACCTCGAAGATCGTCGGCGACCCGGCGATCCACCGCGAACTCATGCTCGCCTTCTCCGACTACCCGATTGATTTCGTCTATTTCAACAACGGGCTGCACGGGCTCGACTGCGACGATGCGTTCTACCGGCGCGGCTTGGAGGAATTCGTCGATTTTCTGCGGCTGACCGGGCACGCCCGCCTCTGCTGGCGCAACTCCACCCCGATCACCGTGAACGGCGATCCGGCGAAGTTCGACCCGCGCAACGAAATTGTCATCCGCCGCAACCGCATCGCCGCCGAAGTGATGGCCGCCCAAGGCATCCCCGTCGATGATATGTACTCGTTCCTCGCCGGGCGTACCGAACTTTGCTCGGGCGACGGCTTTCACTACACCCCGGAAGGCAGCCGCCTGATCGGCGAACGCACCGCGGAAACCGTCTCTTCGCTCTGGCTCTGAATCTGCGGTCAGCGGGCCCTCACCAGTTCCCCGGCGTGATAGCTGCTGCGCACCAGGGGTGAACTGGCCACGGCGGAGAAGCCGAGCTCCCTGGCGATTTCGCCGAAGCGGGCGAACTCCTCCGGGGTGACGAAACGGGCGAGCGGCCAGTGTTCCGCCGACGGCGGCAGGTACTGGCCGACGGTGACGATCGACACCCCGGCGCCGCGCAGGTCCTTCAGCGCCTGGACTGCTTCTTCGTCGCTCTCGCCGAGGCCCAGCATGATGCCGGACTTGACGGGAATTCCGCCGCCGGTTTCCGCCGCGATCTTCAACACTTCGAGCGATTTGCGGTAGGTCGCGCGGGTGCGGATTTCGTTCGACAGCCGTTCGACCGTCTCGATGTTGTGGTTGAACACCGAGGGTTTCGCGGCGAGCACCGCCGCGATCGCCGCGCGGTCGCCGTTGAAATCGGGGGTCAGCACCTCGACGCCCGCCTCCGGCAGCCGGCGGCGGAGCGCTTCGATGACGGCGGCGAAAATTCCGGCGCCGCCGTCCGGCAGGTCGTCGCGGGTGACGCTGGTGACCACCACGTAGTTGAGTTTGAGCCGCGCCGCCGCTTCGGCGAGGCGCTCCGGCTCGTCCGCCTCGGGCGGGGCCGGGTGCGGATCGTGGTCGATCGCGCAGAATTTGCAGTTGCGCGTGCAGCTCCCGCCCATGATGAGGAACGTGGCGGTTCCGGAGCAGAAGCATTCGCCGATGTTCGGGCAGAGCGCGCCGGAGCAGACCGTGTTGAGCCGGAGATCGCGGAGGATTCCGGCGACTTCGCCGCCGCTGCCGCCCGCGCGGACCCGCACTTTAAGCCAGTCCGGCAATTTCGGCCGCGGCGGTTTCCCCGAGCCCTTCACCGCCCGTTCCCGCAGTCGGAGATCACCAGCGCGGCGTTCGAGCCGCCGAAGGCGAAGCTGTTCGAAATGCCGTGGCGGATGTTGACGCCCTCGCGGTATTCGCGGACCAGGTCGGCCCAGCCGGATTCCGGGTCCGGATTGTCGATATTGAGCGATTTCGACAGGAAATTGTGTTCGAGCATGAGCGAAGTGAAGATGATCTCGGCCGCGCCGGTCGCTCCGACCATGTGGCCGGTCTGCGACTTGGTGCTGTTGATCGCACACTTCGAGCCGAACACGTCGCGGATGGCGGCGAGCTCCACCGGGTCGCCGACCGGAGTTCCGGTGCCGTGGGTGTTGACGTAGCCGATGTCCTCGGGGCGGAGCCCGGCGTCGGCGACCGCTGCGCGCATAACGTTCGCCGAAGCGGCGGCGTCAGGCACGACCATGTCTCTCGCGTTGCTGTTGGAGGCGACGCCGGAGACCTCGGAGATCGCCCGGCCGCCGCGCGCCTTGAGGTGCGTTTCGGATTCCAGCACCATATAAGCCGCACCCTCGGCCAGCACGAAGCCGTCGCGGTCGCGGTCGAAGGGGCGGCTCGCCCGTTCCGGCGTGTCGTTGAAATTGCGCGAGAGCGCGCGGCAGGCGCAGAACCCGAGCGCCTGTACCCAGTCGAGCTTCTCGGCGCCGCCGGCGATCACCACGTCGTACTGCCCGGAACGGATCAGCCGGGCGCCGACCATCACCGAAATCGCGCTGGAGGCGCAGGCGGCGGAAATATCGTAGGACTCCCCGGTGAGCCCGAGAAGCAGAGAAATGGTCGCCACCGCGCTCGACGGCATGATGCGCGGAACGCTGTAGGGACTGACATTGCGGAGCCGGCAGTTCGATTTGAGGTAGCCTTCGGTCTGCTGGTAAAGTTCGAGATAATTGCCACCGGCCACGCCGCCGATCACCGCGACGCGCATGGTGCGAAGCTCGTCGAGCGAAATGCCCGACTCGGCAATCGCTTCGAGCACTGCGACAACCGACATGACACTCACCGGAGGACAGAATCGCAGTGTCTTGCGATCGATGAGGGGACAGGGCGGAACTTCACCTACGCTGCCGCCGACCAGACTTTCGAGATTATTTTCGACAAAGGAAGCCTCACGGATGATTCCGCTCCTGCCGGACCTGAGCCCGACTTCGTTTTCCGCCACGGTTCCGCCGATGGGGGAAATCAACCCCCGCCCCGAAATCATTGCTCTTTCCATGCACCCTCTTTCCGTTGGTCCATTCAACGTTCCAATCCATACCCTTCGGATGTAATATAGCCGCGAATTTCTCTTTTTTCTACCGCCGGGCATGAAATATTGTGGAATCTTGACGCATTTCATGTTATATTCTCCGAAAACGGAAACGGCTTTTTGCTACTATGGCTTTATTGACCGTAAACAATCTCCGCATCGCGTTCGGCCGCTCGACGCCGCCGGTGGTGGACGGCATCGGGTTCGAGGTGGAACGGGGGGAAATCCTCGCGCTGGTCGGGGAGTCCGGCTGCGGGAAAAGCATCAGCTGCCTGGCGCTGACCTCGCTTTTGCCGACGCCGCCCGCCCGTGTCTCGGCGGATGAAATCCGCTTCCGCGCGCGAACCGGCGAGCTCGACCTCGCCCACGTGCCGCCCCGGCGGCTGCGCAAGGTGCGCGGCGGCGGGATCGCCTATATCTTTCAGGAGCCCTCGGTCTCGCTCAACCCGGTGTTCCGCATCGGCGGCCAGATCGCCGAGGTGCTCGAACTGCACCGCCCGGAAGTGACCGACCGCCGGAAAGAGGTGATTTCGCTGTTGAAACAGGTCGGCATCCCCGCTCCCGAAACCCGCATCGAAGCCTATCCGCACGAACTG
>CAYSZM010000297.1:0-3409 GCA_964435365.1 uncultured Victivallis sp. | reverse complement strand
AACAGTTCATCGGCCAGCCGTTTGTAAAAATGGCGGGCGCGGTCCAGGTAAAGGTCGAATTCTCGCTGCAGCATGTTCTCGATATCCTTATAATGATCACGGAATGGAAAAAATACAACCGGTTGTTTTGCCGTTTAAGATACCGCTTCTCCGCTGAAATGCAAGTGAAGAAAGAGAGAGTTCCCGATTTTCGCGGGAAAAACCGATTTTTTGCATGAACCGGTCTTGCATAAACAGGGACAACCTGTTATATTAAAGTTTCTTGTATCGCAGACACATCAGAACTTATGGCCAATCCTCGGGCCTGTGAGTTCCGGAAGTGCTTCTGCCGCGGAAGAAAACGTGGCTGTTCCCGCGGCGGAAAGGGGTTTCCTATGTCTGAATGGTACCAGCGATCGAACTTGGACAAAGCAAAAAGAGGTAACAAGGTTTTATGGTCAAAGTCAGATTGAAGCGCACCGGGACTCGCAACGCTTCCTGCTTCCGCGTAGTCGTGATGGATCAGCGTTCGAGCCGGGACGGCAAAGCGATTGAAGAGCTCGGCTACTACAATCCGCGCCTGAAAGAGGAAAAGATCAACCTCGAGCGTGCGAATTACTGGAAGGGCGTCGGCGCCGATTTCAGCGAAACCGTCGAGGCGATTCTGAATCGCGCCAAGGACGGACGCAATTTGAAGGATATCGTCAAAAAGCCGTCTCTCTCGAAGAAGGCGAAAGCCAAACTGGAAGCCGAGGCGAAGGCCAAGGCCGAAGCGGAAGCCGCTGCGAAGGCTGCCGCTGAAGCTCCGGCGGAAGCTCCCGCCGAGGCCTGATCAGGGAGACAGCGGCGGGGCGGGCATTCGAGTGAAACGACCGGCTTGACTCCGCACAACTGAGAAGGAAACGCAAAAATGCTTAAGGCATTGTTCAACTTTTTAACCGGCAGCGGTTCCGGCGCGAAGAGCGCGGGTGCTGCGGCTGTGAAGGCCGGACGCAGTTCCGGCGGAAGTCTGCATGATCTGGAAGGGTTCGTCGATTACGTGGTTCGCGCGTTGGTCGACAATCCGGACGAAGTGAGCATCCGCACCGAAGAAACGGAAGAAGGCTGCTCGATCCAGATCAGTTGCAAGAAGGAAGATATCGGCAAGATCGTGGGCAAGCGCGGCAAGACCATCATGGCGATCCGTTCGCTGGTCTCCGGCGCGGCCGGGCGCCAGCGCAAGCGGGTCTCGGTCGAAGTCCTCGATTGAAAACGGTTCTGTGAGGATCATGCGGATCGATATCGTGACGCTGTTCCCGGAGATGTTTCCGGGACCGCTCGGCGAGAGCATCGTCGGGCGTGCCGCGGCCAGGAACCTGGTCCGGATCGAAGCGGTCGATTTGCGGAACTATGCGGATGACGCCCGCGGTACGGTGGATGATAAACCGTACGGCGGCGGTCCGGGGATGCTGATGAAGGTCGAGCCGCTGGTCAAGGCGGTGGAGGACCTGAGAAAACCCGGAAGCATGGTGATCCTGACTTCCCCGAGGGGCGAGCGATTCACGCAATCGGCCGCCCGCGAGCTGGCGAATCATGAGCATCTGATCATGGTCGCCGGCCACTACGAGGGAGTTGATGAAAGAGCGATTGAGCTCGCGGTCGACCGGGAATTTTCGTTGGGCGATTTCGTCCTGACCAGCGGAAATCTTGCGGCGATGGTGATGGCCGATGCGGTCGTCCGGCTGTTGCCGGGCGTGCTCGGCAGCGATGAATCGAGCGTCGACGAGTCGCACTCGTCGGGGTTGCTCGAATACCCGCAGTATACGCGTCCTCCGGAATTCCGGGGGCTGACGGTCCCGGAGGTTCTGCTTTCCGGGGACCACGGGCGGGTAGACGCATGGCGGCGAGCCCAATCGGAACGGCTGACCCGGGAACGGCGGCCGGATTTATGGGAACAGTATTTGAAAACAATGGAGGCAGGTTCAAAATGAACATACTCGACAAGATTCGTAACGAACAGGTGAAGCCGGAGCGTCATGAATTCAACGTCGGCGACACGATCAAGATTTCGGTCAAGATCATCGAAGGCGGCAATGAGCGTATCCAGCAGTTCCAGGGCACCGTGATTGCCCGTCGCGGACAGGGCGTGGAAGAGACCTTCACGGTCCGCCGCGTCCAGGCCGGTGAAGGCGTCGAGCGCGTCTTCCCGATCAACAGCCCCCGCATCGCGAAGATCGAAGTGGTCCGTCGCGGCGACGTCCGTCGCGCGAAGCTCTACTATCTCCGCAGCAAGATCGGCAAGGCTGCGCGCGTCAAGGAACTCCGCGTCAAATAACATCTCCTTCAAAAGAGATGCCGGAATCGGGGGAAGGGGAATTTGTTCTCCTTCCCCTCTTTCTTTAGAGAAGCAATCGAAATCGAAAATGATGCTCTGTAGCCATCAAACGACCAATGATCGGTGCTGCCCGAAACAGCCCGCGTACTCCGCTTTTTTTGAAAGGACGGGGTGGGGGCGAGTCTCCTTCCTGCCACAACTTTTGGAGCAAAAATGGAACATTTTTTGACGGAGGGGGACGAGCTGTTCCGCTTTGAGCGGGAGTGCTGGGCGGACGGGTTCGAATTCGTCGCCGGGGTGGACGAGGTGGGCCGGGGTCCGCTGGCGGGTCCGGTGGTGGCTGCCGCGGTGGTGTTTCCGCGCGGGGCGGAGCTGCCGTGCGTCAACGATTCGAAGCAGTTGACTGAAGAGTTGCGCGAGGAGTTGCGCGAGGCGATTTTTGCGATTCCCGGCGTGCAGATCGGGATTGGTGAGGTGGATGTCGAGACGATCGACCTGATGAACATTCTCAACGCGACGCATCTGGCGATGCGGCGGGCGGTGGAGCAGTTGAAACGGGCGGACTTCATTCTGGTGGACGGGCGACCGGTGAAGGGGTTGCCGCTGCCGTCGCGGGCGATTGTGAAGGGCGACGCGAAGTCGGCGAGCATCGCTGCGGCGAGTATCGTGGCAAAAGTCCACCGCGACCGGCTGATGGTTGAGCTGGACGGGGTATATCCGGGGTACGGCTTTGCCGACCACAAGGGTTACGGGACGGCCCGGCATCTGGAGGCGCTGCGTGAGCTGGGAGTTACGCCGATGCACCGCCGCAGCTTCCGGCCGGTGCGCGAGATCATCGATCCGCCGCCGGAGCAGCCATCGTTGTTCTGAGGGGGGGCTTACCCGGCGCCGGCACGTTTGCCGGTCGGGGTGTAAAAAAAGAAAAGTACCTTTCTCGCAGGCACGAGTACGGCGAAGCCGCACGGAATGCCGGAGAGCGGGGCCCCCGAAAAGTACCCGAAGCCCGCCAAAGGCGGGACCCGAGGCCCGTGGCCGAAGGGTGGCAACTTTTTGGGGAATGCCGAAGCGCCCTGCCCGCCGGAGGCTACCGGCGCGAAGCGAAACAGCTACATAGCA
>CAYSZM010000296.1:0-3419 GCA_964435365.1 uncultured Victivallis sp. | reverse complement strand
TCACCACGCCGTCGCTCACTTCGGTCGAGCAGCCCCGGCGCGAAATCACCGCGTCCCTGGTGTCTGAACTGCTGGCGGTCCTCGCCGACCCCAAGCACAGCCGCTTTGTTTCGATTCCCTGCCGGCTGATCGTCCGGGAATCGGCATAGGTTTTTTTTACCATGATGTTGATACGTATAGACAAAAAAGAACGGCCAACTGAAACGGAGGAAATGGAGATGAAACGCCGAAATTTCACGCTGATTGAACTCTTGGTGGTGATCGCGATCATTGCGATTCTGGCTTCGATGCTTCTCCCGGCGCTGAACCAGGCGCGGGCCAAGAGCAGGGATATCTCCTGCCTTTCCAATCAGAAGCAGGTCGGTCACTATCTGATCAGCTACATCAGCGACAACCACGACATCATCCCCAACGCTCTCTCCAACTGGGGCCGCAGTTCCGGCAGTGCGCGCGGAAAGTGGCAGGATGTTCTGTATGCCGCTTACGTCGACACCACTTATGCCACCGACCTGAACAAAATCGACTGGTGCTGGCTCAGGGCGCAGAAGCGGTCGCCGTTCCTCTGCCCGTCGCAGACCGCGCCGCTTCCGGCGACGGACTTCTCCTACATCGGGCACCGTCATTACGGGATCAACACCCGCGGATTCGCCTCGGACGAATACCCCACCTCTTCCGGAACCTCGGTCATCGAGCGGAAAATCACCAAGATCAAAGGGCCCTCCGCCCGGGCCGCGTTCATGGATATCGACCGGGGCACCACCGCGACCTGGCGCGGACCTTCCGCCCATTATCGCGGCGTGATTATTGAAAACGGCGGAACGCTCCGCCACGGCAACAACGCCGGAACCAATGTCGCTTTCGCCGACGGCCACGCCAAACTGGTCAAGCTGGACGCGATTCCCAACACTCAGAACAATGACGGCGGATACTTCTGGGCGACCGATATCGCAACCAATCCGGCCGGATATTATTAAGGCAGCGATTTCGCAAGGGATATGCAAATGAACGGAACCATCAATCGGAAGGAGAGAGTCATGAGACGCGGGAAATTTACGCTGATCGAGCTCCTCGTCGTGATCGCAATCATTGCGATTCTGGCGTCGATGCTGCTGCCGGCACTGAATCAGGCGCGGGAACGGGCCCGCCGCAACAACTGTCTGAACAACCTGTCGCAGCTTTCGCGCAGTTCGCTGATGTATGAAGGCGACTGGGGCGGGTGGATGCCGGGACTCAATTCCAGCGGCGGCCCCTACTCGAATCTCCGCTGGGGATTTCAGCTGCGTTCCTATCTCGGGCTCGGAGCCGTCCAGTCGACGTATTGGCCGAAGGGGATGATCTGTCCGAACGCGACGCTGGCGCTCAGCCAGACCAGCACCTCCTATCCGGGCTGTTTCCAGATGGACCGGTCTTACGGGCTCTCCCGCGAAGGGTATCCGTCTTACGACCCGAACACGTTCCGGGCGCGCAAAAGCGGTCAGGTCGTGCATCCTTCACGCAAATTCCAGTATATGGACGCCACCGACTGGCTGACCTCCTACAGCCGGGCGGAATATTCCGTCTGGTACGGCACCATCGGCGAAGCGTACAGCAGCACGAACAACAACATTCCGGCCTATCGCCACTCCACCGGCCTCAATGTGAGTTATTATGACGGGCATGTCGGAGCCTTGAACCGGACGGAAGTTTGGAACGGTTCCACCGGCAGTTTCTACAACGAAAAATGGAGTGTGACGGCGCAATAACACCGTCCGGAGGAAAAACGTCATGCGCAGTATCTTCAAATGGATTCTTCTTACCTGCTTTCTGGCTTCTCCGCTCTTTTCCGCGGAATTGCCGAAGTTCCTGAAGCTGAAAGACGACGGGTCTTGGATGCTCGACTCCCGGTTCTCCTTCCGGGTCGGCCGTTACTACGGGGACAAGTGGGCGTACAGCGGGCAGCAGGGCATCGTCGCCGAAGTCGGGTACCCGAAACGGGACGCGGGGAACTTCGAGCTGCGCGGCGCGCTGGACGGCTTCCGCTTCGAGGAGTCGGTCCGCGCCCTCGCTGCCGACCGGTTTTCCGCCGAGTGGAAGCTGGCCGCCTCCGACAAGCCGGTTCCCTGCAAGCTGCTCTACCTCTCAGTCGACCTGCCGGCGGACCGGGGGATTGCCGTCGCCTTCGACGGCAAGCCGTTCGAAATGAAGTCCGACAAGGCGCGCGCCAATCTCTTCGACCGCCGAGTGAAGAAACTCTCCATCTCCGACCCCGACGGCGAAATCGTCATCTCCGGCGACTTCATCGCGATTCTGGCCGGATATTTCGACCGCAACGACGGCCGCTACTACCAGCTCCGCATCCTGCCGCCGGACGGCGCGGGGCGCACCGGCGACGTGGCGAAGTGGGATCTCAATCTCGAATTCGCGGCGTCGTTCACCCGCACCGATGTGAAATCGCATCCGCTCGACCTTTCGGCCGCTTTCACCGGGAGCTTCCGCGACGAACAGTCCGGCGACGGCAAGGGCGGCTGGACCGACCAGGGGCCGGAGATGGACCTGCGCAGTTTCGAGCCGGGGCAGGGCACCTATGCCGGAGTCCGCGTCGATACGGTCGACCCCGCCGCCAACGGCGGCAAATCCTGCGTGATTCTCGGGCGCACTTTCCCCGCCTCCGCCGGGGTTGACCTCGGCAAGGCGCCGAAGGGGATGAAGACATTGTATCTCCTCCATGCTTCGGGCTGGACGCCGATGCCGCCCGCCGCCGTCGGTACGGTCGCGGTCACTTACGCCGACGGCTCCAAAGAAGAGATTCCGGTGGTCGGCGGCCGCGACTGCGGCAACTGGTACACCCCCGCCGACGGACCCAATGCGCATGTCGTCTGGCAGGGCAAGGTGCCGAGTTCCACGGTCGGGCTCTACCTCTCCGAATTTCCGCTCAAGGACGTGCCGAAACACCTGGAATTCCGCAAAGGCGAGGGGGATTCGGTCATCTGGATGGTGGCCGGTGCGGCGCTTGCCGACGGCCGCACCCGGTTCCAGCGCAAAAGCGATTTCATCGTGAAAAACGGCCCGAACTGGCTGCCGATCGATTTCGGCCGCAAGACGGTCGCCGGTTCTCCGCTCGATTTCTCGGTCTTCCGCGACAAGGTTCCGGCCGGGACCTACGGTTTCGTCGTCGCCACCAAAGAGGGGCATCTCGGGTTTGAAAAGGCGCCGGGCAAACGGCTCCGGCTTCTCGGGCCGAACCTGGTCGGCAGCGCGAACTACCTCTCCCGCGACATGGTCGCCGAACTCGTCGAACAGCTCGACAGCCTCGGCTACAATACGATCCGCTTCCACCATTTCGAAAGCGGGCTGCTCGACTCCAAGGCGAAGGACAGCCTGACCATCGACCCCGCCCAGCTCGACAAGCTCCAGTATCTCTTCGCCGAGCTCAAGAAGAA
>CAYSZM010000295.1:0-3493 GCA_964435365.1 uncultured Victivallis sp. | reverse complement strand
CCGGACAGGTGGCCGAAGACGTCGCCGCGATCATGGCCGGAAAGTAAGCGAACGTTCCAATCGACAGAACCGGGCCGGAGCGGCGAAGTTCCGGCCCGGCGCCCCCTTTTACCAGAGGAGGAGCCACGCCGTATGAATCGAAAACTGACCGACGAAAACTTCGACCGGGCGCTGGCGCAACTGGGGCGCGACTACCGGTTGTTCGGCCCCCGGCGCTTTCCCGGCCGGGGCCCCTGCTCCGACAGCGAGACCACCGGTTACGGCGAGTTCGCCGCGCGGAATGAGCTCTATCTCGAAGGCAAAACCTGGTTCAGCCCCAAGGAATGCCTCTTCCCGATCCGGGAGACGCTGTTCCATTTCCAGGAGCGGGAGACCACCGCCGCCGCGTTCGACGACCGCCCGGCGATCCTGTTCCTGCGGCCATGCGACATCAACGGCATCCACCGCCTCGACACCGTGTTCCTGAACAACGGCGGGGAGCCGGATTTCTACTACGCCCGGCGGCGCGAACGGGTGAAATTCTTCCTCATCGAATGCCGCGAGAGTTTCGAGAGCTGTTTCTGCGTCTCGATGAACGCCAACCGCACCGACGATTACGCCTGCGCGTTCCGGTTCGGGCCAGACGGAGTGCGGGTTGAGGTCAAAGACCCCGTGTTTGCGCCGGTTTTCGAAGCCGGGGAGGACATCGCGCCGTTCCTCGAATTCGTCGACGCCAACCGGATCCGGGTCAACCTCCCCGCGCCGGAGAAGATCGATGCCGAGGCGGTCTTTCAGGATCCGCTGTGGCAGGAGTACACCGGCCGCTGCATCGCCTGCGGCCGCTGCAACACCTCATGCGTCACATGCAGTTGCTTCAGCATGCAGGACGTCACATATGACCGCGACGGCTCGCTCGGCGAGCGGCGGCGGGTCTGGGCCGGGTGCCATATCGACGGTTTTACCGACATGGCGGGAGGGCACGCGTTCCGGCAGAGGAACGGCGACCGCATGCGCTTTAAGACCATGCACAAAATCAACGACTTCCAGCGCCGGTTCGGCGTTCACATGTGCGTCGGCTGCGGTCGCTGCGACGATGTCTGCCCCGAATACATTTCGTTCTCCAACTGCATCAACCGGCTCGAACGCATCATCCGGGAGGCGGACCATGAATAACCCCTATCTGCCCCGTCCGTTCCGGGTACTGGCGGTGACGCCGCAGACGGCGATCGACCGGACCTTCCGGCTGGAGTCGGACCTGACTCCGGGCTGCGGCCAATTCCTGGAGCTGTCGCTGCCTGGACTGGGCGAAGCGCCGATTTCAATCAGCGACTTCGGTTCCGGCTGGCTTGAGCTGACCATCCGCAACGTCGGCCGGGTGACCGCCGGGCTCTTCGCGCTCCGTCCCGGCGACATGGTTTATGCGCGCGGCCCCTACGGGCACGGGTTCGACCCGGCTGTCTACCGCGGCAAAAACCTGCTGGTCGTGGCCGGCGGAACCGGGCTGGCGCCGGTCAAGAGCCTGATCCGCCACTTCGTCGCCAACCGCGGCGAACTGACCGGTTTCGACCTGATTCTCGGCTTCAAATCGCCGTCCGACGTACTCTTCGGCGCGGAGATCGGGAGCTGGCGGGCGGCGGCCGGCGTCATCCTCACCGTCGATCGCGGCGACGACCGCTGGACCGGGCAGACCGGGCTGGTGACGCACCATATCGAAACCTTCGCCTTCCGTCCCGGCCCGACCGAGGCGATCGTGGTGGGGCCGCCGCCGATGATGAAGTTTTCCACCCTCGCCCTGCTCCGGCGGGGAATGCCGGAGACGGCGATCACCGTCTCGTTCGAACGCCGGATGAGCTGCGGCCTGGGCAAATGCGGCCACTGCAAGATCGACGATACCTACGTGTGCCTGGAGGGGCCGGTGTTCAGCTACGCCCGGGCCCGGAAACTGCTTGATTAGCGGAGGAGGAATATGGACATCAACACCAAAGCACTCAAAAAGAACGCCTACCGCATCACCCGCCACCGGGGCGTCACCGCGCTGCGGATCCGGGTGCCGGGCGGCCATCTGGAGAGCTCCTTCCTGCCGCTGATCCGGGAGATCGCCGAAACCTACGGGAACGGAACCATCCATCTCACCGCCCGGCAGGGATTCGAACTGCCGGGCATCCCCTTCGAGGCGATTCCCGAGATCAACGTCAAGATCCGGCCGCTGCTCGAAATGCTCGGCATCCCGCTCGACAACCCCGACGGCGGGTATCCGGCCGCCGGGGCGCGCAACATCTCCGGCTGCATCGGCAACCGGGTCTGTCCTTACGCCAATTTTGACACCACCGCGCTGGCGCAGCGCATTGAGCGCGAACTTTATCCCAACGACCTTCACTTCAAAGTGGCGGTGACCGGCTGCCCCAACGACTGCGCCAAGGCGCAGCTCCAGGATTTCGGCATCATCGGCATGACCGAGCCGCAGTATGACGAGAACCGCTGCATCAGTTGCAACGCCTGCGTGAAAAACTGTCGGCGGCGGGTGACCGGCGCGCTCAAGGAGGAGAATTTCGCCGTCCGGCGCACTCCCGAACTTTGCATCGGCTGCGGCGAATGCGTGCTCAAATGCCCCACCGGGGCGATGACCCGCAGCCGGACCCGCTTCTTCCGGCTGGTCATCATGGGGCGCACCGGCAAGAAGCAGCCCCGGCTGGCCCGGACATTTCTCGACTGGGCGGAGGAGGACGCCGTCGTCCAGGTGATCAAAAACACGGTCGGATTCGTCGACGCGCACATCGACCGCAGCCTCGACAAGGAGCACATCGGCTACATCGTCGATCGAACCGGCTACCCGCTTTTCCGCGACGCGGTGCTTGAGGGCGTCCGGCTCCATCCGCTCACGCGGGTCGCCGAATGGATCGATTTCAGCGGCAGCGCCTACCGCGCCGACTGCAATTTGAAACCCGCCGCGCACTGAAGGGAGGACCGTCATGAGCATCCGTTACGACCTGGCCGACCTGGTCAACAACATGATCGAACTGGAGATCGCGGGCGCCGATTTTTACGGCGCACAGGCGCGCCGCCAGCGCAATCCGCTGCTGGCGCAGCTCTTCGCCCAGCTCGCCGAACAGGAGAAGCGGCACCGCACCGTCTACGAAGGACTGCGCAGTCGCCTCGCCGGAGAAGGGGAGGCGGACGAGGAATATCGCGGCTACCTGCGCGAAATCATCGATGAGCGGTTCCGCTTCGACCCCGAACAGGCGGCGCGGTGCGCCGAGCCGGCCGAGGTGCTGGAACTCGGCATGAACCTGGAACGGGATTCGATCCGCTTCATCGATGCCTTCGGCAAGCTCACCGACGCACGGCACCGGGACACGGTGGACCAGATCCGGCAGCAGGAGCGGAACCATCTCCAGTGGCTGCAGGATATGAAAGCACAAATCGAAGGCGGCAAGCGGTGAGGAAAAACATTTCAACAACGGAGGAAGCCATGAAATCACGGAAAGACAAACCGATCGGGTTGATCGTCGCGGAA
>CAYSZM010000294.1:0-3494 GCA_964435365.1 uncultured Victivallis sp. | reverse complement strand
GGCGCCGCCGCCAGCCGGTCCACGATGTTCTCGTAGTAGACGGTGCGTTCGCAGCGGCTGAACTGAAGCGCCATCCCGGCGGCGACGCAAAGCAGTCCGCCGATCAGGTATCCCGACGGCGCGACCGGCCCGGCGAAAACCGAGAACAATCCGCCCGCCACCAGCAGGAACAGCAGCGAAAGCCGGATTCCGAGCTTGCGGAAGCTGAGCGCCGCCATCACCACCATGAAGAACAGCGTAACCTGCCAGTTGGCGAAGAGGTCGCGAATCCAGAACGGGATGTACGAGAGCAGCTTGTCGAGCTGGAGAAAGCGGAACACGCCGGTGAGCGCGACGGAAACCACGCCGACATCAGGAGGCGGCGCGGAGGGCGACGCCGTGATCCGGGCGAGAAACAGAAACGCGGGCAGGCACATGGCGAACTGAAGCAGCAGATTCGCCCCGCGCGGCGGCCCGAAAAGCATCATCTCCCAGCAGAGCGAGGCGGTGATGACAAACGCAAGCAACAGCGTCACCATCCCCTGCTGATACGAAAAGACTCCGCCGCGCCAGAAAAAGGGATCGCGGGCAAACAGCAGGAATCCAACCAGATAGAGCGCCAGCACCACCCAGAACCGCCAGCTCCGGAACCCGGAAACGCCCTGTTCGTTTCCCTCCGATGCGCAGAGCCAGTCGCGGGTTGATTTGAGTGGAAGGGGTTTCATTTCGCCTCCTTCGCCGCCGCGAGGCGGGCGTCGATTTTATGCAGCTCCTCTTCCAGCGGGACGCGGACGGAGCGGGGCTCGCCGTTCCAGTAAATGCGGTTGAGCGGCTTATCCTGTTCCAGGAGAACGGTAAGGACAAAGCGCCGGAGTTCGAGCGCGTCGATATCGTCCGGATAATCGCGGGTAATCAGCCAGGCGGTTTCGCGGTCGGCGACACCGGGCGAATCGGCGTTGTCGGGGAAGACGGCGGAACTGCGCCCGCCTTCGAGCATCCAGGCAAAAACGAGGAATTCCGCCTCCCAGAGATCGAGCCGCTTGAGGAGGGCGCCACGGTCGCCGGGAAACTCTTTGCGCTCCTGCACTTTGCCGCGCAGCAGCCGCAATTCGCGCAGCGCGGAGCGGACGGCGGCGAGATGTTTCTCCCACGCCGCATCCGGCGCACGGCGGAGCGATTGATAGAACTCGCTGTAACTCTCCCATTTCCGCCGTTCGAGCAGAAGCCGGAGGTAACGCCACTGGAGATTGTCGGGGTCGCTTTTGACCAGCTCGTCGGCGAATCCGGCAGCGCGCCGCCAATCGGTCTCCGGCGAAACCGATTTGCCGCAGGAGACGAAATAGAGGTAAAACAGCTCCTCGTTTCCGGCGGTGTTCCGCTGCCAGAGCGCGGCGGCAAGCGGATCGTTCAGCTCCCGGATGACCGCCTCGTAGCGCCCGGCGTCGAAATCGGCACGCACCTTGCGGTAGCGCCCGAGCTCCGGCGAATCGGCCGGGAAACGCGGGCCGTCGTAGCGCCACTCGAAGAGGAACGGCCGCGCCGGGAGCGGCTGCGGGAAACTCCGGCAGACCAGCCAGGCGATTCCGGCCAGCGCCAGCAAAATGAGCGCGATTTCGATGCGCCGGTAGCCGCGCCGGGCGGTCCTGCGCCGCGCCGCGACGGTTCCGGACACATCGGGGGGAAGGCAGGAGGCGACTTCGGCGAGAAAGGCGGCGGAATCCGGTTCCAGCCGACGCTTTTCCGGCAGATAAACCTCGCCTTCCCGCACAATCGGAAGCGAGGCGGAATCATCCGTTTTCCCGATTTCGTCCACGCCGAATGCCCTTTCAATCGAGATCGATTTCGCGGTCTTTGTAGTAGAATTGTTTGTCGCGTTCGCCGATTTCGCGCAGCACGCGGCAGGGGTTGCCGACGGCGACGACGCCCGGCGGAATGTCTTTGGTCACCACGCTTCCGGCACCGATCACGCTGTCGTCGCCGATGGTGACGCCGGGCAGGATGACCGTGCCCGCGCCGATCCAGACGTTGTTGCCGATGCGCACCGGGATGTTGAACTGCGCGACTTTGCGCCGCAACTCCGGGTCCACCGGGTGGCCCGCCGTGGCCACGGTGACATTCGGCCCGAACATGACCGAGTCGCCGACGTAGATGTCGGTGTCGTCCACCAGCGTCAGGTTGAAGTTGGCGTAGACGTTGTCGCCGAAGTGGGTGTTGCGCCCCCAGTTGGCGCGAAGCGGCGGCTCGACGTAGCAGTTTTCGCCGACTTCGGCCAGAATCTCCTTCAAGAGCGCATTGCGCGTCTCCATCTCGGTCGGACGGGTCTGGTTGAAATCGTAAAGTTTATCGAGGCAGGCGAGCTGCTCGCGCGCCACTTCGGGGTCGGTGCAGAAATAGAGCTTTCCGCTGCTCATGCGTTCCCAGGTCGTCATAATCCCTCTCGTAGGTTGGCTCTCAGATATAAGATAACCGGAACCGCGGAGGAATACAAGCGGGAATCGTCTCCCCGCATTGTATTCCGGGATCTGAAATGATAAATTACAGAAGAAGGGGGACTATGTCATGAAGAAATTGTATTGGAAAGAAATTCTGCTTTTTTTACTCGATTTCCTTACTGGATTCCTCGCGGCCTTTACGACATTCATGCTGATCGGAGAAATCATCTTCTCATATCAGAAGCCGACCCCGTTCCTGTTGGGAGTTTTGATTCTTTCCGTCGCTCTGTCCGGAGGATATGCCTGGTGGATGATGCATCACAACCGGGAACATGAACTTGAAAAAAAAGTCCCCGGAGAAAAAATGACCCGGCGGCAAATCCTGTTTCTGGTCATTCTGATTCTCATCTGTCCGCTGTTCGGCTTGCTCTATTTCCTGGTCTTCAGAAAAGCAAAGATTCCCATTCGAATTTCGATCGGATGTCTCTGCCTTCCACTCATCCTGACGATTGCGGGAATTTCTTCGATCATACTTCAGGACGAACGCCCGGCAATCGGAAACCATGTGACGGCGGAAGAGTGCCGGGATATCGTCTTCGTCCCTGAGGGCGCGACGGATATCTCGTATTTCCGCAGTTATTCCGCAACGGAATTTGAATGCCTCTGTACCGAGGAGGCATTCCGGAAATGGGCGCGCCCGGAAATTGAAACCATCGACAAACCGGAACGGTTTTATTTCTGGCGAATCCGAACGCCGGAGGAATCGGTTGAAATCCGGCGGGGATTGCGCTCCTCTCACCATCGATCCAATGGCGGAGGATACAGCGCGGTCTATGACTTGGATACGGGAAGGCTCTATTTGCAGGCCAGCCCCCGGTGATTTTGCGGGATAAGACTTGCCTTTACCCCATCCGGGTGCTATATTCCGCATCATGATTCGTCAATATGGAACACCACCTTTTCGCGCCGCCGTCGTGCACGGTGGGCCGGGCGGAATCGGCTCGGCGGGCGGCATCGCCGAAGGACTCGCCGCCGCATCCGGCTATGGCGTCCTCGAACCGCTCCAGTCGAAGCATTCGATTG
>CAYSZM010000293.1:0-3495 GCA_964435365.1 uncultured Victivallis sp. | reverse complement strand
CGCATGTTCGACGAACTCTACGCGGCGAACCCGATGCAGGGGCCGTTCGACCGCAGCAGTTTCGGCTTCCTGAACCGTTACGGCTTCCTCTCGCTGCTCCTCTACCGGCAGGCTGCCGCGCCCGCCGCCGGGGACGGGGCGGTTCCCTGCGCCGCCTTCTCCAACGGCGACTGCGTCGCGCGGAGCGGTGCGGGAGACACGGAAACCGTGCTCGGCTTCCGCGCCGGTTCGGCGGGGCTTCACGCGCTCGGCCATCTCCACCATGACGCCAACAGCCTGATCCTCGTCCACCGCCGCGAGCGGCTGCTCGCCGATCCCGGCCACAGCTGCTACCGGAGCTGGACGCGCAACCTCGATCTCGACGCCGGCAGCCACAACACCTGCACATTCGAATGGAACGGCGCAGTCATCGGCCAGAAAACGACGCCGGGGCGGCATTTCGATGCGGACCGGAAACTCGATCCGCCCCCGCCGCACGGCGGGAAATTGCTCCTCGCCGGGAACGCCGAGAACGTGACCGTCTTCGCCAACGACGCCGCCGAAGCCTACGGCGGGCCGATCACCCGGTTCGAACGTTTCACCATCCTCGCCGGGAGCCACGCGCTTTTTGTAGTCGACCGGATCGCAAGCAGTGAACCGGTGAAAACCGTCTGGCACTGGCTCTTCAACAACCGCGACGGCGAATTCGACTGGAAGCTCCTGCCGCCGGACCGGATCGTCGCCCGTCGCGGCGAAGCGGGGATGAAGCTCTTCCATCTCGGCGAAAACACCGCCCCGTCGGGTCCGGCTTACGGCTTTGTCCACGACGCCTACCACCCGCTTCCGAACCGGAAGGGGGAGGGCGCTCCGGGCAGCGGCCTTCAGTTCAACTGGCGCGAAACCGCTCCGTTGCGGGAGCGGACCGTCATCCACGCGATTGCGCTCGACGCCTACGGCCCGGTGTCGCAGTGGCATCTCCGCCGGGAACCGCACTGTACGCTCGCCGGACGGGACGAGGAGTGGGAACTGCAATGTGTCGAAACCGGTTTCGTCGTCAGCGAAAAAAAGACCGGAGAATCGGTCGAATTGCTTGAATCCGGCGGAATCTGGAGTATGCTTCCCAAAGGAGGACCCAACCGATGAAACCACAGATTCTTTTCGGATGCAAAATCGAGGATGACGCCGCGAAGGACCGGATGCGGCGTCACGCCGATATCGTCGAACTCTCCGGCTGCACCGAGTCGGCCCTGCTCGAAAACGTTCCCGGCAAACTCGGGTTGATCGTGCCCTTCACGCCCGGCGTGGTCGTCACCCGCGCGGTCATCGACGCCGGAACCGAGCTCAAACTGGCGGGAACCACCTACGGCGGCACCCGGCAGAGCATCGACGACGTCTACGCGTTGGAGAAGGGCCTCTGCCTGATCCACACCGGCCCCACCCGGCCGCGGCCGATGGCCGAGTACACGCTCGGGCTGATCTTAAGTTCGCTGCTCGAAATCCACAATTACCACCACCACATGAACAGCGACGACCCCTGGCCGCGTCTCCGCTACGGGCGGTCGCGCATCCTTCACGGCCGGCGCGTCGGCATCATCGGGTTCGGGCTGATCGGGAGCGGCATCCGCGATTTGCTGGCGGCCTTCACCGACGACGTGTGGGTCTGCTCGAACCACCTCTCCGACGCCGAAGCCGCCGCGCACAAAGTCCGCAAGGCGGGTCTCGACGAGTTGTTTGCGAACTGTGAAGTCATCATTCTCTCCGGCGGCCACACCGACGGCACCACCCATCTTGTCGGCAAGGCGCAGTTCGAATTGATGCGTGACCGCGCCCTCTTCGTCAATATCGCCCGCGGCAAAATGGTCGACGAAAAGGCGATGGCCGAAGCCGTCGGTCGAAAAGACATCCGCCTGGCGCTCGATGTGTTCGAGGAGGAGCCGCTCCCGGCTGAAAGTCCGCTGCGGGGGAACGACAAAGTGCTGCTTACCCCCCACCGCGCCAACAATCCGATTGAATTCGAGCTGCGCTGGCAGTTCCTCGCCGATGAGTTCGACCGCTTTTTTGCCGGGGAGAAACCGATGACCGCGCTGACGCCCGACCGGGCGAAAGTGATGAGCGAATCCTGATCCCGTACGGAGGTTCTTTTTGAGATGAAAATCCTGCGCGAAATCAAGTTGCCCGGCCTCTGGCTGCTGCACAGTTACTACACCATGCCGCCATGGGCCCCGGATGGCTCCGGGCGGCTGCTGCTCTCCGGCGCCGACCTCGCCGCGCGGACCGGCGAAGTGTTTGTCGTCGCCCCCGACGGCGGAGTCGAAGCCCGCTTCGGCCGCCACCCGGTCGAAACCGATTTCTTCCACACCGGATTCTGGCAGAGCTGGAGTCCGGATGCAAAATCGGTCTATTTCCTGAGCGGAACGCTGAAAGCCCCCGCCATCACCCGCCGCGAACTCGCCACCGGCCGGGAAACGACCATCGACGGCGCCATGGAGGGCGCGCCGCCGGACGGCGAGCCGCTTGTCTCCGGCCTGATCGGCATGCTCTACGCGGCCGGATACGGCAGCGGCGTTTACAATCCGGCCATCGCCCCGGTGCCGTTTGAGGCGCGCGACCGTCACGGCGTATTCGAATACGATTTTGCGACGGGCAGACCGCGTCTCCGGCTGAGTGTGCAGCAGCTTCTCGACGCCCACCCCGACCGCGAACGGCTGCTGGCTCTGGACCGCGAACTGGCCGCCCGCAACCACACCCCGGCGGGGCTGACGCTGATGTGTTACTGCGTCCGCTGGAGTCCGGACGCAAAGCGCATGATGTTCCATTTCGGCAACCACTGCGTCGTGGCCGGGCGCGGCGAACCGCGCGTCCTCTATCTCTTCAGCTGCAACCGGGATTTCTCCGACCTGCGGATGTCTCTCGACCTCTGCGGCGGCCGGGGCGTCCACTGGAGTTTCCAGCCCGACGGCGAACAGCTCGTCGGCTATGCGGACAACCGTCTTTCGGCGGTCCGTCTCGACGGCTCCGGGTTCCGGCAAATCGCCGACGCTTCGGGCGGCGGCCACCCCAGCGTATCGCCCGCCGATCCGCTCCTCGCCGTCACCGACACTTATGATGGGATGATCGAATTCTGGGATCTCGAGCGCAACCGCATCGTCGATGCAGCGCATTTTGCGAACGTCGTTCCCGGCAAAGAGGCGCTGCGCGGGCTGCGCAACGAGTTCCGCGTCTGCCACCATCCGGTGTTTTCGCGCGACGGGAAGCGCGTCATCTTCAATGTGCTCGAGAACGGCCTCAGCCACCTTACCGAAATCGAAGTCCCGGAGCGGAAATCATGAGTATTCTCGGCAACTTTCTCTCCGGCGGAAGCAGCTATTCCTCCGGCGGCACCCGGCTCGACCGGTTCGGTCTCTGGATCGGCCGCCGTCTCGCGCTTCGCCATGCCAACGTCGAACTCGCCCGGAGCGCCCGCATCAGCCCCGAAGCCCGCATCAACCCGCGCAGCGACCGGATCGTGATCGGCGA
>CAYSZM010000292.1:0-3500 GCA_964435365.1 uncultured Victivallis sp. | reverse complement strand
GCGACAACTTCACCCGCAAGGCGACGGTGATGCTCGACGAGAAATTCGATTCCGAGCATTTCTATATCGGCGAAGGGATGATTCCCTCCGGAAACTGGTCCGGCTACCCGCCGCACCGCCACGATGTGGACAATCCGCCCGACGAGATCGACATGGAGGAGACCTACTTCTACCGCTTCGACCCGGTGCAGGGCTTCGGCTTCCAGCGCGTCTACACGCCGGACGGGCGGATCGAGGAGGCCTACGCGGTCAGGAACAACGACACCGTCGCCATCGCCGAGGGTTACCACCCCCTCTGCGGCGCGCCGGGTTATCAGATGTATTACCTCTGGACCATGACCGGCAAAGTCAACCGCGGGTTGATCTCGGCCAAAGACCCGCAGCACGGCTGGGTGAAATAATGGCGGAGGCGGACACCATTCTGCTCGGAATCGACTTCGGTTCCGGCGGCTGCAAAGTCACCGCCATCAGTGCGGACGGGCGGCTTTGCGGCGAGGCGTCGTGCGAGTACCCGACGCACTACGAGCGCCCCGGCTGGTCCGAGCAGGAGCCCGCCGACTGGTACGCCGCGATGTGCGAAGCGCTGGCGAAACTGCGGAAGTCCGGACTCGACTTCTCCCGGATCGGCGCGGTCGCCTTCGACGGCTCCACCCACAATGCGGTGCTGCTCGACGGCGCGATGCGCCCGGTCCGCCGGACGATCATGTGGACCGACCAGCGCAGCACCGGGGAGTGCGCGTTCCTCCGTGAACGATATGAAAAACTCATCTTCGAAACCGCGTACCAGATGCCGACGCCGACCTGGACGCTGCCGCAGCTGCGCTGGATCGCAACCCATGAGCCGGAAGTTCCGAAGAAGACGAAACACATTCTTTTCGTCAAGGACTTCGTCCGCTTCCTGGTGACCGGAGTCGCCGCCACCGATCACATCGAAGCGCAGGGAACGTTGTTCTACGATATGAAGGCGCGCGCCTGGTCGCGGGAGCTGTTCGAGTTGACCGGATTCGATTTCGCGGCGCTTCCGGAGCTGGCGGAACCGACGGCGCGCCTCGGGAAAGTGACCGCGCAGGCCGCCGCCGACACCGGAATTCCGGCCGAAACGCCGGTGATCTGCGGTACGTCGGATTCCGCCGTCGAGGATTACGGCGCGGGCGCGATCGAACCGGGCGACTGCATCGTCAAGCTGGCCACCGCCGGGAACGTCAATGTGATGACCTCTTCCCCGCATCCGTTCGCCACGACGCTGACCTACAGCCACGTCATTCCGGGGATGTGGTACACGGTTTCGGCGACCAACGCGGCGGCGCTCTGCCAGCGCTGGTTCCGCGACCTCTTCGGCGAGGCGGAGAAGGCCGAGGCGGAACAATCGGGACTGAAGGCGTTCGACCTGATGGACCGCAAGGCGGCGGCCTCTCCGGCAGGGGCGAACGGCGTCATGTTCCACCCCTATCTGCAGGGGGAGCGCTCCCCCTACTGGGACCCGAAGCTGCGCGGAAGCTTCACCGGGATCTCGATCAACTCGACGCGCGGCGACTTCATGCGTGCGCTGCTCGAAGGGGTGGCGTTTTCGCTGCTCGACTGCTACGGCGTCATCGAGGAGATGAAGCTCCCGGTCAAGCGGATCTTCCTCATCGGCGGCGGGGCGCGGAGCGCGCTGTGGAGCGGAATCGTCTGCGACGTCTTCAATCTCCCGGTCGCCGTGCCCTCGCCGGGCGACGCCTCGTTCGGCGCGGCGCTGCTGGCGGGGACCGGAATCGGACTTTTCGCCGACTCCCGCGACGCGGTGAAGCGCTGCCTCTGCATCGACCGTGAACTTTCCCCCGATCCGGAACGGGCGGGAACCTACGCGGAACTGTTCCGGACCTACCGTGAAATACACGACGCGCTCGCCCCGGTCTACCGGAAGCGCTGAACATACGACCCATTCCAACCCTTAGGAGTTTTGTGCAATGCAACCGGCAAAAGACAACTACATGTACCAGATGATCCGCTGCGAGCTGACCGATGCGGTCGGTGCGGAATTCGTCAATTCCGGCTCGGCGGACGGGCTCGGACACTCGATCGACTACTACTGGATTCCCGAGATGTGGCACGACCGCGGCAACGAGCCGCAGCGCCCCGATTTTGTGGTCCACCCCGGATCGACCGAAGAAGTCGCCAAAGTGATGAAGATCGCCAACCAGTACAAGATCCCGGTGACGCCGTGGGGCGGCGGTTCCGGCTCGCAGGGCGGCGCGCTGCCGATCTACGGCGGCATCATCCTCGACATGAAGCGGATGAACAAGGTCGTCGAAATCGACACCCGCACGCTTTCCGTCACCTGCGAAACCGGCATCAACGCCCAGCATCTCGAATGGGCGGTGGAGAAGGCGGGGTATTCGACCATGCACTTCCCTGCCTCGATCGCCTGCGCCACCATCGGCGGATTCCTCGCCCATCGCGGCACCGGCGTATTGTCGACCAAGTACGGCAAGATCGAAGACATGGTGATGTCGCTCGAAGTGGTGACGCCGACCGGGGAGATCATCAACACGCTGCCGGTGCCGCGCCACGCCTCCGGCCCCGATCTCACCATGATGTTCCTGGGCAGCGAAGGCACGCTGGGGGTGATGACCAAAGTCACGCTCAAGATCCACCCGGTTCCGGAATCGCGCAAATTCCACGCCTTTCTGTTCCCGGATATGCACACGGCGATGACCGCCGGAGCCGGGCTGATGCACAGCCGTCTCCAGCCCTGCGCGATCCGCCTTTACGACGGTCCCGAGACCGCCAAGCTGATCAAGCGGGTGCTCGGCATCGACCGTGAAGGAGCCTATCTGGTGTTCGGGTTCGACGGTCCGGAGAAGATCGTCGATCTCCAGATGGAGCAAGCCTGCGAAATCTGCCGCGCCGCCGGTCCGAAGGAGGACCTCGGAAGCGAATCCGGCGAAGCGTGGTGGAAGAACCGCTACAAATTCTTCTATCCGCCCTACATGTTCCACATGCCGCAGGCGTTCGGCACGCTGGACACCGTCGCCACGTTCTCGAAAATCGAAAACGTCTACTGGGCGATGAAAAAGACGGTCGAAGAGAACTTCCCGGAAGCGACCTTTATCGGCCACTTCTCGCACTGGTACGACTGGGGCTGCATGCTCTACGCCCGGTTCATTTTCGACAAAGCGCCGGAAGACCCGGCCGAGGCGGCGGCGCTCTACAACCGGGTCTGGGACATGGCGATCCGCGCCGCGATCCGCGAAGGCGGCGTCATCAACGAACACCACGGCGTCGGGCTCAAACTCGGGCGGCTGATGAAGGAGCTTTACGGCCCCGCCATGCACGTGCTCGAAGGGCTCAAGGCCCAGCTCGACCCCAACAATATCATGAACCCCGGCAAGATGGGTTTCAAAGGAGTTTAACATCATGAATATCGATCAATTCACCGAAGTCATCTCAAGCTGCCGGTTCTGCTTCATGTGCCGCCATCTTTCGGCGGTGGGGCAGGCGAGCTGCCGCGAGTCGGA
>CAYSZM010000291.1:0-3501 GCA_964435365.1 uncultured Victivallis sp. | reverse complement strand
TTGTTCGGATAAGGAGCTTATACACTATGGCCAGAGGGACCGTTGTTCAGAAAATCATCGACGCGCATTTCGTCGAAGGCAGCCGCGAAACCGGCAAGCCCGTCGCGATCCGGATCGACCAGACGCTCACCCAGGACGCCACCGGCACCATGGCTTACCTCGAACTTGAAGCGATGAACGTTCCGGCGGTCAAAACCGAGCTCTCCGTCTCCTACGTCGATCATAATATGATGCAGAACGGCCCCGAGAACCGCAACGACCACATGTACCTGCAGAGCGTGGCGGCGGCGAAGGGCGTCCGCTTTTCGGCTCCCGGCAACGGCATCTGCCATCAGGTCCACCTTGAACGGTTCGGCATCCCCGGCAAGACGCTGATCGGCTCCGACTCGCACACCCCCACCGGCGGCGGCATCGGCATGATGGCGATCGGCGCGGGCGGCCTCGATGTGGCGCTCGCCATGGCGGGCAAGCCGTTCCGCATCCCGTATCCCAAGGTGATCGGGGTGAAGCTGACCGGGAAACTGCGGCCGTGGTGCGCCGCCAAGGACGTGATCCTCAAGCTGCTGTCGATCCTCACCACCAAGGGGAACGTCGGCTCCATCGTCGAATACTTCGGGCCGGGCGTCGCCTCGCTCACCGTGCCGCAGCGCGCCACGGTGACGAATATGGGTGCGGAACTCGGGGTCACCACCAGCGTGTTCCCCTCTGACGAATCGACCCGCATCTTCCTCAAGGCGCAGGACCGCGAAAAGGATTTTGTCGCGCTCGCCGCCGACGCCGACGCCGAATACGACCAGGTGATCGAGATCGAACTCGACAAGGTCGAGCCGATGGCCGCCTGCCCCTCCAGCCCGGACAACATCAAAACCATCGTCGAGCTGGCCGGGAAGCCGGTTTCGCAGGTGCTGATCGGCTCCTGCACCAACTCCAGCTACCGCGACCTCGCCATGGTGGCGATGACGCTCAAGGGCCGCAAGGTGTGCGACTCGGTCACGCTCTCCATCGCCCCCGGCAGCCGCCAGGTGCTCGAAATGCTGGCCCGCAACGGAATGCTGGCCGACATCATCGCCTCCGGCGCGCGCGTTCTCGAAACCGGCTGCGGGCCGTGCATCGGGCAGGGCCAGAGCCCGGCCGACGACACCGTTTCGGTGCGTACCTTCAACCGCAACTTCGCCGGACGGACCGGCACCAAGGGCGACCAGGCCTATCTGGTCAGCCCGGAAACCGCCGTCGCCATCGCGCTCACCGGCGAATTCGTCGATCCGCGCGAAACCGGCATCGAGTATCCGGCCGTGGTCGAACCCGAGGTTTTCGAAATCAACGACAACATGATCCAGCTCCCCGGCGGGTCGGGCGAAATCGTCCGCAAGCGCACCATCGGCGCGCCGCCGGTCAGCGGCCCGCTGGCGGACGAACTCGACGGCGTCGTGGTCATCAAGGTCGGCGACAAGATCACCACCGACCACATCATGCCCGCCGGTATCCACCTCAAGCACCGCAGCAACATTCCGGTCTACGCGAAGGTGGTGTTCGAGTGCTTCAACGAACCCGGCAAGCCGACCTTCGCCGAGCGCGCCTCGACGGTGCGCGACGCGGGCAAGGCGGGCGTCATCGTCGGCCGCGACAGCTACGGGCAGGGGTCCAGCCGCGAACACGCCGCGATCTGCCCGATGTACCTCGGGGTGAAGGTGGTTGCGGCGCTGGCGATCGAACGCATTCACAGCGCGAACCTGGTCAACTTCGGCATCGTTCCGCTCTTTTTCGCGGACGCCGCCGATTACGATGCGATCGAAGAGAGCGATTCGCTGCGCTTCCACGGACTTCGCGGACAGCTCAAGCCGGGCGAACCGGTCAAGGGTGAGCTGGTCAAGGCGAACGGCGCGAAGAAGGAGATCCTGTTCCGCCACCGGCTTTCGGAGGAGGACATCCGGATCATTCTCGCGGGCGGAATGCTCAACTTGTAAGGAGTCGCCAACCCGATGGAAGAGCTGCCGCGCGCGTGGCGGGAATTTCTGGGCGGCGATCTGGAGGCCGCCGGACTCGACGCGATCCTCGACCGGGTCGCGGCGGAGCGTTCCGCCGGGACGCAGGTGTTTCCGCCGGAGGGGCGGCTCTTTCATGCGCTGGAGCTGACGCCGCCCGATGCCGTCCGTGCCGTCCTGCTCGGGCAGGACCCGTATCATGACGACGGGCAGGCGGAGGGGCTGGCTTTTTCGGTTCCGGCGGGAGTGAAATTTCCGCCGAGCCTGCGCAATATTTTCAAGGAATACGCGGCGGACCTCGGTCGCCCGGTTCCGGAATCCGGTTCGCTGCGCGACTGGGCGGAGAACGGGGTATTGCTGTTGAACAGCGTGCTCTCGGTCCGCGCCCACGAGGCGGGGAGCCACCGCAAGTTCGGCTGGGAATGTTTCACCGATGCGGTGATCCGTTCGCTCAACCGGAAACAGGAACGGATCGTTTTTCTGCTCTGGGGCAACTTCGCGCTGGCGAAGCGGCCGCTGATCGACGAAACGCGGCATACGGTGCTGGCGAACGTCCACCCGTCGCCGCTTTCGGCGCACCGCGGATTTTTCGGCAGCCGCCCGTTTTCGCAGGCGGAGCAGGCGCTCGGCGACTGGCGCTGGCCCGGACTCGCCGTTCCGGACCAACTTGAATTTCATTTGGAAAGTGAGGAAATATGAGCCTTTTCCGCCCCTGCATCGACTTGCACGACGGCAAGGTCAAACAGATAGTCGGTTCCACGCTGTCAGACGACGGTTCGGCGCCGGCCACCAATTTCGTATCGGAGCACGACTCCGCCTGGTATGCCGAGCTTTACCGCAGCGACGACCTGACCGGCGGGCATGTGATCAAGCTCGGGGACGGCAACGACGAGGCCGCGAAGCAGGCGCTGGCCGCCTGGCCGGGCGGTCTTCAGGTCGGCGGCGGAATCAACCTCGACAATGCGCGGGAGTGGCTCGACGCCGGGGCTGCGCAGCTGATTGTCACCAGCTTCATCTTCACCGACGGGCAAATCCGCCTCGACCGGCTCGAAAAGCTGTTCGACATTACCGGACGTGACCGGCTGGTGCTCGACCTCTCCTGCCGCCGCGGTCCGGACGGGAAATACTACATCGTCACCGATCGCTGGCAGAAGTTCACCAACACGGCGATCTCCCATGACACGCTGGCGTTCCTGAGTGATTTCGCCGGGGAATTCCTGATTCACGCCGTCGATGTCGAGGGCAAGCAGGCGGGAATCGACACGAAGCTGCTGGGAATGCTGGCGGCGGACAGCCCGATCCCCTGTGTCTACGCCGGGGGAATCTCCAGCTTCGGGGACATCGGGGAGATCGAGCGGGCGGGCGGCGGACGCATCGCCTACACCATCGGCTCGGCGCTGGACATTTTCGGCGGAGAGCTTTCCTACAGCGAAATCGTCGCCCACGCCTCGCGCAAGCTGTAATCCGGCACCGGCACGTTTGCCGGTCTGGGGTCCGGGGGCGAAGCGCCCCGGCCGCC
>CAYSZM010000290.1:0-3512 GCA_964435365.1 uncultured Victivallis sp. | reverse complement strand
ATGGAAAGCAGCATCGCCTCCTGCGGCTTGCCCCAGGTGGTGCACCATTCGTTGAAGATGATCGGCAGGTCCTCCTCCACCTCCGGCACGTTGAGGCGCGCCTCCTGCTCGGCAAGCAGGCGGTTGCAGAGCGGGTCGAACCCGGCGGCGGAACAGGCGAGAAACGCCTCGGGGGCGGAGAAGGTTTCGCCGGGCGCGACGGTCTTGCTCCAGTGGCCGAACTCGCGGTCGGCCAGCCCGCCGGTCAGCTCGAAGCCGTATCCGCGGCGGCGCGAAAACTCAATCTGCCAGGAACCCGCCCACGCCAGTTGCGCCCCCCAGAAAACACCGGCCGCCTTGTCTTCCACGGCGGCGAACGGGTGGAACCCGCGCACCGGCATGCTGCCGACCTGCCCGAACCGTTCGCTCAAGACCGCGTACCCCGCCCAGGAACGTTCCAGCCCAAGCGACTCCGCCGTCTCGGCAACATGGCGCGCCTCGGAGCTCCAGCTTGACCGAAACCGGTGCAAATGAATGCGTTCGAACTGTTCATCCCCGGCGTAGGGGCCGAGCCCGCCCAGCGCGAAACTCTCCATCATCTCCAGCACGACCGGCTGCTGCGACAGATTCCGGAACTCGATCCGCACCGTGAAAACCGGCGTGTCGCCGCGCCAGGAAAGGTGGTGCACCAACTCGTATCCGCGCTCGTCGCGGAGAGTCGTAATGACTTCACAATCAAGCGATTTCTGTTCATGATAGCGGAATCTCTCCGTAGAGCCGCTGTGGCGCATCGTAAGCCCCGCGCCGAATCCATCCGGATTACGGTCGCCGCGAAGCTTGATTTCCGCCAGCGGCGTCAGCCCCGTGTCCTTCGAAGACCGTTCGGCGACGGGAAGCCCGGCCGAAACGGGAATCAAGGTGAATTCGATCCTGCCGCTTTCCGGATCAAGCCGGTATACCGCGTCGGTATCACCGACCCGGAACGTCGAAAGTGTTTCAATCGCCATCGCTGGTACTCCATGTTAAATAGAGTAATGTATCATGCTTTTCCCGCTTTTCCACCTCCTTTTTTCCAGAAAATCCTTTCGTTTCCTGGTCGTGGGAGCAAGGGAGGCGCTTCGCCCTCCCTTAACCCTCCCGACCGGCAGGGTGCCGGTGCCGCGTACGAGATCCGCATCAAATGCTGCGCATTTGGTGCTCCGATTAAGATATTCGGGGGGTAGTGCAGGGTTCCGGAGGGCGCAAAATACCGCTCCCTCCGGCCGCTCTCGCCCCTTTTGGGGGGCGAGAGGGCACTCCTTCCGCCTGTTTTTGCAGGAGGAAGGAGAACTGGCCGTAAGACCGTTGCCGGGATGGTTGGTTGGTCTGCTCGTGTGGAGACCTTTAATCGGGCTTGGCAGCCTTTCGGAACGTTCATGGCCGGTTGCGGCGGGTTCGTTTTCGTGGGTCACGCATGGTCAGGGGCTCCCCTGCGAGGGCAAGGCAGCAGCCGAGCACGAGCTCCGGGCCGCACGCCGGGCATGACCCGCACAAGGGAACTCGCGCCAGACGGCCGTGAACGTTTCGAAAGCCTGCCAAGCCCTTGTATCGATCTCCACGCAAGCAGAGCTACCGGGTCGTTTCCGCAACGGTCTTGCACCCGGCAAACCAACTTCCTGCAAAAACAGGCGTAGGAGTGCCCTCTCGCCCCACAAAAGGGGCGAGAGGTGCCGACGGAGCGGTATTTTGCGCCCTCCGGAACCTCGCACTACCTCCCGAATTTCTTAATCGGAGCATTAAATGCGCAGCATTTGATGCGGATCTCAAGTACCCGGCACCGGCACCCTGCCGGTCGGGAGGAGGTTCGGAGGGGGGCGAAGCGCCCCCTCTGATTCCCACGACGAAGTAAGCTAAAAGGGAATGTCACTTTCATCAGAAGGTGAGGGGGCAGGGGGAGTGGGAGGGGGGGCGTTGCGATTGCCGGAGGGGACGGCGGATTCGAAATCGGTCCATTCTCCTTTGTCGCCGTCATCGCGGGTGAGGAGTTCGATTTTGCGTTCGAGTGCGTCAAGTTTGCTTCGGCAGATTTTCGCCAGTTCGCTGCCTGCCTCGAAATTGCGGATGAGTTCTTCGAGGGGGAGGTTGCCGGTTTCCATTTTGGCTACCATGGCTTCGAGTTTTTCGAGGGCTTGTTCGAACGGGAGGGACTGGAGTTCTTCGAGTTCGGAATTTTTTTCGTTCATGCTTCACCTCCGGGAGGGGTAAGGATTGGTTCGTCGAGTCGGTAAAAGCCGTTCCGTTCGCGGTCGAAGTGGAAGAGCAGGCCTCCGGCGACGTGGAAATACCAGGCGTGGAGGGTTAGTGCTCCGGTTTGGGTGCGTTCCCGAATCCACGGGAAGGTGAGGAGATTTTCCAGCCCGAGGATCAGGGAGGCTTCTTCGCAGGCGCGGCAGCGGGTGGTATCCGAGGCGTCGGAAAGCATGGCGTCGACGGTCATTTTGGCGGGTTCGGCGAGGTCGAGCCAGGGGTCGAGGAATTGCCCGGCCGGTTTCTCCGGGGTGCGCTGCATGAGGGCGCGGATGCCGCCGCAGTTGGAGTGTCCGAGGAGGATGAGGTGCTCGACGTTGAGCCCGGTGACGGCGTATTCGAGGGCGGCGCTGACGCCGTGGTGGCGGGCGTCCGGTTCGCAGGGCGGCACCAGGTTGGCGACGTTGCGGATGACGAAGAGGTCGCCCGGATCGCTCTTGAGGATCAGCGCCGGGTCGACCCGGGAATCGGAGCAGGACAGCACGCAAACGCGCGGACTCTGCCCGTGCCGGAGTTTTTCAAAGAGTTCGGAGTCTCCCGCGAACCAGGTGTCGCGGAAGCTCCGGAATCCTTCGATCATTTTGTGAATCGCTTCTTCCATCGGCTCAGTCGAGCATCCCCATCATGAACCGGAAGAACCGGTCGTTGCAGCCCGGGAGTCCTTCGTGACCGAAGTCGTGGTAGAATATCTGCTCCTTGGGCGCGGTGATCTTGTTGTAGGCCGCGAACTGGGTGGAGGGCGGGCAGACGGTGTCCATGAGCCCGGTGCTCATCAGAATCCGGGCGCGGATACGCGGCGCGAGGTTCTGGATGTCGATGTAGCCGAGACGCTGGAAGAACGCCTCTTCGCGCTCGTGGTTCGGGTCGAACCAGCGGAAGTAGTATTTGAGTTCGTCGTAGGCGTCTTTAGCGAGGTCCATGTTCCACACCCGACGATAGTCGGAGAGGAAGGGGAAGGCCGCCGCGGCCCGGTTCAGTTCCGGGACGAGCCCGGCGCAGGCCAGGGTGAGACCGCCGCCCTGCGAGCCGCCCATGGCGCCGACGCGGGTCGGGTCGACTTCGTCCATCGCCATCACCAGATAGGTGAGCCGGGCGGTGTCGAGGAAGATGTTGCGGAACAGGAGTTTCTTCGGATCGGGGTCGTCGACGCCGCGGATGATGTGCCCGCGGAGCGTGGTTCCGGAGACCGGGGTGACGTCCTGCGAGGGGCCGCCCTGGCCGCGCACGTCGAGGCTGGCGACGGTGAA
>CAYSZM010000289.1:0-3560 GCA_964435365.1 uncultured Victivallis sp. | reverse complement strand
GCCGAATCCTTCTGCATCTTCTGGAACCAGATGTTCAGCATGATGCCGCCCGCCAGACCGATGAAACAGAAAATACTGGCGACCGCAATCAGCGCCCAATACTCCCCACCTCCGAACGGGTCCGGCTCGGCCAGCGCCGCCGGCAGCGTTGCAACTGCCCACACAAAACTGTTCATTCACACATCCCTTTTTCATTGCGGGAACCTCCCTCGCGAAAGACTCCCCATTTCATAAAAAAAATTAAAACCTCAGAATGCCTTTCTCGGTCACCGCAAACCCGACCTTGAGGTCGTGCGGCTCCCGCGGAAGACTCTCCGCCAGCTGGCAGGCGTAGACGACCGCCACAGCCGCCTTCCCGCTCCGGGCCAGCATCCGGTCATAAAAACCGCCGCCCCGCCCGAGCCTGACGCCGGAACGGTCGCAAGCGACCGCCGGAGTCAACACCAACATCCGCGCCCATTCACCGGAGGACGCCGCCGGCAGTTCCGGACGGGGTTCGAGCAACCCGTACCTCGCCCGGACAAGCTCGCTGCCGGGATCTTCCACCCGAACGAGCTCATACTCTTTGTTCTCCGCGCGGTAACGCGGAAAATAAAACTGTTTCCCCCCTCCGTCGAAGAGTCCGGACAAATCCGGTTCCTCTCCGTCCGAAGCATAGAGCGCCACGCAATCCGCATCGCGCCAGCACTCCAGCAACCGGACATTTTCGCAAATCGCCCGGTCCGCCCCGCGCCTTTCCCCGACGCCGATCGAACGGCGCAGCGCGAGAAAATGTTCCCTCAACTTTCTTTTATCCATTTCCGTCCGACGCGGTGTCCGCACCGTATTTGCGCAGACTCCGCCAATATTCGATCCGCTCACGGATCTTCGCCTCATACCCGACCGGATTCGGCTCGTAGTAACGGCGGTCCACCGAGAGATAATCCTGGGCGACGAATCCGCCCGAATCGTGCGGATTCTTGTAACCGACGCCGTGCCCGAGCGATTCCGCCCCCTTGTAGTGGGCGTCGCGCAGCGCCAGCGGAATCGGCTGGACACGGTCTTTCTGCACATCGGCCGAAGCGAGCCCGATCGCCCGGCTCGAAGCATTGCTCTTGGGCGCCGTTGCACAATAGGTAACGGCTTGGGAAAGAATGAGATTCGCTTCCGGAAGCCCGATCATTTCGACCGCCTGCATCGCCGCCGTCGCAACCGAGATGGCGCGGGGGTCGGCGTTGCCGATGTCTTCCGAGGCGAAAATGACAATCCGCCTCGCGATGAAGCGGATATCCTCCCCGGCGTGGAGCATCTTGGCCAGGTAATAGACCGCCGCGTCGGCGTCGCTGCCGCGCATGCTTTTGATGAAAGCGGACGCGGTGTCGTAATGCCCGTCGTCGCCGTAGACGATCATCTTCTTCTGAATCGAAGATTCCGCTTCGGCGACGCTGATCCGGACCACGCCCCGGGCGTCCGGCGGCGTGGTCATCGCGGCGATTTCAAGCGCGTTGAGCGAGCGCCGCGCGTCGCCTTCCGACGCGGTGGCGAGAAAGGCGGCGGCCTCGTCGGCCAATTCGACCCGCTTCCCCGGAAACGCGCGTTCATCGGCCAGCGCCTGGGCGAGAAGGCGGAGGATATCCGCCTCCTCCAGCGGCTGGAGCATGAACACAAGCGAGCGCGACAGAAGCGCTCCGATCACATAGAACTGCGGGTTGTGGGTGGTGGCTCCGATCAGCCGGACGTTGCCGTTTTCGACGTCCGGCAGCAGAGAATCCTGCTGCGAACGGCTGAAACGGTGGATCTCGTCAACGAAGAGAATCGTCCGGCGGCCGTTGATCCGGCGACGGACCACCGCCGCGGAAATCGCCTTGCGCACATCGGCCACGCTCGAAGTCACGCCCGAGAGCCGGACGAATTCGGAATTGCTGACCCGTGCGATGATTTCGGCCAGACTGGTCTTGCCGGTCCCGGGAGGGCCGGAGAGGATAATCGAACTGAAACGGTCGGAATCGATCGCCCGGCGGAGCAACTGCCCCTCGCCGAGAAGATGAGACTGCCCGACGTATTCGTCGAGCGAACGCGGCCTCAGGCGCGCCGCAAGCGGCATTTCCGCGCCGCGGTCCTCCAAGGACTCGTCGGCGGACACCGCGTCATTTCCCATATCTTCCAGATTGAACAGGCTCTCTTCCATCCCGCAACTCCCGATCCTCACTAACGGCATTGCCGGGAGAACCGCAGAAAATCCGGCGGTCGAACCTGATAATATCTGCCGGACGGACCCGCGCCACCGCATCCGCCGGAATCCGGCGGACGAGCGGCACAATCCCCCCGTCCGGGCGTTTATGTCAAGGCGGACCCGCGGCCCGCCGCAACTCTATCATCATGTTCCGACCGCGGCAACCGCGATCTCACATCAGGCAAACTCGTTTTTTCCCTGTCTTGCGGAACCGCCGAAACGGCGCCGCTATTTGATGCGCTTTTTCCCGCGCTATGTCGATATTATAGCACAGAAATCAGAATTTTGAAATAGCCGAACCCTGTTTTGCGCAAAAAAAACAGCTTTTTTTAGACCATGCTTCATCGGAAAGAGCAAAAAAAGCCATATTCCATATTGTGAATGATGATACATTATTCTCTTTTTATTACGCGGAAACAATTGACTTTAAGCAATCACAATGGCATAATATATCACAGAGCGAATTATAAAATCCATATGGTGAATTATGATAAAGGTATTGCAGAAAACCTTCGACCTGCTGGAGTACGTCGGCGCCTGTCCGCATCCGGTGCTGCCGCGCGAAGCGGCGGAGGCGCTCCGGCTGCCGCAACCGACAACGGTACGGCTCCTGCGCGACCTTGCCGAACTCGGCTACCTCGAACAGTCCGGGCCGCGCAAGGGCTACCGGCTCGGCCCGGTGCCGTTCCGCCTCGCGGACGGAAAGATCTACAACGACGAATTCATGCGTTTCGCCTCCGCCGCGGTGAAGGAGTGCGCCCGCGAACTCAGCCAGTCGGTGCAGTTCGCCATCCGCCGCCGGTGCTGCCGCTACATTCTCTGCCACTATAATTTCAACCCGGGCTTCTTCATCGACACCACGCGAATCCGCTTCCGCGACCTCTACGCCACCGGGTCCGGGCGGACGCTGCTCGCCTTCGCGCCGGAAGCCGAACTCGGCGAACTGATTGCGGACCTCGGCCTCCCCTCTCCCGAGACCTGGCCGGAAGCCGCGCCGGACCGCGAACATTTGTTGCACGAACTTGGCCGGATACGCACGGCGCGCGAAGTGGAGATGCCCAGAAGCCTGTGCGGAAACTTCCACGTCTACGCCCGCCCGGTCTTCCGCAACCGCGCTTTCGTCGGCGTCGTCGCCGCCAATTGGGAGACCTCGGCGCCGCCCGCCCGGTCCGAACGTTATAAGGAACAGATCACCACACTCGCCGCCCGGCTTTCCGAAGCGCGGAAACTCGTCGTCGGCTGAAAGGAATCCGATCATGGCAGAGAAAGAGTTGCAGGGAAAAATCGCACTGGTCACCGGCGCGTCGCGCGGACTCGGCAAGGGAATCGCCCTCGTCCTCGCGGAAAA
>CAYSZM010000288.1:0-3575 GCA_964435365.1 uncultured Victivallis sp. | reverse complement strand
CGATGGCGATTGAAACACTTTCTACATTCCGAGTCGGCGACACCGACGCCGTATACCGGCTTGATCCGGAAAACGGCCGGGTGGAATTCACTTTGATTCCGGTTTCCGCCGGGCTTCCGCTCGCCGAGCGTTCCCCGAAGGACACCGGACTTACGCCGCTGGCGGAAATCAAACTGCGCGGCGACCGCAATCCGGACGGATTCGGAGCCGGACGGACGATGCGTCACAGCGGCTCGACGGAGAACTTTCGCTACAAAGAGCAGAAATCGTCTGAAAAGGAAGTCGTTACGACTCTCCAGGATCAACGCGGATACGAATTGATCCACCACTTGTCCTGGCGCGGCGACACGCCGGTCTTCACCGTGCGGATCGAGTTCCACAACCTTTCGCAGCAGCCGGTCGTGCTGGAGATGATGGAAAGCTTCGCACTGGGCGGAATCGGCCCCTACGCCGGAGACGAACAGTTCGAACGCATTCAGCTGCACCGGTTTCGCTCGAGCTGGAGCTCCGAGGCGCGCCATATTGCCGAAACGGCGGAGTCGCTGGGTCTGGAACGTTCCTGGGCGGGGTATTCCGTCCTGAGCGAACGGTTCGGGCAGCTCGGCAGCATGCCGGTGCGCGGCTTCCACCCGTTCGCCGCCGTGGAAGACAAGGCGGCCGGCGTCTTCTGGGGCGCGCAGCTGGCCTGGGCGGGTTCCTGGCAGATCGAATTTTCACGCCGCCGCGGATACGGCTTCGAGTTGACCGGCGGACTGGCCGACCGCGAATTCGGCCACTGGAGCAAAACCGTCGCTCCGGGGGAGACCTTCTCCGCGCCGGAAGCGTTTCTCGCATGTTCCTCCGCCGGGTTCGACCCGCTCTGCAACCGCCTGCTCGCCGAGCAGGAAGCGCGTCTCAACGTGCCGGAAGTGGAGGAGGACCTGCCTATCATCTTCAACGAATGGTGCACCACCTGGGGCAAGCCGCAGGAAAAAATGCTGCTCGAAATCGCCGACAAGCTGCGGGATACTCCGGTGCGCTATCTGGTGATCGACGCCGGCTGGTATAAATCCGGGGCGCAGAGCGACTGGGGCGCGGAACACGGCGACTGGATTCCGAACCGGGAACTTTTTCCGGACGGACTCAAAACCACCGCCGAACGCATTCGCGAACGCGGCCTGGTTCCCGGAATCTGGTTCGAATTTGAAGTCTGCGGGACGAAGAGCAAAGCGTTCACCCAGTGCGAAGACCATCTGCTCAAGCTCGACGGCATTCCGGTCTCGCCCAACCGCCGGTTCTGGAACCTCAACGACCCCTTCGCCGTCTCCTACCTGGAGCAACGGGTGGTCCAGATGCTGAAGGCGAACAACTTCGGATACCTCAAAGTCGATTACAATGAAACCATCGGACTCGGCTGCGACCACCCGGACTCCCCCGGCGAGGGGCTGCGCAACCAGGTGCTCGGCACCTACCGCATGTTCCGGAGACTGCGCGAGGTGAATCCCGAGCTCGTCATCGAAAACTGCGCCTCCGGCGGCCACCGGCTCGAGCCGTCGATGTTCGCCCTGACCTCGATGTCGTCGTTCTCCGACGCGCACGAGGAGCCGGAGATACCGGTGATCGCCGCCAGCCTTCACCGCCTCATGCTGCCGCGCCAGAACCAGATCTGGGCGGTGGTCAAACCGGCATACGATGCGAAAAAGCTCGGCTACATCCTCTCTTCGGCCATGCTCGGGCGGTTCTGCCTCTCCGGCGACATTCTCGGCCTCGACGCCGACCAGTGGAAACTGGTATGCGAAGCGATGGAATTCTACCGCCGCCTCGTCTCGGTACTGAAACACGGCGAAAGCACGCTGGCCATGATGATGAGCCCGGCGCGGCGGCGGCTGCGCGGCAATCAGCTTCTGATCCGGCGCAGCGCGGACGGCGACGAGCTGGCGCTCTTCGTCCACGTCTTCGACAATCAGCCTTCGCAGATCGCCTACCGGCTGCCGGAGGGCGACTGGAAGATCGTCGAAGAGTTCGCGGTTCCCGGAACCGGCCGTTCCTCGGCCCAGAGCGGAGAATACCGCCTCGACGACCCCGCCGCCATGAGCGGGCGCGTCGTGCGGTTGAAAAAGCAATAAATAAGGAACGATGACGATGAAGAACGATCATTCCCGCGGTCTCTGGAACCGGGAAACCGGCGAGGTTTTCGGCGAATCGGTGTTGTTCACCGAGTCCGGCGAGGCGCTGACCGCATTCCCGATGGCGAAGATCCGCCGGGTTTACAATCCGACGCTCGGCTGCGATTACGCGGAGGGGACCGACTATCTGGCGGAACCGGGCGGCCGCATGCTCCGCCGCACCGCAAATTCGGCCATGCCGTTTCTGCCGAAGGAGATCCGCTATCCGTCGAAAGAGCGCGGAGTTCTCTATCCGGACCCCAATGCCAACGCGATCGGCACCTCCGCCGTCTCTCCGACCGGGCTGGTCTGCTTCGACCGGGCCGATTTTTTCGCCCGGAACCAGGTTTCGATCGACTATGTGGCCGAAGCGCCGCTGCCGGAACTTGAGACGGTCGCGGGGAAGCTCCCGAACACGATGAAACTCCTGCGCGACGGCAAGCAGCTCGACATTGCGTTCATCGGCGACAGCATCACCGACGGCTGGAACGCTTCGGCAAAAGTCGGCTGCGCTCCCGGCCAGCCGCCCTGGGCAGGGCTGGTAACGGAGTTCCTGGGCATCCTCGGCCCCTGCCGCGCGTTCAACGGCGCGGTTTCCGGCTCCGGCTCCGCCTCCGCAATCGAACACCTCGACGTCTGCTGTCGCGAGTTCGTCCCGTCGCTCCTCTTCATCGCCTATGGAATGAATGACATGTGGAATCTTTCCGCCGAGGAATTCGGCGGCAATATCCGCGCCATCATGAAAGCCGGCCTCGAGCGCAACCCTGCGATGGAATTCGTCCTGGTCTCGCAGATGGCAGGCAACGCCGAGTGGGACCACACTCCGGCGGGCAAGGACGTCATCTTCGCTCATGAACTCGAACGGATCGCGTCGGAATGCGAACACCGCGCCTTCGCGCCCGTCAACCTGCTCTGGCACGCGCTGACCGACGAATGCGGAAAGTCATTCCTCAACGTCACCGGCAACGGCGTCAACCACCCCAACGATTACGGCCATCGCATCTACGCCTTCGCCGTATCCACCCTGTTCGCATAAAAAAAACGGGGCGGTCATCCGTATGGCCGCCCCGTTTTATACTCGTTGAGGGCGAAAACTTAAAAAAATGCGAAGTTGATTTTTGAGTGGATTTGCCGTTGATTTTTGCAAGCCGATGCGAGCATCGGCCGAAAAAAACGACGGGAAAGCCGCCGAAAAGCGACAAGCAGATTTTAAGTTTTCAACCGAAATGAGTATATCATTTACGGAATCTCAAAGCTCCAGCTTTTTTCCGCCTTTCTTCTTCTCGATGCGATACCGGGTGTAAAACGGATTCCCCCAGCCGACCAGTTTGCCGTCTTCAAATACGACCGGCATACATTCGTCTTCGGTGGTGAGACCGTCCATCCAGACCGACTGGACGAAATAGTACCAGACATCCGGCGTCGAGTAGG
>CAYSZM010000287.1:0-3584 GCA_964435365.1 uncultured Victivallis sp. | reverse complement strand
GTCTGGGGCAAGCCCGCCGCCGAAGTGATGCGCCGCTGGTACTCCCGCCCCGACCACCGCTGATTTTCCGGCGGGCTCCCCGGAAAAGCGAACCTGCCTTTGCAAATTGCCCGGAGAATGATATGTTACATTCGGAAGGCATTCTTTGCAGAAGGGACGAACATGAGAAATCGGAGATGGTCGGCGCTGCTCGGGCTTCTGGTCTGCTGGGGCCTTTCCGTGCCGCTCGGCTGGCTTCTGGTGGTTCAGCCCTATCTGGAGAGCCGCGAAATCCGGGCGAACTGGAAGCCGGCGATGTCCACCGTCCTCCGCAATCAGTGGCATTCCGGCGGAGAGGATTCCTCCGCTTGGAGTGAGCTCTATTATGAATATGAGTTCGGCGGGCGGAAGTATCGCGGCAGCCGGGTTTCGATTCGGGAACGGAGTGTCGCGCTGAGTCCGAAACGGGTCGGCCCCGGGCATCCGTTGCGCTGTTTCGTCAACCCGGCGAATCCGTCCGAGGCGATCATCTATCCCGATTTTTCTCCGAACGTTGTTTTGACGACGGTGCTCGGGGTGCTGTTTCTGGGCGGGTTCCTGATGATACGGGCGTTGCTGTGGCCGCGGGAAGAGAAAGAAGAGTCCGAGGAGGAGACCGCCCCTTCTTCCGCTCCAATCCTCGAGGCTTTTCAGCCGCTTCTCGAACCGGGCAGCGGCAGCTCCGTGACCCATTCCCTTCGGGAAACACCGGAACGGCTTGAATACCGTCCTGCGACAGGGGGGACAATCGAAATCGGCATCCTTCTGCTGATCGGGTGCGCCCTTGCCGGGTACGGCGCATTCTGCTGGTACGCCGACGGCCTGATGGATGCGATCGTTCCATTGGTTGGCGGCGGCATCTTTCTTTCCGGCGGGAAATCGCTCGGGCTCCGGTTTTGCCGGAAAAGAGCGATTTTCGACCGCGAGGCGGGCGCTTTCTGGCGAGGGAAGGGCAATCCGGCGCGGTTGCTCGACCCGTCGCGGCTGGACGGCTATACGCCGTTCGGCGCAATCAAGGCGGTGCAGCTGCTTTCCCTGCGGATTCCGTCTCCCGACGGGCAGGGCGCCACCCGCTTCAATTATGAGATGAATCTTCTCCGCAAGGATGGAACCCGGGTCAATGTGATCAACCTCCCGCGGCGGGTCCGGCTGCTGCGCGACGCGGAGAAGATCGCCGCTTTTCTGAACGTCCCCGTCGTCGGGGTAATCTGACCTCCGCTACGGGCGGCGCAACCGGGTCGGCGCGCGGCCGATCCGCTTGCGGAACACCTTGCCGAAGTAATTCTGGTCGCGGAAGCCGGTCGCCTCGGCGATCTCCTTGATCGAGACCGCGCTTTCGTGCAGCATCCGCATGGCGATCTGGAGCCGGTAGCTGGTCAGGTACTCCTGCGGCGGCATTCCGCAGGAGCGGGTTACCAGCCGGGTCAGCGTCGAACGGTGTACGCCGAGCGCCGCACCCAGCGTCTCGACGGATAACTCGGGGTCGTCGTAATGCTGCTCCACCAGCGCCTTGAAGCGGGAGACCGTCGCGTCGGCTTCTCCCGCCGGATTCATCATCGCCCGAGTCAGGATCTCATAGGCCAGCGCTCCGGCCCGGTATTCGCCGTTGCTGCCGAGGTCGCGGATTTCCGAGGAGAGCCTGAGAAAAAGTTCGCCGGGGCAGGGCGGCGCGGGGCGGGCGCGCCGTTCCAGCCGGAAGCTCTCGATCAGGAACGGCACCGCCGGGCCGTCGACAGTCATCCACCAGTAGTCGAACCGGGCCGATTTCGCCGCGATTTCGTGGCGGTCGCCGGGGAAGTAGAAGCAGACCTCGTCGCCGTTCAGCTCCCACCCGTCGTCTCCGAATCCGAACGAGCCGGTTCCCGATACTCCCCAGAAGAGTTCCAGGAACGGCTTGGTCCGCGGCTGCTCCTGCCAGCCTCCGCTCACCCGGTAGTGTCCGGTCGAGCGGACCTGCACCGGCGCGTGAATGGTTCCGGCCGGGTAGGGGCGGTAGATCGCCTCGTGTTGATCGTTGTTTTGCATATGGTGCGACATCCTTACCAATTATAATACATTCTTCCTCTTGGGATTTCAAGCGGAAACGTGTAAAATAAAAGAGTGACGGGACAATGGAATTCCCGCTGAATCAAAAATTTGAGGGAGATCAATCGTATGAAACAAGGTCCGAAGGTCGTGGTGATCGGCGCCGGAAGCTACTTTTTCGGAAAGCCGGTGATTTACAACATGATTACCAGCCCCATCCTGCGCGAAGGAACGCTCGCGTTGGTGGATACCGATCCGGCGGTGCTGGAGACGATGATGAACATCGCCCGCCGGGCGAAAGAAGCGACCGGCGCGCCGCTGACGCTCGAAGGCTCCACCGACCGGCGCGAGGTGATGAAAGACGCCGATTTCGTGGTGCTCTCGTTCTCCTACCGCAACGCCTATTATCGTGAACTGGATACCCGGATCGCCAAAAAGTACGGCGTCACCATGTGTTCGAGCGACACCATCGGCCCGGGAGGCATCTTCCGCGCCCTCCGTGAACTGCCGGAAATCCTCCGCATCGCCGACGACGTGCGCCGTCTCGCCCCCAACGCATGGCTGATCAACTTCATCAACCCGACCTCGGTGATGGGCATCGCCCTGATGCGTCATGCCTCCGACGTCAAGAGCTTCGCGCTCTGCGACGGCAACCACATGCCTTATGTCCGGGCGATGTTCCTCCATCAGCTCGGCATCCTCCCGGCCGAGGAGAAAGTCGTTCCGCCGGAGATGGATGCGAAGTTCGACCTGCGCATCGCCGGCGTCAACCACTGCACCTGGGTCCTGCGCTGTTTCTACGATGGCAAGGATTATATGCCTGTTCTGCGCGACTTCGTTGCCCGCGAAGCCCGGCGCGAATATGAGTCACGCCCCACCTCGAAGGCCAAGCCGCGGCTCAATATGAACTATGCGCTGGAACTGATGGACCTCTACGGCGCCTTCCCCACCGCGGTCAGCCACACCAAGGAGTATGTACCGTTCTACCAGGGCTACGGCGTCACCCCCTGCGCCCCCGAACCGATCATCTGTTTCGACGGCTACAACCGCGCCGAAGAAATGGCCGAAGCATGGGCCGAAACCGAAAAGATCGCCGACGGCGCCACCCCGATTGAGAAGTTCCTCGAATCCGGTCGCGGCGACCACGCCACCGATATCATCGAGTCGATGTGGGGCAATCTCAGCAAGAAATTCTACATCAACTCCGCCAACCGCGGAGCCGTCGGCAACCTGCCGGACGACGCCTTCCTCGAACTGCTCTGCGAACTCGATATGCAAGGCCCCCGTCCGCTCCCCGCCTGCGACATGCCCCGCGGTCTTCTCGGCCTGACCCAGCAGGTCCTCGACACCCACGAACTCACCGCCGAAGCCGCGGTGAATTGCTCCCGGACCATCCTCCTTCGAGCCTTGGCGACCGACCCCATCATCAACAACCTGAGCGACGCCAGGCACATCATGGCCGAACTCCTCGAAGCCGAGAAGGATCATCTCGATCCTCGCTGGTTCTGTTAACACCTTCCCCTCATCATGGTCGTGGGAAT
>CAYSZM010000286.1:0-3592 GCA_964435365.1 uncultured Victivallis sp. | reverse complement strand
CGCCGCCCATCACCAGCGCCCAGCCGAAAATCGTGGTGCCGACCGCGCCGATCAGCTGCCGCAATACGCCTTCCGGCAGTTTGAGCGATTCGAGGGCGGGGGCGGCCAGTATCTGGCCGATCACGCCGCCGGTCAGCGCCAGTTCGGGGCGCGCGGTGCGGCCGATGCCGAGCTGCTCGGTCATCGAGACGAACGGATAGGGAGAGAGCGCCAGAAGCAGGATCGCGCCGAGGAGAATCATCGCTTCCCCGGTGAAGAAGAGCAGCGGCCTGCCGCGGCCGGGCAGGAATGCGCGCAGCACCCGCAACAGCGTCACGAAGACCAGCACGTAGGTCGCCAGGCCGAAGAGATGAAAGAGAGTGAAGCCGAAGTATGCTCCGGCGTTGCCGATCCAGTTCGCCGGAGGCGCATCGACGCCGCCGGAAATTGCAGCCCCGTCTTCCGGAGAATAGGAGAACACCGCCAGGATCGCCAGCAGCAGAATCGCAATATAAAAGATGTAACGCACCCGGAAGGTGGATTCCCCTTCCTGCTGCGGAGTCGAATTTCCCATGTCGCCCGGTTTCCTCAAAACAGTTGCAACAATTCCATCGGAAGTAATATAGACCGGAAGCACCGCAAATGCAACAGACGGCCGCTGTTTCAGCCGAGGATTTTATCTACTTGTTCCGCTGAAACGAAGCGGTGCGCGTTCCAGCCGTGTCTGCGTGCGCCCTCGATCAGTTCCGCGCGGTCGTCGAAGTAGAAGGCGGGAGCGCCGTAGCGCGCCTCGAACGCCGCGAACATCGCCGGTTCCGGTTTCTTGGCGTGAACCTCGAAACTGCACACCGCTTCCGGCACGCACGAGGCGGCCGGGAACTTCCGGCGCACCTCCGCCAGGTGGGTGACCGAGGTGTCGGAGAAGAAGACCGCGCGGTACCCCCGTGCCGTCAGCCCTTCCACCAGCTCGACCATCCCCGGAATCGGGTCGCCGATGATCGCCCGGAAGACGGAAAGCAGCTGTTCGTCGCTCCCTTCCGCTCCGGTCAGGTCGCGGATTCCGGCCAGGAATTCCGCCTCGGAGAGCTCGCCGCGCTCGAACCGTTCTCCCGCGAAGAACAGCAGCTCGGCAGGAATCTCCTGCAAACTGCGGTAGCCGAGGGCCCCGAAACAGCGTTCGGGGTGGATTTCAAGACAGACGTTGCCGATGTCCAGCGCGATCACTTTCTCCGACATGCGGACCTCCTTTGCTCAGCCGACCTGCGCGCCGCCGGCGATTTCGCCGTCGACGGTGATCAGCCGCAGCTCCTTGCCGCTCTTGGCCGCCAGCAGCATCCCGGCCGACTCGACGCCGCGGATCACCGCGGGCTTGAGGTTGGCCACGATGACGATGGTCTTGCCGGGCAGCTCTTCGGGCTTGTACCAGGTCGCGATTCCGGAGACGATCTGCCGCTTTTCCGTGCCGACTTCCAGCTGGAGCTTGAGCAGTTTGTCCGCACCTTCGACCTTTTCGGCCGCGACGATCTTCGCGGTGCGCAGTTCGACTTTGGCGAAATCGGCGATGTCGATCGGCTCGACCACGTTGACCGGGGCCGCTTTCTTCGCTTTTTCCGGCTTGGCGGCGGGCGCGTCGGCTTTCTTTTCGGTTTCGATGCGCGGGAAGAGCCCGTCGGTGTCGCGGACCTGATGCCCGACGAGCGCGCCTTTCCGGCTCCGCAGCCCGGCGATGTTGGCGTTCACCTCATCGCCCTCGAAGCCGAGCGCGCTGCGGAGCTGGGCCATCTTCTCCGGCATGACCGGAGCGAGCAGCACCGAAACCTGGCGCAGCGCATCCGCCGCGGTGAAGAGCACGGTGTTGAGCCGTTCGGTCTCGCCTTTTTTGGCCAGCGACCACGGCGCGGTGCGTTCCAGATAGCGGTTGCCGGAGCGGACCGCGTTCATCACGGCGGCGATCCCCTGGTCGAACTTGAGCGCCGCCAGGCTGGACTCCATCGTGTCGATGGCGGCGGCGACATCGCGGTTCAGCTCCTCCTCGTCGGCGGTGAGCGGCCCCGGGGCCGGAACCACGCCGCCGGTGCTGCGCAGCGTCATCTTGAGCACCCGGCTCAGCAGGTTGCCGAGGTCGTTGGCCAGGTCGCTGTTGTAGCGCGCCACGAAATTGTCTTCGGTGAAGTTCGCGTCGTTGCCCGGCGACATTTCCGCCATCAGGAAATAGCGGAAGGCGTCGACGCCGCAGCGGTCGATCATGTCCATCGGGTTGATGACGTTCCCGAGCGATTTCGACATTTTGGTGCTGCCGGTCAGCCACCAGCCGTGGGCGAAGATCGTCCGCGGCATCGGCAGGCCGATCGCCTTGAGCATGGTCGGCCAGTAGACGCTGTGGGTGGTGAGGATGTCTTTGCCGATCAGGTGGTAGCTGGCGGGCCACCACTTCTTGAAGGTCTCCGGGTCCTGGAAATAGCCGACGCCCGAGATGTAGTTGATGAGCGCGTCGAACCAGACGTAGCAGACGTAATCGGCGTCGAACGGCAGCTCAATCCCCCACGAGAGCCGCGATTTCGGGCGGCTGATGCAGAGGTCGCCGAGCTCCTTGCGCAGGAAACCGAGCGTCTCGTTGGCGCGGAAGGCGGGCTGGATAAATTCGGGGTGGGTTTCGATGTGCTCGATCAGCCAGTCCCGGTATTTGCCCATCCGGAAGAAGTAGTTGGATTCGACGATCTCGGAGACTTCGCGGCCGCAGTCCGGACACTTGCCTTCGACCAGGTCCTTCTCGGTGAAGAACCGTTCGCAGCCGACGCAGTACCAGCCGGTGTATTCGGCCCGGTAGATCTCGTCGCGGTCGTAGAGGTCCTGGAGGATTTTGCAGACGGTCTCCTTGTGGAAGGCGTCGGTGGTGCGGATGAAGCGGTCGTTGGTGATGCCGAGCCGATCCCAGAGCGCCTGGAACCGGACGACCGTCTCGTCGCAGTGCGCTTTGGGGGCCATGTTGCGCGCGGCGGCGGCCTTTTCCACCTTCTGTCCGTGTTCGTCGGTTCCGGTCAGGAAAAAGGTCTGGTCGCCGAGCGAACGGTGGTAGCGGGAGAGCACGTCGGCCAGCACGGTGGTGTAGGCGTGGCCGATGTGCGGCTTGTCATTGACGTAATAGATCGGTGTCGTGATGTAAAAATTTTCGGTATTCATCGGTAAACAAACTCCTTATTCGAAAAACCCCGCGAGGGCGGGCGGGTTTCGGTGACTGACTGCGGATGGGGAAATGCGGTGAATCAGGCGCCGCACATTCGGTAAAAGCGGGCAAGGATATCCGACAAGAGCGCGGTTCGCGCCGCGGCCGGGCCGGCGTTTTCGCGCGTTTCCGGCGCGGAGCCTTCTGAATTGAAACATTCCGGTGTCATCGATCAGCGATCCCCCCGTGAAACAAAAAACGCCCATGCCGCGGGAAGCTCCGGCGGCGGGCACGAAAATGTACAATACAATATACTTCCACTTTGCGCCGAACGCAACCTCCCGGCCCGTCTTCCCGCAGAAAAAAACGGAAAAAACTCCTTGTAAGAGATGGAGAAAAGGTGTATATTACCCGGTAACATTATAGTAACCCGTCCAAGCCCCGATTGGA
>CAYSZM010000285.1:0-3611 GCA_964435365.1 uncultured Victivallis sp. | reverse complement strand
TTGTCGGCACGATCGCGGTCACTTACGCCGACGGCTCCAAAGAGGAGATTCCCGTCGCCGGCGGCCGCGACTGCGGCAACTGGTACATGCCCGCCGACGGCCCGAACGCCCATGTCGCCTGGCAGGGCAAGGTGCCGAGCTCGACGGTGGGGCTCTATCTCTCGGCGTTTCCGCTCAAAGGCGCGCCGAAGCGCCTCGAATTCCGCAAGGGCGAGGGCGATTCGGTGATCTGGATGGTGGCCGGGGCGGCGCTGGCCGACGGCCGCGCCCGCTTTCCGCGCAAAAGCGATTTCGTGGTGAAGAACGGGCCGGACTGGCTGCCGATCGATTTTGACCGCAAGACGGTCGCCGGTTCGCCGCTCGACTTCTCGGTTCTTCGCGAAAAAGTTCCGGCCGGAACCTACGGCTTCGTCGTCGCCACCAAAGAGGGGCATCTCGGCTTTGAGAACGCGCCCGGCAAACGGCTCCGGCTTCTCGGGCCGAACCTGGTGGGCAGCGCGAACTACCTCTCGCGCGAAATGACCGCCGAACTGGTCGAACAGCTCGGGAGCCTCGGCTACAATACGATCCGCTTCCACCACTTCGAAGGCGGACTGATCGACCCCAAGGCGAAAGACAGCCTCACCTTCGACCCCGCCCAGCTCGACAAGCTCCAGTATCTCTTCGCCGAGCTCAAGAAGAACGGCTACTATCTCTGTATCGACCTCTACGCCAGCCGCCGCTTGAAGCCGGGCGACAACATCCCCGAGTTCGACAACTCCGGCGATTACAGCATGAAGAACCTCGTCTGCGTCAGCCCGGCGGCGATGGCCAACTGGAAGGAGTTCGCCCGCCGCGTGCTCACCGCGAAGAACCCGTACACCGGGCTCTCCATGGCCGAGGACCCCGCGCTCTACGCGCTCAACCTCGTCAACGAGAACACGCTGGTCAGCGAATGGAACAGCGTCCGTACCAGCCTCGCCGCCCGGAAGATCTATCTGGAGAAATTCGAAGAATATCTCCGCGCCCTCGACCTCCCGGCGAAGCAGAAGGAAGAACAGCGCGACGGGCTCTTCATCGAGTTCCTTGACCAGCTCCAGATCAAGTGCATCAAGGAGCAGATGCGCTTCCTGCGCGAGGAGATCGGGCTCAAGGCGCTGATTACCGACCTCAACCACCAGAGCCAGTTCACCCTGACGCCGGTGCGTTCGACGCTCGATCTGGTGGACAACCACCAGTATTGGGACCACCCGTCGTTCCCGGGACAGCGCTGGAAGTATCCCTTCGTCTTCCGCAACCAGTCGTCGATTTCGCTCGACGCGCAGTGCCCGCGGACCCTGATGCCGACCCGCATCTTCGGCAAGCCGTTCACGGTGACCGAGTTCAACTTCTGCGTGCCGAACACCTGGCGGGTCGAATGCCCCTCCGTCTTCGGCGGATACGCCGCGCTCCAGGACTGGGACGGCCTCTACCGCTTCGCCTGGTCGCACGGCGACACCAGAATGAAGATGTCGGAGAAACTTCCGCTCGACCAGTTCAACATCGTCGACAACATTCAGGCGCAGATGGCCGAACGGATCATCTGGCTGCTCTTTGTCCGCGGCGACGTCAAAGCGGCGGAGCCGGGCATCGCCTTCGAGTTCAAGCCGGAGCAGATCCGTTCCATCAAAGGCAACAGCCGCAGCGGAATGTACCCGAACGAATTCAGCCGCCTCGGATTGTTCGCGCGGATCGGCTCGCTGATGGCCGACCGCTCGGTAGACGGCGTCGTCAAGGTCGATCCGCTCACTCCGGATTGGACGAAGCTGCTGCCGTCGGCCGCGGAAAAGGCGATGGCGGAACTGGAGAAAACCGGCAAGGTCACCTCGGCCACCGGGGAACTCACCCTCGACCGGGACAACCGGACACTCCGCATCGTGACACCGAAAAGCGAAGTCCTCACCTCCGCGCAGACGCTCGCCGGTGAACGGCTCGCCTTCGAGAAACCGAGCAGCTTCCAGACAGTGGCGCTCTCTTCGCTGGACAACCGCCCGATCGGCGAGAGCGGCAAGCTGCTCCTGATCCATCTGGTGGACCTGTCGAACGACGGACTCCGTTTCGACAACGCCGACCGCCGGGTGCTGCGCGACTGGGGCACGCTCCCGCACATGCTCGAACGCGGACACGCCGATCTCTCGATCGCCCTGCCGCGCCCGATGCGGGTGTTCCCGCTGGCGCTGGACGGTTCGCAGGGCAAGGAAATTCCGGTGGAATACCGCGACGGCAAGCTCCGCTTCCGGATTTCCTCCGACACGCTGCCCGGCGGCTGTCTCTCCTATCTCCTGATCCCCTAGCAACCATTATCTGATATAGATTGAAGAAAGAGCAGTATGAAGATTCACCCTGAATATCAGTGGAAGAAGCTGACGCCGGACGACGGCCACTACTTCTTCGGCTATTACGACCGCAACCCGTGGAATCCGGGGCAGACGCTGCATCTGGCGATGCGCATTCCGCAGGGGGAGCGTCTCCCCGTGCGGGGCGAGACCGCCGAGATCGGCGTCATCGGCGACGACGGCTACCGGCCGCTCGTCACCACCCGCGCCTGGTGCCACCAGCAGGGGTGCATGGAGCTCTTTCTGCCCCGTCGCCCGGACTGCTTTGTCTTCAACGACTATGACGTGGAAGAGGGCAAAATGGTCGCCCGCATCTTCCGGCTCGGCGAAGGCGTGGTCGGCAGGTACGAACTGCCCATCTACGCCATTTCACCGGACGGGCGCTGGGGCGTCTCGCTGAACTTCAGCCGCATCCCCCGCCGCGGTTACAGTTACGCCGACGCGGTGCTGTCGGATGATCTCCACCCCGCCGATCCCGACGCCGACGGCCTCTGGCTGGTCGACCTCGACAGCGGCGAAACGAAACTCATCGTCAGCTACCGCACCATGGTCGAGCGCCACCCCTTCGCCTACGGCATCGAAGGACGGCACATCTGGATGAACCACGCAATTTTCAACTGCGATTCGAGCCGACTGCTCTGGCTCTTCCGCGAGTGCGACGATCCGCGCGGAATGAGCAAGATGTGGCATACCTTCATGTACACCTGTTCGCTCGACGGAAGCGACGCCGAATGCATTCTGCCCGAAGTCTACTGGAAGAACCGGATTTCGCACCAGATCTGGGGACGCACCCCGCGCGAAATCCTGGTCGACGCCGACTGGACCGGGCGGGGACACGACGCCGTCGTCCTCGACGAAAGCCGCCGCCCGTTCCTCGCGGAAAAACTTTCCGCCAGTCACGGCCGGATGTCGCATATGGTCTTTTCCCCCGACGGCAAGCACATCCTCGCCGACAGCTATCCGGATGCGGAAGGAATCCAGACCCTGATTCTCATCAATGCCGTCAGCGGCAATTGGAAAACCCTCGGCCGCTTCCAGCACCGCACCCCGCCGGAATATCCCGTCGAAGTCCGTTGCGACCTCCACCCCCGCTGGAGTCCCGACGGCCGTCTCGTCACCGTGGACTCCATCCACTCCGGCTCTCGCGGCATCTATCTGCTCGATCTCTCCCCCATCCTCCCGCTCACTTAATCATGGGAATCAGGGAGGCGCTTCGCCCTCCCTTAACCCTCCAGACCGGCAGGGTGCCGGTGCCGG
>CAYSZM010000284.1:0-3615 GCA_964435365.1 uncultured Victivallis sp. | reverse complement strand
ACGTTCGGGGCCGGGAGAATGCCGCCACGTTCGGGGCCGGGAGAATGCCGCCACGTTCGGGGCCGGGAGAATGCCGCCACGTTCGGAGCCGGGGAGAGCGCTAATACGCTTTTCAGAATGAAAAATTGCAAAGACGAAATTTTTACAAAGGCTGAGTGATTTTGTTATCTTGCTCGCTACCAGAGGTAACGGGCAAGATGGCAAGGTCGCTCAGGCACAGTAAAAATGCAGTATTTGTGAGTTCTCATGCTGAAAAGCGTATAAGACGTTGAGGGTATGAGCGGCAGCCTTTGCCTCCCCTGCGAAAAAGGTATTTTCTTTTTTTCACCCCCGACCGGCAGGGTACCGGTGCCGGATACTTCGTCGGCGTTCCCGGCGATATCCTCATTTTCTGCGATCTTCCGCTTGTTTCCCGGTACACATCGCATTATATTGTTTGATATGGAGTTGTACGCCTATGCTCCATCTTCTTTCGAAATCTCTAGTGCTTTGTAAATCTTGAATGTTCAGATATGCGACAGGGATTTCGAACGGAATTGCGATTTTGTAAATCCGCCGATACCAGAGGTATCGAAGGTATTTGCAAGGTTGCAAGTCCGTTTGAAAGACCGGAGCATAGCGAACAATGAAAGTTTACAATGCACTAGCTTCAATCCGGGAAACCTGGCGATGAAACCAATTACTGCGGGAATGACGGTCAACGAGGTTCTGGAACTGCTTCCGGAATCCATCGATTTATTCAAACAGCACGGCCTCGGCAAGTTCGAGTCCGTCGAGGTGCGCGGCTCCCTCGGCTCCGTGCTCAAGCTCAAAACCGCCCTCCACATGGCCGGAGTCGATGTCGACGCCTTCGTCGAACGCCTCAACTCCATGGCCCCCGGCGGCGGCGACGGCAAGGATTTCGCGCTGGATTACTCCGCGCAGGAAAGCCTCAGCATGCTCGGCCTCCTCCCCTGCGGCATGAAAATGCCGTTCAAGCGCAAGTTCGACGAGTTCGCCGCCACCCTCGACAGCTCCTTTCACTATCTGGTCGAAGGCAACGTCAATCACGAACTCTCCTACTACCCCTACATCGACACCCTCGCCGACGCCGAGGAACTGCCCGATGTGATCGTCTCCGCCGATATCAACAGCTTTTTCCACCACCGCTTCACCCATCGTTTCGTCGATACCGGCCTCTTCCGGTCGCTGAATTCCCCCGAGCTCAACGCCGATTTCAAGGAGACCGGCTATCTCGACCCCGACCGGCATTTCACCATGCTCTCCGCCAATCTGCTGGTGCTGGTGGTCAACCGCGCCAAGTTGGGCGATCTGGAGATTCCCAAACGCTGGGCCGACCTGCTCGAACCCCGATATCACAAGACCGTCACCATGCGCGGGCAGGACGGATTTTTCTGCAACGGCGTCCTCATGCCCTTCTACCAGATGTTCGGCATGGACGGCATCAAAGCCATGGGCGGCAGCGTGATCCGCGGTCTCCACCCCGCCGAAATGGTTCAGGAGATCGAACGCAACGCCCCCGAGAGTACCCCCTTCTACATCATGCCGCTCTTCTTCGCCAAACGGCTCAAGGACGAAACGCTCTTCGACATCGTCTACCCCGAAGAAGGCGCGATCGTTTCGCCGGTCGTCATGCTGGTCCGCGCCGAGCGGGTGGACGACGCCGCGGCCGTGGCCGAATTCATCGCCGGGCGCGAGATGTCGCAGTTCTGCGCCGACGCCGGATTCCCCTCCGTCCGCCCCGATGTGGACAACCGCCTCCCCGACGGCTGCCGCCTCTGGTGGATGGGTTGGGACTTCCTCAAAAACGAGGACCCCGCCGAAGTCAAGGACAACATCGAACTCGTCTTCCGGGAGTACGTGGCAAAATGAAGATGGTCACCGTCGCCGGAGCCCCCTCCTGCGGAAAAACCAGCGTCATCCTCCACCTGGCGCAAGAACTCATCCGAAGCGGAATCAAACCCGCCGTGGTCAAGTTCGACTGCATCTCCTCGCAGGATGAAACGGTCTACCGCGACGCCGGAATCGAAGTCTCCACCGGCCTCGCCGGCGGCCTCTGCCCCGACCACTTTTTCGTCAGCAACATCGACGCCGCCTGGAAGTGGGCGGAACGCTGCGGCGCGGACCTGCTCATCACCGAAAGCGCCGGGCTCTGTTCGCGCTGTTCGCCCCACATCAAGGGGATTCCCGCCGTCTGCGTCATCGACAACCTGAGCGGCGTCAACACCCCGCGCAAAATCGGCCCGATGCTGCGCACCGCCGACATCGTCGTCATCACCAAGGGCGACATCGTTTCGCAGGCCGAGCGCGAAGTGTTCGCCTACCGGGTGCGCCGGGTCAACCCCGCCGCCAAAATCTTCGCCTGCAACGGCCTCACCGGTCAGGGCATTTTCGCCCTGCACCGCGAAATCGAACACAGCGAAGAGATCGCCGGCGTCGAAGGCAAAGTGCTGCGGTTCACCATGCCCGCCGCCCTCTGCTCCTACTGTCTCGGCGAACGCAAAGTCGGCCACGACTACCAGATCGGCAACACCCGCACCATGAATTTCAAAAACTGAGGAAGAACGATGAATCCCGCCGACCCGATGCAACTCACTTACGGCGAACTGCTGCGGCTCTACCCGATGGCCGGGGACTTCTTCTCCTCCTACGGGCTGGACGAACCACAGGACAAAGTCACCATCGGCGCCGGTCTCGACGCGCTCGATGAAAACAACCTGCGCGAAATGGGGACTTCGCGGGAGCTCCTCGCCGACCACTTCCGCAAATTCATCGCCCACCTCGCCGATTTCGACGTCGAAACCGGCACCGTCCACAGCATGGAAATCATCGGCGGCCGCGACAAACAGGGGAATCCGGAACCGATCCGTCTCACCCTCAAAGCCGGGGACGTACTCAGCATCGTCGGCCCCACCGGCGCGGGCAAGAGCCGCCTTTTGGAAGACATCGAGTGTCTCGCCCAAGGCGACACCCCCACCGGCCGCCGCATTCTCATCAACGGCGCGGAGCCCGACGAAAACACCCGCTTCGGCGTCGACAACCGTCTCGTCGCCCAGCTCTCCCAGAACATGAATTTCGTGGTCGATCTCTGCGTGGCGGACTTTCTCACCCTCCACGCCGAAAGCCGCATGGTGGACAACCCCCACCTCATCACCGAGCGGATTTTCGAGACGGCCAACGCATTGGCGGGCGAGAAGTTCCGCAAATCCACCCCGGTGACCGCCCTGAGCGGCGGCCAGTCCCGCGCCCTCATGATCGCCGACACCGCCTGTCTGAGCCGTTCCCCCGTCGTCCTGATCGACGAAATCGAAAATGCCGGAGTCGACCGGGCCATGGCGCTCGATCTGCTCATCCGCGAAGAGAAAATCGTCCTCCTCGTCACTCACGACCCCGTGCTCGCCCTAATGGCCCCGCGTCGGCTCGTCATCCGCGACGGCGGCATGCGCGAACTCCTCCACCGCACCCCCGCCGAAGAAATCGCCTTGGAGAAACTCAAAGCCATGACCGCCGATTTCGACCGGCTCCGCAAAGCCATGCGCGAAGGGCGCGAACTCCAGCTTCCTTTACGCTGACCGCGTCGTGGGAGCCTCCGGCGGGCAGGGCGCTTCGCCCCTG
>CAYSZM010000283.1:0-3624 GCA_964435365.1 uncultured Victivallis sp. | reverse complement strand
CGCGCTTTTGCACCGGGCAGAAACGTTGCTGGCCGGGGAATGAGCTGCGGCGTTGCTGGCCGGGGAGAGAGTTACAACGTTGCTGGCCGGGGAAAGAGTTGCGGCGTTGCCGGCCGGGGAAAGAGTTGCGGCGTTGTGGGCAGAGAGCGGGGAGGGGGGAGAGCGGGGCCGGGGGAGTCCGGGAGAGAAAAGTTTGCCTGGGATTTGATATTCCTTCTTTAGCGGCTTATATTGCCTCATAAGGACTTTTCGCAATGAAATCTGGCGTGAGGACAATCGGCCGGCTGGCGGCCGCGGTCGGGCTCCTGTTGGGGGCAGCGTATGCTTTGATCGCGGATTCCGCTCCGGCGAAGGAGAAGAGCGATATGAAAGACTGGCGTGCACTCACTCCCGAAGAAACCCGGGTCATCGTCGACAAAGGCACCGAGCGGCCCTTCTCCGGGAAGTACGAGACTTCCAACCTCGACGGCGTTTACACCTGCCGGCGCTGCGGCGCGGCGTTATACCGGTCTACCGACAAGTTCAACTCCGGCTGCGGATGGCCCGCTTTCGACGACGCCATTCCCGGCGCGGTCAAACAGCTGCCCGACGCCGACGGGCGGCGCACCGAAATCCTCTGCGCCCACTGCGGCGGGCATCTCGGCCACGTCTTCACCGGCGAAAAACTCACCGCCCGCGACGTCCGTCACTGCGTCAACTCCGTCTCTATGGACTTCATCCCCGCCGCCGAGCTGGACAAACATTTCAAAAAAGGCGTCTTCGCCGGGGGCTGTTTCTGGGGCGTCGAATACTATCTCCAACAAACCAAGGGCGTGATCAAAGCCGTCAGCGGCTACACCGGCGGGAAGACCGAGAACCCCTCCTACCGCGATGTCTGCACCGGGCGGACCGGCCACCTCGAAGCCGTCGAAGTTCTCTTCGACCCCAAGCAGACCACGTATGAAGAGCTGCTCAAGCGCTTCTTCGAAATCCACGACCCCACTCAGGCCGACGGGCAGGGGCCGGACCACGGCGAGCAGTATCACTCCGCCGTCTTCTATTTCGACGACGCCCAGAAGGCGACCGCCGAGAAGCTGATCGGCGTGCTGAAAGCCAAGGGCTACAACGTGGCGACCGTCCTGCGCCCGGCGGCGAAGTTCTACCCCGCCGAAGGGTATCATCAGGATTACTACTTCAAATCCGGCAAGCAGCCCTACTGCCACGCGCCGGTCAAGCGGTTCGATTAAGAGAAATAGAGGCGGACCCGGCGCGTCCGGGGGCCGTCGAATTCGCAGAAATAGATTCCCTGCCAGACCCCGAGGTCGAGCGTGCCGCTCTCCACCGGGAGCATCTGCGAAAAGCCCACCAGCGACGCTTTCAAGTGCGCGTCGCTGTTCCCCTCGGCGTGGCGGTAGAAGCTCTCCTTTTCAGGAACCAGCGCTTCCAACTTGGCCAGAAAGTCGTGTTTGACATCGGGATCGGCGTTCTCGTTGACCGTGATTCCGGCGGTGGTGTGCGGCGAAAACACCAGGCAGAACCCCTGTTTCATCCCCTCCGGAATCGCCCGGCTGACCAGCGAGGTGATATCGACGATTTCGCACCGGCGGCGGGTTTTGATTTCCAGTTCGATCATGGTGTTTCTCCTTTTTTTATCGTTGTCCCGGCATAGCATACCGCCGGTTTCGCGCGAGTTCAAGAACTCCCGGCCGGGAACCTCCGAAAAAAGCGGTCCGGCCGGGAAACGCGATTGACAAATTCGGCGCGGCGGGATATCGTATGGCTCCGATTTAGTATCATTCAGGAGACGTGTCGTGATTACCCTGTCCGAAGAACAAGCCCGGCGGTTCCTGCTGCTCAAGCACGGACTGCTCGGAGAGTATCGATTTGTCGGCAAGCCGGGCGCGCTGGAGTTCGTCCGCCAGGCCGGATGCATCCAGTTCGACCCGGTCGACGCCTGCGGGAAAAACGCCGAACTCACCTTGCAGTCGCGCGTGGCGGGCTTCACCAAGGAGACGCTGTTCGAACTCCTCTACCGGGACCGGCAGCTGGTCGATTTCCCGGACAAGAATCTGGCGATCATCCCGGTCGAAGAGTGGCCGTTTTTCGAGCGCTACCGGCAGGCCGCGCGTGACGGGGCCGCCCATTTCCCCGAACTCCCCGAGCTGGAGGCGCTGGCCCGGCGGCATCTCGAGGCGCACGGCCCCGCGTCTTCCGACGGGCTGCCCGTTTCGGGCGACATCCACTGGCATTCGGCCATCCACTGGAGCGGCAACTGGAGCGGCACGACCAAGGCGGCGCGCGCCGTCCTGGAGCAGCTCTATTCGACCGGCGAATTGGTCATCCACCACAAAAAAGGCACGCGGAAGTATTACGACCTCGCGCACAAACATCTGCCGGAGGAGCTGCTGGCGGCGCCCGACCCGCTGCCGGACGAATCCGGGCACCGCAAGTGGCGCGTGCTGCGCCGCATCGGGGCGGTGGGGCTGATGTGGAACCGCCCCTCCGACGCCTGGCTGAATATCTGGGATCTCGACTCCGCCCGGCGTCAGGAGGCGTTCGCACAGCTCCTCGCGGAAGGGGCGATCATTCCGGTCGAAGTGGACGGCGTGAAGTCTCTCTTCTACGCTCGCGCAGAAGACCTTCCGCTGCTTGAGGCGGCGCGGCGGATTCGGGAATTCAAGCCCCGCTGCGAAGTGCTCGCGCCGCTGGACTGCCTGTTGTGGGACCGGAAACTGATTCGCGCGTTGTTCCGCTTCGATTACTCCTGGGAAATCTACACGCCGCCCGCGAAGCGCAAGTACGGTTACTACGTCCTGCCGCTTCTCTACGGCGACGCGTTCGCGGGCCGGGTGGAGGCGGTCGCCGCCGGGGAGTGCCTCACGGTGAAGAACATCTGGTACGAAGAGGGCGTCAGGCCGACGAAGAAGCTCGAGTCCGCGGTGACGAACTGCCTGAAGCGTCTGGCGAAATTCAACCGCTGCCGCGAAATCCGCTTCCCCGGCGAGTGAGTGCGGTTCGTGGAGTCGGGAATCAGGGCAAAAAAAATGGCTCCGGCAGCTGGATTCGAACCAGCGACCAAGTGGTTAACAGCCACCTACTCTACCGCTGAGCTATGCCGGAGCAAGAAAACAATTCATCGAAAAACTGGCTCCGGCAGCTGGATTCGAACCAGCGACCAAGTGGTTAACAGCCACCTACTCTACCGCTGAGCTATGCCGGAGCGTTTTAACGTTCCTTAAAATAGACCGGATTCGTACAAAAGGCAAATCGGAATCGCAAAAAAATCGAACTTTTTCGCCCGAACTGAGGGGGGACGCGGTTGCCCAAAAAGGGTGGGGCTCTTTTTGCCGTGTTTCCCGGGGCGGCCAAACGGACATAACGGACGCAACGGACTTAACGGACACGCAGTGGCCGCAAATCGAAAACGCCGGGGGTGCGAAAAGAGAAAAGTACCATACTCGCAGGCACGAGTACGGCGAAGCCGCACGGAATGCCGGAGAGCGGGGCCCCCGGAAAGATCCCCGAAGCTTTTGGCCGAAACGGCCAAAAGACCCGAGGCCCGTGGCCGAAGGGGGGGATCTTTTTGGGGAGGCGCTTCGCCCCTGCACCCCGACCGGCAGGGTGCCGGTGCCGGGTAAGGGTTAT
>CAYSZM010000282.1:1201-3642 GCA_964435365.1 uncultured Victivallis sp. | reverse complement strand
CGCTCCTCGCGCAGCAGCGTGTGGAACGGCTTGCCGAAGTGATATTTCACCAGATGGCAGGCGCGGGTGTGCGAGAGATGCAGATGCTCCGCCAGATCCGCCAGCGCAACCGGCTCGTGCGCATGGTCCTCCAGAAAGCGCCGGATCTGTGCGCTTTTTTCCGGCGGCACCCCGGCCCGTTCCCGGCAGAGCACGGCGTAGTGCAGCAAGCCCTGCCCGAACACCTGAAGTTCCGGCGCCAGTTCCGCCCACGGAACGGAATCGGCATCCGGCAACTCCGCGAAGCGCGCCCGGAGTTCCGGCGGAAGTTCCTCCGGCAACTCCGCACCGGGCGTCCGGAACGTTCCGGCGTAGAGCAGCAGCGCGACCGAACCGCCGCGCTCCAGCGGCACCACCAGTTCGGTCACCCCCTTCCAGCAGGAGTGGATGAACGGGCGGCGCAACCGGTCCGCCGTCGCCTCCGCCCGCAGCTGGCACTCCTCGTGACAGCGCCGGTTCCAGGACGGATTTTCAAACCGTCCCTCCAGACAGCAGGGGTGGGTGTGCAGATACCGCCCCGGAAAAAACGGGCTCCCGTCGGCGTGGTAGAAGATTCCGCGGCAGTCGTGCAGCGTCAGGTGCAATCCCCGTCGCCGCTCGAACTCCCGCAGGGCCGCCGTCAGCGATTCACCCGGCCGGTCAAGGTCGATTCCGGAAAATATTATCATAAAATTCCTGCCAAAATAAATTTTGTATAAAGATACAGCCATTTGGTGCATTTTCAAGCGGTCGATTTTCGGCTATTCTATATAGCAGGTCCAATTCACTCAACAAAGGAGATGACGGGATGAAATACGACTGCATCGTGGCCGGCGGCGGACCCGCCGGAATCGGGGCGGCTTTCGCGGCCGCCGAACGCGGGGCGAAAACCCTGCTGCTGGAGCGCGGCGGACGACTGGGCGGAACCGCCGTGCAATCGCTGGTCGGCCCGCTGATGGGCGGAGCGGCCAGCCGTCCGGGAGAAGCGATCCTCGCCCGCCTCGGCGGACGCACCGCCGACTTTCTCAGCATGGACATCACGCTTTTCGACCTGCTGGCCGAACGCGGCGTGGACATCCTGCTCCACGCCCCGGTGAGCGGCGTGCTGACCGACGGCGACCGGGTGACCGGCGTCGAAACGGAATGCCGGGAAGGACGCCGCGCCTTCTTTGCCCGCAGCGTCATCGACTGTACCGGCGACGGCGAAGTCGCCTTCCGCGCCGGAGTTCCGTTCGAAATCGGGCGCGAGGGAGACGGCCTGACACAGCCGGTCAGCATCATGTACACCGTTGCCGGAATCGACCCGGCACAACGCATCCACTGCGGGTCCGAAGAGGAGGCGCGTGTCGTCAAAGTGACCGGAAAAACCTGGGAGGAGCACGCCCTCGCCGCCCAGTCCGCCGGGAAACTTCCGGAAACGGTGAGTATTGTCCGGCTCTACAACGGAATCCGGCCGGGGGAAAACATCATCAACGCCACCCAGGTCAACCGCATCGACGGCACCTCGTCGGCGGACCTGACCCGCGCCGAAATCGAAGGGCGCAAGCAGGCCTTCCGGATTCTGGAATTCCTGCGCGAAACCGTTCCCGGCTACGAAAACGCTCATATCGCAACCATGCCCGCCATGATCGGAGTGCGCGAAACCCGCCGCTTCGAGGGCGTCGCCCGGCTGGAAAAGGCGGACTGTCTGGCGGGAAAACGTTTCGCCGACGCCATCGTCAGCAATGCCTCCTTCCCGATCGACATCCATAATCCGGCCGGGGGCGGACAGGCGGCGGGGCATGACAAGAATCGCGTCGGAACCGCCGAACGGGTGAAACCCTACGACATCCCCTACGGCGTGCTGGTTCCGCGCCGGACCGACGGGCTGCTCTTCGCCGGGCGCTGCATCAGCGCCTCCCACGAAGCCCTGGCCAGCAGCCGGGTGATGTATATCGCCTTGGCGCTCGGAGCCGGAGCGGGAGCCGCCGCCGCCTTCGCCGCAAAACACGGATGCGAACTGCGCGACGTCCCCGCGCCGGAACTCCGGGAATATCTGTTCCCCGCGCCGGGGTGCCGGAGCGATCTGGCCTGGGCCTGAAACGGCAACTGCGACAGAAGCCGATTGCAACGTTGTTTTGCAATCGGCTTTTTTCGCAATGGGAAATAAAAAAACGCACCATCCGAAAGGAGTGGTGCGTTTTTCGATATCGCTTCGATATCCGTTCGGGAAACGCTTAGCGCTTCGAGAACTGGAACCGGCGACGGGCTCCCGGCTGACCGGGCTTCTTGCGTTCCTTGACGCGGGCGTCGCGGGTCAGCATTCCGGCTTCCTTGAGGGCCGGCTTGAGCTCTTCGTTGAGCTTGACCAGGGCGCGCGCCACGCCGTGACGCAGGGCGCCGGCCTGGCCGCTCATGCCGCCGCCGTCGAGATTGGCGCGGAT
>CAYSZM010000282.1:0-1101 GCA_964435365.1 uncultured Victivallis sp. | reverse complement strand
CCGGAGTAGTCCACGTAAACCTTCTCTTCGCTCTTGCGGCCGGTGAAAACCGACTTCTCAGCGTTGATCACGATCACAAACGCACCCGTATCGATGTGAGGGGTATACGTCGGCTTGTCTTTGCCGCGCAGCGCATTCGCGATGCGGACGGCGAGACGGCCAACCGGAGCCTCCGACGCGTCGAACAGAATGTATTCCCGCTCGATTTCGCCGGTCTTTGCCAGATAAGTTTTCATAACTGCGTTTCGTCCATGTTGTTTGCTTGAACGCTTTTGTACATTGCGGCGCCGGATGGAAAAACTTCGCACATTCTTCTCTCTTCGCCGCCCTGCTTCGTCTCCCGGTTCCGTTTTCCAGGATTCAGATGATCGGGTTTCACCCGGATTCGGAACCGCAGACTTGATTAAAATAGCACGAAATCCGGCATTTTCCAGTATGCCGGATCAAAAATCGGGGATTTTCTCCTTACATCCAGTGCTTCAGCAGCTCTTCGCGGCTCAGGGCCGTGAAATAGGCCGGCGGAATGTCGAGGATGGTGAACGCCCCGGAGCGCTTCTCCTTCGCCAGCCGCGCCGCGGCGCGGGCGTGGGCCACGAGCACGTTCGCGGTCGCCTCGGGGTTGCTCCCCCAGACGCAACGGTATTCCACCCGGGCGGCGTTGCCGTCGCCGGTCTCCCCGGCGGCGATCGCCAGTCCGTCGTGCGGGAATCCTCGGTACGCTTCGGCCAACTCCTCCCGGCTCACGAAGTTCACCGTGGTCTTGTAGGGCGCGAAGTAACCCGGCATCTCGAGAACCGCCTTGCGGATCGCCTCGCGGTCGGCCCCCTCTTCGGCCACCACGAAACACTCGCGGGTGTGCATGTCGCCCGGCTTGAAATCGGGGTTCTCGCCGCGCCGCACCCGTTCGATCGCCTCGGGAATCGCATGGGTGTACTGACGCGCGTCAAGCACCCCCGGAATCGTCCGCAGCGCGTCGGAGTGGCCCATGCTCAGCCCGCCCTTTTCCCCCAGCCCGTAGAAGCCGTAGGCCCGCGCGCCGGGGATGAAGGCGTTGCCGAGCACCCGTTCCAGCGAAAAAATGCCGGGGTCCCAGCCGGTCGA
>CAYSZM010000281.1:0-3647 GCA_964435365.1 uncultured Victivallis sp. | reverse complement strand
TGCAGCCGACGATCCGCAGCCCGGTGCGGCTCAGCATGTCGATGATGTTGCCGGGACGGCTGGAGGGACAGCGCCAGTTGTCCGGCTTGATGATGACCAGCGTGCGCTCATCCCCCGGCGCGGAACCGAGCGAATTGTCGATCATGTTCGGAGATTCCGAAGCGAAATCGGCGAAAATCTTCAGCTTGGCGAGCGCCTCGTTGAGCGTCGGCGGCGTCATCACCGCCGGTTCGAAATAGCGGATGATCTGCGGGTTGTCCTTGTCTTCGACCACGTCGGCGTAGGTGTCGCGCAGCGTTTCCCCGGCGCCGGCGCACTTCGGCGAAAACGGCGAAAGCCGACCGGTGATTGCGCTCAGCTTGCGGCAGGCGTCTTCGCCGCGGAAGAGCAGCATCAGCGTGCGTTCCTTGCGCCCGTCCTCTCGCGGCGGAAAGCTCGCGCGAACGTAGTCGGCCAGTTGTTTGCCGGTCTCCCTCGCCTCACGGGTTTCGAGGCTGCGGGCGTAAAGCTCCGCCATTTCCGGCGTGAACGCCAGCATCTGGGCGCCGATGAATTCGAGGTCGGTGCGGGACATGAGGCGCGCGATGATGCCTCCGGTACGGGATTTGAGCAGACTGTAGGGTGTGATGATGATGTACGATACTTCGATGGCCATAGACGTTTCCCTTCCCCCCTTTTGTGCGTAAACAAAAACACCTCCGGAAATCCCATCTCCGGAAGCATCCCTGCAAATTGCGCTGGATCAATACTATACCACCGAAAATCGTCCGCGGCAAATCGAAAAACGCAGAATCCACAAAAAATTTACTAAAAAGAAGCAGGGAGAAACGTCGCCGCCACCGGATTATTCGAGGCGGGCCCAGAAATCCATGATTTCCTCCGCGGAACGGAAGGTTTCGCAAAGCGGCGTTTCGGCGGCCGAAATCACCGGGCAGAGGATTCCCGCGGAGGAGTATCGGTGCATCCGCCGCAGATACGCTTCCGCGCTCTCTCCGGGCAGGACGGGCCAGGAGTTGAAATTGATTTTCCCGGCGTCTTCGAATTTCTTCATATTTGCGGCAAAATCGATTTCATGGACGTGGCCGGGGATATGCCCGAAATTCAGCGCCTTGACCTCCGGGCTGGCCAGGATGAGATCGGTCAGCGCCTCGTTGTAACCACAGTAATGGACCCACGCCCCGCCGAATTCGGCGGCGAGGCGCCGGGTATAGGGGATGGCGAACTCCTCGATCTGCTCCCCGCCGAGCAGGGCGGTGGTGTCTTCGCAGATGCGGATGCCGAAGCTGTCGGAATACATGGTTCCGCCGTGGTGCAGCGAAGTCATCGGTTCTCCGACGGTCTCCTTCATCCAACGATGGGCCTTCACTCCCCACTCGGTGCAGCAATCCATCAGGTGATGGACGAAGGCGGGGTCGTCATACAGCTCCAGAAACAGATCGTCCCCCAGCAGCAGGTGGGCCAGGTCGAAAGGCCCCTGGGTGTCCATGACGTAAACCGGCAGCGCGCCGTCGAGGGTTTCGGCGAAGAACCGCATCATCTCCAGCCCGCGGGCGAAACTGCCGCGGATGCGGAAATCGTCCGGCTCGAGCCGGGTGATCTGTTCCTTGGTCAGGTGCCGCTGAAACCACGGCATTTTGTCCGGGTAGGTCTCCTGCTCCAGCCCCAGGCAGGAGAGCAGGATTCCGGTGCCCAGGTTCGCCCGGATGGAGGGAACCGCGTCGCTCCGGCCGTTGACGACCGCGCACGCCTGGCGGGCTTCCCGGAGGAGCATCTTCTCTTTGCTGAAACACATCTCCTGAAAATCGCAGCAGGGAATCCGCTCCTGTTCGGGCGACAGCCTGCCGACCAGCAGAATCAGCGCCCGGTCGAGCTTCTCCCCGCGCCAGAAGCGGCACTGCCGTTCGCGGCTTTTTTCGAGACGGGCCGGATCGAGGTGGAGCAATTCCCTGAGTTCGCCGAGATCAAAATGTTCGTTCATTGGTTGACTCCTGTATTTTCTGATTTATATTATACCCTATCGCCGAGCAATGAGCAAGGTACCGAATAAGCCGATTGATGTACGAAATGATTATCACTTCACCGGAAGAACTTACGATCATCGGATTCAACCACCTGGAACAATGCCGGGCTTGGGTGGACAAGTATTTCGACTACTGCGTCATCCAGTACGCCGAGAGCGGAATTGTCGAACTGATCCGCGACCACGGGGAATCGGAGTTTCTGGAGGGGCCGGTGGTCTGGCTCACCTGCCCGGGGCCGCATTTTCAGTTCGGCTGCCGGGACGGGTCCTGCTGGCATCACCGCTTCGTCTCCTTCAAAGGGCGGCTTGCCGATAACTACGCGAAGATCGGCCTCTTCCCCCTCGCGACGCCGGTGATAAGGATCACCGATGCGGTCAAGTTCAGCGCCGCTTTCGATGCGCTGCTGGCAAAACTGGCCGGCGGCGCGGCGGTCGATTTCCGGACCGTCCACCTGCTCGAGGAGGTGATGCTGCAATTGGCGGAGCAGCCGTTGCCGACCAGCTCCCGCTCTCCCGTCGAAGCCGGGATCTACCGGCTGAAGGACGCCATCGCCGCCGCGCCGGAGGCCGATTGGAACTGGCGCGCGGTGGCCGACAACCTTCATGTGTCCTACCCCTATTTCCGCAAAATTTTTCAGGAGCAGCACCAAATGCCGCCCGCCCGGTTCCTGATGCGGAAAAAGCTGGAGAGGGCCGCCTCGCTGCTGCGGAGCAATGAGTTGCCCCTGAAAGAGATCGCCGCGGAATGCGGCTTCTACGACTTCGCCCATTTTTCGCGGACGTTCCGCCGCTATTACGGGATCACGCCGGGCCGGTTCTGGAAAAAAAATACGATATGACGACGTGTTTCCCCTGCTCAGCTCCGGAAAGAGAGTATTTTCACGCATTAAATTCGCGATTTCCTTCAATTATCCGAACTGCCGGTTTGAAAATATCCCGTTTCGGAACTACATTACCAAGCGAATATTTGTAGCTGATAAAGAACATGACAGGATAATTGGGAGAACCAAGATGGCGGAAAAACTCCAGAGTCTGCTCGACAGGATCAACGAGAAAGGCGTGAAGGAGGCCGAGGCTGCCGCGGCGAACATCATCGCCGCCGCGGAAAAAGACGCCGCGACAATCCGGGAAAAAGCAAAAACGGAAGCCGCGGCGACCGCCAAAGAAGCCGCCGAAAAAGCCGACGCCCTCGAAAAACGCGCCGAAGCCGCGGTGCGCCAGGCGGCGCGCGACATCATCCTCGAACTGCGTGAAGAGCTTCAGCGCCGCATGACCCGCGCCGTGGCCGACGCGACCGGCCAGGCGATGACCCCGGAATTCATGACCTCCCTGATCCGCGAGTTCGCGGCGAAATTCGCGACCGACCCGAACGGACAGATGACGGTCCTCACGGCGGTGAAAAATGTTCCCGCGCTCGACCAGGCGCTCAAATCGGCGCTGGCCTCCAGCTTCAAGAATTCCCCGCAGGTGTTCGGCGACTCCGCCGTCCGCGGCGGCTTCGAAGTCGGCTTCAAGGGCGGCGAGGTTTATTTCGATTTCACCGAAGACGCGGTGACCGCGCTGGTGGCCGAATACATCGGGCCGCGGCTGGCGGCGATCCTGAAGGGCGAATAACGGTTCAGACGGA
>CAYSZM010000280.1:0-3658 GCA_964435365.1 uncultured Victivallis sp. | reverse complement strand
CACCGGCACCCTGCCGGTCGGGGTGCAGGGGCGAAGCGCCCTGCCCGCCGGAGGCTCCCACGATATCGTAAGGGTCAGTCGAGGTCTTTTCCCAAAACGTCGTTCCAGGGGCGGACGAAACTGGCCGCGTCGTTGCGGAACCAGTTGAAACGGATGATGTGACAGAGGGCGGCGACGCCGTCTTTCCAGCCGATTTTCTTGCCTTCGCTGAAGCGGCGCGGGTTGTAGGAGATCGGGACTTCCCAGATGCGCAGCCGCCGTGATTTTGCGAGTTTGGCGGTGAGTTCGACTTCGATGCCGAAGCGGCAGGACTCCAGTTTCAGGTTCTGGATGACTTCGCGGCGGAACGCTTTGTAGCAGGTTTCCATGTCCGACAGGTGGATATCCGAGAAACAGTTGGAGAGGAAGGTGAGGAATTTGTTCCCCATCTCGTGACGGAAGAAGCGGACTTGACCCGGGGTTCCCATGAAGCGGGAGCCGTAGACGGCGTCGGCGTTTTCGGCCAGCAGCGGAGCAAGTACGATCGGATAATCTTCGGGGGTGTATTCGAAGTCGGCGTCCTGGACCATGACGAACGGTTTGGTCGCCTCCTTGAATCCGCGGATCAGGGCGGCGCCTTTGCCTTGGTTGACGCCCTGGTCGAACAGCCGGACGCGGGGATTGTCGGCGAACTTCTGGAGATGCTCCCAGGTCTGGTCGGTGGATGCGTCGTTGACGATCAGGAGCTCGCCCACTTCGGGGCGGGCCAGGACCTGATTGATGATTTCTTCGATGGTCCGCTCCTCGTTGTAAGCGGGCATGACGACGGAAAGGCAGCCGGTTGCGTCCATGAATTTGGTTCTCCCCTTCTGGTGATGTCTTCAGTTCCGGCCGAGTTCTTCGGAGCGTGCGCAGGCTGCCCGGACCGCCTGGATGACTGTGCCGGCGAAGGCGCGGTCTTCCAGTACTTCGAGGGCGCGGATGGTTGTTCCGCCCGGGCTGGTCACCTGATCCTTGAGGGCGGTCGGGTGCATTCCGGTTGCGCGGACCATTTCCGCTGCGCCGATGACGGTCTGCACCGCCAGCTCGGTGGCGACGTTGCGGGCCAGACCTGCGGCGACGCCGCCGTCGGCGAGAGCCTGAATGAATTCGAATACATAGGCCGGGCCGCTGCCGGAGAGCGCGGTTACGGCGTCGAGGTTGCGTTCTTCGACCGGCATGACGATGCCGACCGCGCCGAAAATCTGTTCGGCGAGTTTCCGTTCGGACGCTTCGACTTCGGGAGCGGCGGCGATTCCTGCCGCTCCCTTGCCGACCAGCGCCGGGGTGTTCGGCATGACCCGGATCACTTTTTGGCTGCCGGTCAGCGCGGCGAGCCGGGCGAGGGGAACTCCGGCGATGATGGAGATCACGGTTTTGCCGGAGAGCACGGAGGTGAGTCCTTCCAGTGCTTTGGTCATGGTCTGCGGCTTGATGGCCAGCAGCACCCGTTCGGCGGCGGCGGCCAGTCCGGCGCAGTCCGAAACCGCGCAGGCGACTCCGGTCGCTTTGGTGAACTCGGCGGCGGCGGCCGGGTTGACGTCGAACGCCTGGAGTTCGGATGATTGGAAGACTCCCGCCTTGACCAGTCCTCCGGCGATTGCGGTCGCCATTTTTCCGGCGCCGATGAACAACAGCTTACTCATTATCAATTCCCCTTCCTGAGCATTGCGATCATTTGCCAGAGGATCACCCCGAGGCCGAGCGCATAAAGATACCATGAGAACACGGAGAGTTTTCCGCGTTTGATCAGCCGGGTCAGGACAACGAGGGAGAAGTAACTCACCACCGCCGAAACGGCCAGCCCGACGCCCAACTGGAAGAAGGTCACGTCGTTGCCGGCGGGGGGATGCTTGAGCAGTTTGAGTAAATGGACGAGCACCGCGCCGCCGATCACCGGGATGGCGAGCAGGAAGGAGAAGGTTCCGGACGCTTCGCGGTTGACGCCGGAGAGGATGCCGACGGTGATCGTCGTGCCGGAGCGCGACAGTCCGGGGATGATCGCACACATCTGGCCGATGCCGATGGCCAGCGCCTGCCGCCAGGAGACTTTGTCGAGCGGGGCGGGTTCGAAATTTTCCTCTCCCGCCGGGCGGATGATGAGTTTCGGCTTTTCGGAGAGCCGGAGCAGTGTCGCCGTAATCATGAAGGCCAGGCCGGTCATGATCAGGTTGTCGAACAGTTTCTCCGCCAATCCCGAGGCTTCCAGCGCCATGCCGATGGTTCCGGCGGGGATGGTGGCGAGAATCAGCATTCCGGCGAGCTTCCACTGCTGGGGCTTGAGGAAGCCGACCAGCACGTTCCAGTAGAAGATCACGATGGCGATGAGGGAGCCGGCATGAAGCATGATGCCGAGCGTCTGGCTTTTATCCGCGTCGAATCCGAAGAGTGCGGCAAGCACAGCGAGGTGACCCGATGAACTGATGGGAAGAAACTCCGCGATTCCCTGAACCACGGCCATGACAACGAGATAGATCCAGACTTCCACTTTTTCCCTGCCTTATCGTCCGGCCGAATCATGGCCGGGACCTGAACTTGAAAAGACCGGAAAGCTCTCGGCGTACCGCGGAGAGCTCCGGTCATAAATCTCTATATTCCCTCTGCGAAGCCGGGAGTTTTCCCCGTTCTTCCGCCCTCCGCAGGGAGCTGTATGGAACCGTTTATTCTTTCTCTTTCATTCCGGGTTTGGTCGGGCGAATGCTCATTTCGAGCACCGGAAGTTTCCAGAGAATGTCGCTTGCGTTGGGCTTGCGGGTGCCGGCCAGCCGGAATTCCTTGACTCCGGTGCGCCGCGTCTCCTGCAACAGGAACTTGCCGTCTCCGCTGCGGCAGAGGTCGAGGTTGCGGAATCCCGCCGGGCGTTCCGGAGCGACCATGAGCAGAATGTTTCCCGGAATGCCGATAGCCAGGTCGCGCCCGGAGGCGCTGATTGCCACCACGCCGTCCGGCAGGTCGCGGCTGCCGAGTTCGAATACTTTGGTCGCGCGCCGCTGGGCGAAGTCGGAGAAGGATTCCCCGTTGTACGTTTCAAGGTCGATCAGGTCCAGGAGCGGCGCCTGCCGTTCGGTCTGGTAGGTGCCAAGCGGTTCGCCGACTTCGTCCTCGACGCCTTCCTGCCGGAGCTGTTCGATCAGGCCGGAGGAGAGTCCGCCGACGCCGGCGCTCTGGAGCAGCGCCGCGGGGGTGCAGCCGAGAATCGGCGCAAGACGGCTGGCTTCATCCAGCGTCGGCACCGCTTCGAAACAGGTCTCGAATACTTCGATGTGAGAGGCCGGAATTCCCGAAAGATTGGCAAGCTGCTGATAGGAAAGGCCGCGCTGGCAACGCAAGGTGAACATATTCTGGTTGAACGGAGAACGCATATTCTCCGCACCGGTCCGGATACAGGAAAGCATCGACTGCAGCTCGAATGCCCGCGTCCGGTCAAGCTGGAGCAGCTCGCAGATGGCCGAGAGCTGTTGTTGGTTCGGCACGATCTTGCCGTGCAGCATCTGGGAAACGGCGGAACCGGAAATCTTCAGCTTTGCGGCCAGGTCGTTCTGGCGGATTTCCGCATTGCGTAGATAATCGCGGATCAGCTTTCCGAATTTTGCTTTCAGAGGGGTGATTGCCATTGTCTATCCTCGGGATTATTCGTTTT
>CAYSZM010000279.1:0-3704 GCA_964435365.1 uncultured Victivallis sp. | reverse complement strand
GCGGCTCCACCGCGAAATTGCGGAGTTCGAAGGTGCGCCCCGGCTGCTGCCAGGCGAAGCAGCTGACGGAGAGTTTTTCACTCCGGTTCGGGATATTGAGCGGCAGGTCGAATTTTTTCCAGTTTTCGTCCAGTTGAGTCGGCGCGAGGAGATCGAGGCGTTTCAAGCCGGGGCCGCTGGCCAGCACCTGAAGCCGGGCGTCGCCGCGCGCCTCGAACACCACCCGGCAGGCGGCGCCGGGAACGACCGCGAATGCCCCCGTGCTCACCCCGGCGCAGAGTTTGGATTCGCCGCCGACCCGCACCGACGGCATGCCGTCTTCATTCCGGAATTCCAGGTGGTAGTCCTGGTTCCAGCCCTTGTTTTTGAGCATGCGCATGGTCGCCGCCGGTCCGGCGGGCTGTTCGGGGGTGAGGTTCCCGTAGCGGGCGGGGTCTTTGATTCCGCCGATTCCGGTCGCCCATTCGATCCAGGAGGCGCGCCCGTTGCCGTCGTTGTTGTTCACCAGCAGCGAGAAACGGACGCGCGGCTGTTCTTCCAGAAGGAAGGGGTAGAGTTCCGGGGCGTCGATGCCGATCCGGTAGACGGTTTTGCCGTCTTTGCGGTCGATGCGGCAGCGGGCGTTGCGGACTTTGGACCCGACGGCGGAGAAACGGGCGGGTAGGTCGCCGCCGAGATTCGGCGCAAAAACCTTCCACAGCGACGCTTTGCCGTCCTCGCCGAGCGCGGCCGCGAATTCCAGCCGGTCCGTGTCGAAGCCGTCCCCTTTCGCGTCGAGGGCGAACTGGACGCTGTCGAATTCCCAGACCCGCATGTCGTTCGCTTTCATGACGTGCGTCGGGTCGTCGACTTCTACCAGGAGTTCGAGCCCGGCGGGGGTGAATCCGGCGGCGAAACGCCCGGCGGTGTTCCCCGGCGCGAGGCCGGGATTACAGGCGACGCGCCTGCCGACAGGTTGCCAGGCGAGTTTCTCCGGCTCGATCGTGTCGCCGTTCGCAGCGAAGAGTTTTCCGCTCCGGTAGACGCCGTTGGCGTCGTTCCGAAAGGTGCGTTTCGCATTCTGGGCGTAGAGCACTTCGCCGGTGTTGCGCCACCCGGCGACGGCGGCGGTGTCGGGGGCGAGGATATAGTAGTACTCCTCGGGGGCGAGCCGGAAAGCGGCGTCGGCCGTCTGAGCGGCCCCTTCCGCGTTGAGCAGCCGGGAGTTCGGGCCGATCGCGCCGCGCAACTCCGGGGCCAACGGCAGCGGCCGGTCGCCGGTGTTCCAGACCAGCAGCATCGGCCCGGCTTCGCTGTCGAGCCGGATCGCCCGCTGCCGGTTGCCGTCGAAGAGATATCCCTTGCCCACTTTCAGCCGCCCCTTCACCAGCGAGGTTAGCACGTGCCAGGCCAGCGCCTGGTAACGCGGCTGGATGTAGGGAACCTGCCGGAACAGCCCCGACACATGGGTGTTGTTGGAGCGGAGCTCGCGGTAGAAGGGGAGCGTCTCACGCTCCGTCCGGTAGAGGTTCAGCAGGCAGAAGAGATCGACCTCGGTCACTCCGGCGCGGATCTGGTTCAGGAAGTCGAGCGCCATATTGCGGGCCAGCAGTTTCTCCGCGGGATATTCCGCCATCATCGGCTTGAGCAGCATGGCGTGCCATTCGGAGCTGACCACCGGTTTGGGAGCGAGTCCGTACTTCTTCTCCAGCTCGTGGAACGGTTCCGGGCTGACCCAGCTTCCGTGCAGCGGCAGCACGTCGAAGTACTTGCCGCCGCCGGCTTTGAGGAACGCGTCGTAGAAGGGGAGGTAGCGCATCCCGATGCCGCCCAGCCAGACTTCGGAGCCCGGCTTCTCCGTCTTCACCGTCTCGTACCCGGCCTTCAGGAGTTCGACGAAGTGTTCCGTCGAATCGACCCAGAAGCAGGTGAATCCGATGAGGTGCGGCTCGTTCCAGAGTTCATAACGGTTGACCTTCGGGTAGCGCCGCATGACCTGCCGGATGAAGTTTCGCCAGTCGTCGAGGTTTTTCGGTATGACGGCGGCGTACTCCGGCACGAAAATGTTGATCCAGTCCGCCTCGGGGCGGGTGCTCGCCCAGCGCGGAGTGCCGAAGATGTTGAAGACGATCCGGTCGTCGGTGAACCCGTTTTCGCGGGCGAGGCGCATGAAGTCGTCCACCCCGCTCCAGTTGATTTTCCCCGGCTCCTTTTCGAGCTGGTCCCAGCGCAGCGCGTGGATGCGGATGGAGTGAATCCCGACCAGCCGCGCCAGCGGAATCGCCATCTTGTACATGCTGAAATGGGGCGACGCTCCGAAATTCGGCGAAATGTCGGCCGGAGCCGCCGTCTTGGCGGGCGCCACCACGAAGGGATGGCGCGAGACGGTGAACTCCCTCTCGCCGCCGAGCGTGAATTTACGTTTGTCGGCGGAATCCTGAAGGTAGATTTTGACCGGATAGGACTCCGCGACGGGTTTGCCGTCCATGCGGAATTCGACTTCGTAGAAGCCCGGAGCCGGAGCCTTCCAGCTCCAGCCGTCGCGATTGAAATCGGCGGCGGCGACCTCCTGCCGGAGCAGCTCTCTGCCGCCGGAATCAAAGAGGACGGCGGTGAGTTTCGCGCCTTCCGGCAGCGGCTCCTTCGCCTTGAACTCCGCCGGTTCGCCGAGAACGAACCAGTTGGCGAAATTGGTCCCCCGGATTTCGATTCCGGGGGCCGGAACGCAGGCCAGAAACGTCAGCAGAAGGGCGATGACGGCCGGTTTTACTTGGAACATGCGTATTCCTCCACGGATTCCGGTTTCGCGGCGCTGCGGCCGAACACGTTGCGGACCGCTTCGAGGCGGGCGTATCCGTATTTCGTATCGGGTTCGAGGTAGGCGCCTTCGGTCCACTCGTTCCAGCAGGCGATGTGGACGAGTTCGCCGGTTCCCTCGGATTTCATGAATTCCGCCGTCCGTCGCAGTGCTTTCTCGAATAGTTCCGGCGTATTGCCGGTGATGACCGGTCCGAACGGATACTGCCGCTTGTCGTACATGTCGGACTGGACTGTGCGCGGCGAACTGTCCCACCCGGTCGGCACCACCGGGTTGTAGGGTACGTCGAGGCCGCGGGTGAAATAGCGGTCCTCTTCCCGGTTGAGCTCGTACCAGTCGGCGTAGGAGAGCGCCGGGAAGCTGTCGCCCCATTGGCCCCAGCCGTAGCAGCTGCAGCAGTCGAATCCGGTTTCGCGGATCAGCCGGTTGGCGTTGGCGAGGTTGTGTCGGCCGAATTCGGAGGCGTTGCCGTCGAGCGTCAGTTTGCCGAGGCCCGCCTTTTCCACCCGGAACCGGAAATCGTCGAGCAGCGCCCGCGCCGTCGCCGGGCCGCCGACCTGCTCGATCATCGCCTTCGCCCGGAAGAACGAGAAGTAGAGTCCGCCGTTGACCCGCAAGTAGTTCGGCTGATTCAGATAATGTTTGATGCAGTGATCCGTGCAGTTGCGGAAGGTCTCGGCGTCGATGTCGCCGGACCAGAGTTTTTCGGCCGGTTTCCAATAGCTCCCCGGATGCGCGTAGATCGGGTTGTGATTCGCCCACATCAGCGCGAATTTGAGATCGCCGCAGTTCGGCGCGCCGAGAAACCCGTCGCGGATGCAGCGTTCCCGGTAGGAGCCGTCGAAAAAGTAGTACCAGTCGAAGATGAAAGCATCGATGCCGTGGTCGGCGGCCAGCTTGATTTGAA
>CAYSZM010000278.1:0-3704 GCA_964435365.1 uncultured Victivallis sp. | reverse complement strand
GGCTGGCTGCTGCTGGCGGTTCCGTGCCCGGTCTGCATGGCCGCGGTGTTCCTGGTCTGCGCCTTCGCCCGGATGCTGTTCCCGGAGGCCGGCCACGCGCTGCGTTTCCTGGTGTCGGGGTTCTTCCTCGCCGCCAACCTCGGGTTCCTGCTGGCGCTGTGGGGGGCGGGGAAGCTCTTCGCGCTCCGTCCGCTCCGCCTGACCGGGGGGGTGATGATCTTCATCGCGCTTTATTTCCTGCTGATTCTGCTGGTTGCGCCGCAATTGCAGAACGTCGGCAAACTCTATTCTGCGGCGGTCGCCGCGGGGAGCGGCCCGGCCCTGTCGTGGCGGACCGTCGCCGTGATGCTGGTCCCGTGCATCGCACTCTCCGCCGGCTTCCTGCTGGAAGCCCGGAAACGAAAGGAACGCTGAACCGATCATGGAGTTCTTCGCCGGAATCAAGACATTTCTCTTTCTGCTCTCCAACTGCGTGCTCTACCCGGTCCTGCTGCTGCTGACCGGGCTCTCGGTCTGGATCTTTTTCGAATGCGGCAGTCTGCTGGCCGACTGGATTCGCCGCCGCCGGTTGCCGCCGGACGGCCACGCCCTTCCGGTCCGCTCCTACCGGAACACGCTGGAGGAGTTGTTCGCCCGCGACGCTCCCGAGGCGGAAATCCAGAACCTGCTGCGGCGCAGCATCCACAACGAGAGCGCGAAGCTGGATAAATTCCGCATCGCCGCCCGGCTCGCCCCGGCGCTCGGCCTCATCGGCACGCTGGTTCCGATGGGCGCGGCGCTGGCCAGCCTCGGGCAGGGGGACCTCTCGGTCATGACTGCCGAACTGGTGGTCGCCTACACCACCACGGTGGTCGGGCTGCTGGTCGGGAGCATCGCCTATTTCGTGTTCACCGTCCGCCGCCGCTTTACCGAGAACGACATCCGCGAGATGGAATTTGTGACGGAGGTCCGCTATCATGAAGTTCATGCGTGACTACCGCCGCGCCGCCGACGACCACGACTGCGACGACCCGATGTCCGGCGTGGCCAACCTCTTCGACACCGCGGTGATCTTCATCTCGGCGCTGCTCTTGGCGCTGGTCGCCGCGTTCGACGCGCAGGACCTGTTCTCCCCGGACTCCAAAATGACCATTGTCAAGCACACTCCGCAGGGAGAAATGACAGTGATCGAAAAGAGCGGGCGCAAGATCAAGGCGGTGAAGATGACCCGCGAAGAGGCCGCCGGGAAAGGCGTCCGGCTCGGCACCGCCTACCAGCTCGAAGACGGCTCGATGATTTACGTGCCGGAGGAGTGAGGCGATGCCGAACTCCCGGGCATGGCTGACCCTTCTTCTCCTTCTCTGCTGCGCGTTGGCGGCGAATGCCGCGACGGTGGTATTCCTCGGCGGCGGCAGCGATTCCGATCTGTTCCGTGAGGCGTTCGCCCACCTGAAACTGCCGAAGACGGTCACGTTCGAATCGTACTGCGTCTCGATCGACCCGCCGGAGAAGATCCGGGAACGGGCCCGCGCCGCCGACGTGCTGGTCATCAACGCACTGGTCCGCGAACTCCGCGAGCTGGTCGCCTCCGGAGACATCGATTTCTCGAAAACCAAGCTCTACGCGCTCGCCTCGCGGCGGCTGCCGAAAAACGTTCCGGCGCAGGAGCCGGAGGAGGTCGAAGCCTACCGCGCCAACCGCCGCCCGGTCAACTATCGCAACATGGTTTACTGGATCGTCAACCGCGAGCTGGACAAGGGCGTCGCATTCGCTCCGCCGCAGACGCTTCCCGATCTCGGCGTCACCCATCCGGACGCAAAGCAGATCTTCGCTTCGATCGACGAATTCCGCGCCTGGGCGGAAAAGAGCGGACATTATCACAAAGACGGCGGGCTGGTCGCCTTCGCCGTCCATTCGGCCAGCATCAACGCGAGCGAGCTTGCGCTGTTCCGCCACCTCACCGACGAATTCGAGCGGCAGGGGCTGAACGTCGCGGTCGTTTACGGCGACGAGGTGCAAATGATCGACGAACTCCTGCTGGACAAGGCCGGGAAAGCGCAGGCCGATGCGGTGCTGGCGCTCTCGTTCAAATTCAAATCCGGACTCGGCGAACCGTTGCGGCAGGCGCTGGCCAAGCTCGACGTGCCGGTCTTCAACGCGCTCCGGCTCTACCGGCAGACCACGCCGGAGTGGGAGGCGTCGTCGCGGGGGATGAACGATTTTTCGGTGGCGTTCGGCTTCATCGCGCCGGAGATTTCCGGCCTCATCGAACCGTCGCTTCTCTTCGGCGTCAAGGTGGTGACCGGGCCGGACGGCAGGCAGACCCAGGAGCCGGAGCCGTTCCCGGCACAGATCCGCATCACCGCCCTGCGGCTGAAGAAGTGGATCGAATTGCGCCGCAAACCCAACGCCGAAAAGCGGGTCGCCATTTTTATCTACAATGGCGCGGGCGGCAAGCAAAACATCGGGGCGAGCTATCTCAACGTTCCCCTCAGTCTGGTCAATATCACCAAAGCGCTTGCCCGCGAAGGCTATGCGGCGGGCGGGCTGGAGGCGCTCGACGAGGCGGCGATGACCGCGCAGCTGCTCGACTCCGCCCGCAACGTGGGGAGCTGGGCGCCGGGTGAGGTCGAAGCGCTGGCGGTGCGGCCGGGCGTGGTCCGGCTGCCGCGCAAAACCTATGAGCGCTGGTTCGCCGAACTGCCGGAAACGCTTCGCAACGCGGTGATTTCCGAGTGGGGGCCGCCCGGCAAGACGCCGATCATGACCTCCGGCGACGACTTCCTGCTGCCGATGCTGCGGCGCGGCAACCTGGTCATTCTGCCCGAGCCGATGCGCGGCTGGGGCGACGACCCGATAAAGCTGCAGCACTCCACGACGCTGGCGCCGACCCATCAGTATCTGGCGGTCTATCTCTGGCTCCGGCACGAATTCCAGGCGGACGCGATGATCCACCTCGGCCGCCACGGGTCGAGCGAATGGCTGCCGGGCAAACAGCTCGGGCTGGGTGCGGCCGATGCGCCGCTCGCGGTACGCGGCGACATTCCAGAAATTTACCCCTACATCTCCGACGGCATCGGGGAGGGGATCGTCGCCAAGCGGCGCGCCTCGGCGGTGATGATCGACCATCTGACGCCGTTCCTCAAGATTCCGGCGCAGGACCGGGCGGTGACCGAATTGCGCCAGCGCCTCAACGATCTCCGCAGCGCCGACCCCGGTGTGAAGGAACAGCGCGAAGCGGCGCTCCTGCGCTTCGCCGTCGAACAGAAATTCCCCGAACGGCTCGGGTTGAAGGCCGACGATTCCGGCCTGATCGAAGCGTTGGAGGAGTACGCCGAGCATCGCGCCAGCCCCGCCCCGTTCGGACTGCACGCCTTCGGCGAATCCCCGTCGGCGGAAGAAGTTGCGGCGATGGCGGAGCTGATTCCGGAAAAGGACCGTGCCGCGGCCCGCACCCATCTCGCCGAAGCCGGACAGGACGAAATGAACGCCCTGCTGCGGACGCTGTCGGGACATTTTCTCGAACCCGGCCCCTCCGGCGACCCGGTGCGGAATCCGGCGCTGCTCCCGGTCGGCCGCAACTTCTATTCGTTCGACCCGGCGAAAATCCCGACTCCCGAGGCGATGGAGAAAGGGCGGCTCCTGGCGGAAAAGCTGCTGGCCGCCGAGGTCAAAAAGAACGGAAAACTGCCGCGCAAGGTCGCCCTCGTCCTCTGGGCCGGGGA
>CAYSZM010000277.1:0-3743 GCA_964435365.1 uncultured Victivallis sp. | reverse complement strand
CGGGAGCTGTCATGAAGTGCATTCCATGCCTGTTTTGTGCCCTGATTGTCTCGATTTTACAGGCCGCGCCGCGGCCTTCGGGTTTCCTTTTTGAGAAAACCGACCATTTTCTGACTCCCTCCGAGGAGCTTTATTACACCTATCTGGTTCCGGCGGGCGAGGAGAAGAGCCTGGCGAAAGGGGTCGAATTCGTCGTCAGCCGGAGCGGCGTCCGCGTCGCTTCCGGGACTTCCCGGGAGCAGGTCGGGAACTCCGACGGCGTCACCGCGTTCCGCCTCCTCGGCCGCGAGGGGGTGAAGGGACTCAATAACGGCTGGTACGACCTCGCCGTCCGCCCCGTCTCCGCAGACGGCAAGGGCGATTTCTTCCACCAGAAGTTTTTCGTGCGCAACGAGAAGTTCCGCTGGCGCGTGGTATATCTGTTGGACAGCGTCACGCCGGAAGGCTTCGCCTTCTGGGCCAATGAACCCGATGACGCCGAGATCGAGCCGCTGCGCAGTTTCCCCGACGAGGGCGCTCCCGACTGCGTGGTGGTGTCGAGCTACACCCCGCTTTCCGGCGAACGCTTCGAGGCGCTCAAGCGGTTTGTCGCCGCAGGCGGCACCGCGCTCTTCTTCGGCGTCAACGCCCCTCAGCTCGACGAGCTCAACCCGCTTAAACTCGACCGGGCGAACCTTTATCCCGCCGCCCCGAAAGGCGGACGCTATCTGCTCAACGCCTCTCTCTCCGACGGCGCGAAGATGCTCCGCGAGGCGGGCGGCGCGCTCCTGATGGCGGAGAAACCCTTCGGCAAGGGGAAGGTGATCGCCGTCGCCGACGGCATCAAGCCGGGCGAAATCTACCGGGAGATGCTTTCGCGCGGACTCGGCGTCAAGCTCGAAGCCGCCGCCCGCCCGGCCCCGGTCAACCCGGTTCCGGATGAAGAGGGGTTCCGCGAAGGAATCAGCCGTCGCAACTTCGGCCGGTTCGGCTATGTCAACGCCGACCGGATCAACGCGATCAGCCTCCGCCCGGAACACTCCTTCCGGATGTGGGACGTGGAACAGGACAGTTTCGGGGTCAGCTTCACCGGCTCCGGCGAACCCGGCGTTCTTGCCGCGAAAGAAACAAACTGGCTGGCCAAGCACCTTCACGCCAGCGGCGGCCGCTGGGGGGAGGGGACCGAACTCTTCTGGGGGCTGGGTACGCCGGGCGTGCTGCTGCGCAATGCGAAGGCCGCTTCGCTGACCTTCGAAAGCCCGATGCTGGGGAGTCTTGCGTTCCCGGTCAAGGGCGGAACGCGGGTGATTCCGCTTGCGGACGGTGCGGTCGACCTCTCCGGTCTCGCCTCCAACTGGCTGCTGGTCTGGAAGCGCACCGGCGGCTTCGACGCCTGGCCGCTGCTGCTCTCCTTCAACTCGAAAATCCGCAAAGCCGAGATGAAGGGCGGGCGGCTTGAACTCACCTTTTCCCGCCCCGGGATCGACCTCTCGGTCATGCCGCTGGCCGGGTTGAAGCATGACACGCCGGAGCAGACGCTGTCGTGGGAAACGAACCTGCCGCCGGAACTCGCCGCCCGCTGCGCCCGCTGGAGCCGGATGCTCGCCGCCCGCACCGTGGACTGCGTCGAACGCTACAGACTGGATGAGGCGAAAAAGCGCGTCACCATCCGCAACGACTTCCGCTATCTGACCATTCCGAACGATTGGGGCATCCAGCCGGAGTTCGTCAGCTTCCTGCCGCCGCTTCTGCCGCTCTACCGGGCGACCGGATTCGCCACGCTCGGCGACGGCGCGGCCGACCTCGATTACGCCACCTTCCAGGGGCCGCTCTGGGGAATTTCTGGCAAACGCGCCGAATATACGCTGACGGTTCCCGATCTGGAGTATCCGCTGCCGGTGGCGAAGACCGACCCCGCGCTCTCCTCCCCGGCCAACCGGGCGCTGTTCGACCGCATCGCCGAACACCTCGCCGTGGCGGGGTCGGGTTACATTGCGCCCGATTATTCGATCGTCGAACGCGACCCCAAACAGGTCTACCCGGAGCGCGAGCTCCGCGAGGCGTGCGCGAAGAGCGGCCCCGAGGCGGCGGAGTGGAAGTACATCGACCTCCACCGTACACTCGGCGGCGTCACCGGGAACCTGATGTTCAAGCCCTTCCTCGAGGGCGCAGCCGGATACGGCGAGACCCGGGCCCGGCTCGATGCGAAGATTCTGCGCAACATCCGGCGCGATATCAACTTCTTTCAGTACAAGACTTTCCTGCGCTACCGGCAGGAGCCGGTCACCGGGGCGAAGTACCTGATGGCGTTCATCGCGCCGGTGCGTTACAACGACGGCTACTGGATGTTCCACGACATGAACGAGACCGCCGGGATTTTCGCGCAGACGCTGGCGCTTTACAGCCGGATGATCGGCGACCGTGAATTCTTCGAGCGCAACGAGCCGTTCTTCGACGCCTTCATGAGCAACTACTTCGTCTCGCACGACTGGGCGTGGATGGCCTCCTGCGCGGTGGAGTGGGGCATGGGCAACAACATCGACATGCTCAACGCCGAACTCTCCGGCTGGGCCGGGGTGGCGCGGGTCAAGACCTTTCTCGGCAAGGAGACGGAGGCCGATTTCGCCCGCTATGTCGCGGCGAAGGCGGGCGCTTCCACCGGGGCGCGGCTGCTGATGAAGGAGTTCTACAACTCGCTCAACTTCCCGATTCCGCCGCACCTGGCCCCGGTCATCCACGAAATGGCCGGAATCAAGCAGGAGGGAATGACGCGGAACGCCTATCTGCCGCTCGGAGTTTCACAAGGTTACGGCGAAGGCTGGCCGTCGCTCTGGCCGACCTCGGTTTCCGCCGGGATGCTCAAGCACTACGTCGACGGCAAGGACTTCTACAGCACCAGCAAGGGGGTTCCGGCGGAACTGCTCGCCTTCTACCGTTCCAGCGAGGAGATGGCTTCTCCGCTGCGTCATTACGAGGCGATCTATCGTGACGCGGCCTATCGGGCCAAGGCTCCTTACCTTTACAGCCGGATCGCAGGCAACGCCTTCTTGAAAAACGACCGCGCCGATCTTGAGAATATGCTGTTCCGCACGCTGGGGATGCCGGGTTGTTCGGCGAAGGTTCTCGGTGCGGGGATGGCCGACTGGGAGACGCCCGCGATGGTCATTCTCCTCGACCTTCTGCGGCGCAGCGCCGGGGAGGACCGCAACGCGGGGACTGTTCCCGTCGGGGACGAGCGGGGCGGAAAGTTCACCTGGGAGACCGCGAATAGCGGCCGCACGCCGATTCGGGTGGTTTCGGTCGACGCCGAGCCGGAGAACGTGGCGGACGGTGCGGCGGCGATGTGCTTCGACTTCCCGGCTGCCGCGCCGGGGGTGCAGCCGGTGGTGTTCACCCGCTTCGACCGCGAAGCGGTGGCGAAGGGCGGCTGCCGGGCGCTGTCGTTCCTGATCAAAACGGACCGTCCCGGCGAATTGGAACTCATTCTGCCGCGGCAGGATTGGGCGAAGAAGATGACCGTGCGATTGAAGCTCGACGACAGCTTCCGGGAGTGGAAGCGGGTCCGGCTGGAGTTCGACCGCGATTTTCAGCGCGACGGGGTGAAGCCGGACGAATTGCGCGGGGAACTCTTCCTCTACAACCGCGGAACGACGCCGCTTGCGGTTCGCCTCGACGGCGCCCGGTTCGAGCCCTGAACCGGACAAAAGTCTCCGGCACCGGCACCCTGCCGGTCTGGGGTCCGGGGGCGAAGCGCCCCGGCCGCC
>CAYSZM010000276.1:0-3753 GCA_964435365.1 uncultured Victivallis sp. | reverse complement strand
CGACGCCGAGGTAGCGGATGCCTTTCGCCGCCAGCTCGCGTTCGCGGCGCGCGGTGTCGAAGTAAAAACTGTTGCCGCCGTCCATCAGGATGTCGCCCTCTTCGAGGTACGGCAGGAAGGATTCGATGCAGTCGTCCACCGGCTGCCCGGCTTTGACCATCAGGAGAATCCGGCGCGGACGCTCGAGCGCGGAGACGAACTCCTCCGGAGTATGGAAGCCGGCCGCCTCAAGTTTGCCGGCGCGCTGGAGAAAAGCGGCGGTCTTTTCGTAGCTGCGATTCCACACCGCAACGCGAAAATGGTGGTTGGCCAGGTTGAGCGCGAGGTTCTCTCCCATCACCGCCAGCCCGGCGACTCCGATTTCATACAGATTGTTCATTCCGGCCGATTCTCCCCGTTCCTCTCATAAACATACTGTAATATGCACCGTCCGCAGTAGAATTTCCAACCCCGCGTGAACTTTAATCACCATTTTTTTGAACGGCGGCTTGACAATTCACTCAGAACGGCGATAGTGTAACTATATATGCAGGTGCATGTGTGTGTGCGTATGCGCGCACGAAAAATTTATATACTGTGATTGCCCGATAGGAGCTTATTATTGATATGTCGAAACTTTTGATCGTCGAATCTCCAACCAAAGCCCGTACCATCGGCAAGATGCTCGGGAACGATTATTCCATCATCGCTTCGATGGGTCATATCCGCGACCTGCCGGAACGCGAACTCGGCGTGGACATCGCGAACCGTTTCGCGCCGCAGTACGTCGATACCCCGCGCAGCAAGTCGGTGGTCAAGGAACTCCGCGCCGCCGCCAAGAAGGCGGACGAGATCTATCTCGCACCCGACCCTGACCGCGAAGGAGAGGCGATCGCCTGGCACCTTGCCGAAGTGCTCGAGAAAAGCACCAAGGCGCCGCTCTACCGGGTGTCGTTCCACGAAATCACCCGGAGCGCCATCGAAAAGGCGATGGGGGAAAAAGGCGAGATCAACATCAAGCTGGTCGACGCCCAGCAGGCGCGCCGGGTGCTCGACCGCATCGTCGGCTACCAGGTGAGTCCGCTGCTTTGGTCGAAGATCGAAAAGGGGTCCAGCGCCGGGCGCGTCCAGTCGGTCGCGCTGCGGCTGGTGGTCGAGCGGGAACGCGCGATCACCGCATTCGAGCCCGAAGAGTACTGGGTCTTCGCCCTGGTGTTCCGCACCGAAGACGGACGCGAATTCACCACGCGGCTGTTCAAGATCGACGGCAAGGATTTCAAAGTCGGTTCCGGCGTCGAAGCCGAGAAGCTGATGGAGGCGGTCCGCCGCGGCGCGCCGCCCGAAGTCGGCAGCGTGACCACCGCCGAACGCAAGCGCTACGCGCCGCCGCCCTTCACCACCAGCACCCTCCAGCAGGTGGCGAACACCGTGCTCCGCTACAGTGCGACCAACACCATGCGCTATGCGCAGCAGCTCTACGAAGGCATGGATGTCGGCGAAGGCGGCGCGGTCGGTCTCATCACCTACATGCGTACCGACTCGGTGACCATCGCCCGCGAGGCGCAGGATGCGGCGCTCGCCTTCATCCGCGAGTCCTACGGAGAGGCGTACCTTCCGCCCAAGCCGAACTTTTACAAGAACAAAGCCGCGGCGCAGGAAGCGCACGAAGCGATCCGTCCGACCGACGTGCGCCGCACGCCGGAACTGATGGCGCCGTTCCTCGACTCCTCGCAGCTCCGGCTCTACACGCTGATCTGGCGGCGTTTTGTTGCCAGCCAGATGGCCCCGGCGATCCAGAACCTGACCACGGTGGACGTGATGCTGGGCGGCGCCGATTCGCACGCCTACACCTTCCGCGCCACCGCGACGGTCCCGGTCTTCGCCGGTTTCAGCAAGGTCTACGAAGAGGAAAAGAAGAGCAAGAGCGAAAGCCATGAGGCCGAGGTGCTCGGCAGCCTCAAGAACGGCGATCCGCTGACCATCAAGGATTTCGAAACGGAGCAGAAGTTCACCGAGCCGCCGCCGCGCTACAGCGAAGCGGCGCTCATCAAGGAGCTGGAAGAGAACGGCATCGGCCGCCCCTCGACCTATGCGACGATCCTGCGGACCATCCAGGACCGCGCCTACGTCGACCGAGAACAGGGCAAGCTGATTCCGACCGAACTCGGTTTCCGGGTCAACGACTTCCTGGTGGGAAGACTGCCGGAGCTGTTCGACGTCGGTTTCACCGCGAAGATGGAGCAGGAACTCGACGAAATCGAAGAGGGCAAAGTCGCCTGGACCGATATGATGACCGAGTTCTACGCGAAATTCTCTCCCTGGCTCGAAGAGGCGCGCGACTTCGACGCGCCGCCGCCGGAAGAGGCGAAGCGCCTGCTCGACATGCTCGAGGAGATCGCCTTCGACGCGCCCGAAAAAGTCGGGCGGCGCACCTATGACGACGGAAAGTTCTTCCGCTCGATCCGCGACAAGTTCACGGAAGAGGGAAAAATCACCGCCAAGCAGTATCAAGCCCTGCTCGCCATCGCGGCGAAGTACCGGCATCAGCTTGACGGGAAGCTCGACAAACTGCCCGAAGACCTTCGCACCGCGGTCGAAACCGCCGCCGCCGAACATGCCGAGCGGAAGGAAAAGCGCGAGCAGTCGCAGGCCGCCGCCGCGGCGATCGACTACGCCGGGCTGTTTGCGGCGTTCGACAACGTGACCTTCGAGCCGCCGACCAAGAAGGGGCGTTTCACCTACGACGACAAGAAGTTCCTCCAGTCGCTCAAGCGGCAGGCGCTCGACGGCAAGGCGCTTTCGGAAAAGCAGAACGCGGCGCTCCACCGCATGGCGCAGAAGTATCGCGGCGAGTTGACCAATCTGCCGCTGGTCGATTCGATCCTCGGAGCCGCAGTTGCGGCGGCGGAGACGCCGGAAGGCGAAGCGCCGCAGGCAGCCGCCCCGAATCCGGTCGTCGCCCAGCTGCTGGAAGCACTCTCGAAAGTCACGCAGTGGGCGGAACCGGTCAAGAAAGGGCGCTTCACTTACGATGACAAGGAGTTCTACGAATCCATCGCCAAACAGCACGGTTCCGGCCGGGTCCTGAGCGACCGGCAGGTGGCTGCGCTGAAAAAAATGGCGTCAAAATACGGCATCAAAAACGAGGTGGATCATGAGTAAGCAAATCAAAAAAGAATCGTCCGGCGAAACCCCGTCCCCGACCCCGAAACGGAAAAAGAAGTGGTGGCTGAGAGTCATCGGCGTGATTTTCATTCTGCTGGGGCTTCTCGTCGTCGCAACGGTGATTGCGCGCGATGCGATCATCCGCAGCGCGGTGGTGAAGATCGGAACGGCGGTGACCGGTACTAAAGTGGAGTTGGACTCGTTTTCGAGTTCATTTGGCGGAACGGTCGAAATCGGCGGCTTCCGGGTGGCGAATCCGGAGGGCTACCGCGACGCCTACGCCTTCCAAGTGGAAAAGGTCCGGGTGAGCCTCAGCCTCCCGTCGATCCTTACGAAAAAAATCGTGGTCAAGGAGGTCTTCATCTCGGGGACCGACGTCAACTACGAGCTTAAAATCGACGGCAGCAGCAACCTGACCGACATCAAGAAGAACATCGATGCGTTCGCATCCTCTTCGAAACCGGCAGAGAAGCCGCAGGAAACGCCCGCGGAGGATAAAACCGAAGAGCAGAAAGCGAAAACGCAGATGGTGATCAAACTGGTCACCATCGAAGACAGCCGTCTTTCGATCTCCTCGTCGATCCTGAACACGCGGGTTCCGCTGCCGAT
>CAYSZM010000275.1:0-3755 GCA_964435365.1 uncultured Victivallis sp. | reverse complement strand
CTCCTGCTGGCGGGGAACCCCTTCTATCTCATCAGCGCCGGGCTCATCCTCTACGCTTCGACGGTGGTCTCCGACACCTCGAACATCTGGATGGAAACCGGAATTCCGGTCGGCATCCTCGCCGCCTACACCGTCCTTTGCGCCGCGACCGTCATCTTCATCGTCAAACACGGCAAGGTGTGGAGCGACGCCCGTTCGCTGCTTTTCGTCATCCTCGCGCTGCCGCTGGCGCTTTCGGCGGGGCTCGACGACAAACTGATCTCCACCCCGCAGACCGGAATGCTCTGGCTGGCCGGGTCGCTCCTCTTCACCGCAGGAGTGTTCCAATGGGTCCGGCGCGGCCTCGGCCTCCGGCTCTCGCCGGGTTTATGGGGCGTTTTCGCCGCGCAGATTGCAGTCTTCTTTCTCTGGCCGCTGCTGCTCTCGCGACTGGTCATCGACTGGCCGGACGACCGCGGGCCGGCGATGTGGGGAATCACCCTCTTCCCCGCCGCGCTGGCGCTGACGGCGCTGCCGCTGCTCGTTTTCGTCAACCGCGGCAGCTTCGCTTCCGCCGAAAACGGCACGCCGTGGAAATTCCTCTCCCCGTTCCTCTTCGGCCTGCTCGGGTGCGCCGGAATCCTGCGCGGCTATCTCCTCAGCATCTCGTTCTATCCGGCGAAAGGAGTCGGCGGCTACGCCAGAATGGAATCCGGTTTCAGCGCCTGGATGATCCTGCCGATCCTGCTCGTCGCCACCCTGCTTGTCGCGGAATGGCTGATTGCCGCGCAAAAGGGTGATCTCGCGTTGCTGAAGCTGGTGATCGGTGCGGGAATCGTCTTTTTCCTCCTCGTCTTCCGCAGCTACTTTCCCGATGCCCCACCCCTGGCCAGGCAGTTTTACCGGCACGTATTCGGTGACATCCCCGCGATCTTTCCGCCCTTCCTCGCTTGGTTCGGGCTGTTCGCTTATCTCGGGATTCGCCGCGTCAAGTGGGCGGCGTGGACGGCCGGAGGGCTCTTGCTCGTCCTGGCCCTCTTCCTGCTCCGCCGCCACGTGACGCCCCCCGAGGTTTCGCCGCGTGTCCTGATTCCCGCCGCCGGAATCCTGGTCACCCTCGCCTATGCGGGTATCGTCCTCTGGATTCGCGACCGCTGGCTGACGCTCTCCTTCCTTTGGTGGCTAATCACCGCCGCCGGCATCGTGCTGATGCGGTACGACTACCTTGCGAACGCCTATCCGCTGATCGCCGCCGCCATCGCCGCCCCGCTCCTCGTCGGCTGGCTCCGGCGCGACGATTTGATGATATCGATCGGACTCTTCTCCGCGGTCCCCTTCTTCCTCGTCTGTCTCGTCATCGCGGTCGACCGTCCGGAATTGGGAAACTTACTCTATCTCTTCGGCAACTACGCCGCGGTGATGGTTTTTCTGGCCCGGCGCTATTGGCTTGCCCAACTGATCGAGACCGGGTTCCTGCTGCTCTGGGGGGTCTCCCTCGTTTACGACGGGATACAAAGTTTGCAGATTCGCGGCGTAAACGTTATTTTCTGGGGACTGGTTTTCTTCCTCGCCGCCTTCCTGATCAGCCTCTGGAAAGCGGGGATTCTGCAAAAGAAGACATTGCAATGGACGGAGCCGGTTCTCCGCTTCTTCCGGGAGAAGCCGTGAAAGAACACGATTTCCGGAAGTATCTCAAGAAATGCCGGATGCTGCCGGTCGAGCCGCGTCCGCTCGAAGCGGCGTTCCGGGCGGTCGCGGTGATCCCCGCCTGTGACGAACTCGACGAGATCGGCGCCGCCCTCGATGCGCTTCACCCCGCCGCCGACGAAGCGCTCCTCGTCGTGGTCAACCACCCGGAAGAGGCCGCGCCGCGCGTCCGTGACGCCTCGGCCGAGCTCCTGCGGCGCTTCCGCTCAGGCGGGATCGCCCGGCCCAATCTGTTCTGGATCGACGCCCCCGACCTCACCGGCGGCGTCGGCGAAGCACGCAAACTCGGCATGGACGCCGTCATCGCCTCCCAGCCGCCCGACGCGCTCGAAGAGACCGTCATCGCCTCGCTCGACGCCGACACCGTCGTCGAGCCGGACTACTTCCCCGGCATCCGCCGGGCCTTTGCCGGGGACTCCGCCCTCGCCGCGCTCTCGATTCCGTTCCGCCACCGCCCCGGAGCGACGGTCGAAGAGGAGGACGCCATCCGCCGCTACGAAGCCTACCTCGACCGCTACGTGGCGAAACTGCGCGAAGCCGGTTCGCCCTACGCCTTCCACACCGTCGGCTCCGCCTTCGCCGTCCGCGCGTCGGCCTACGTGCGCTGCGGCGGAATGCGCGTCCGCAAAGGCGGCGAAGATTTTTATTTTCTCCAGGCGGCGGCCAAAACCGGCAAGCTCGTCTCGGGAGACCGGGTTCTCGTCCACCCCTCGCCCCGCCCCTCGGCGCGGGTTCCCTTCGGCACCGGGCCCGCCGTCCGGAAACTGATGGACGGCGTCCCCCCCTCCGAAATCTCCGATGCCGCATTCGAGTTGCTCAAAAGTTTGCTCGCGCAAACCGCCGAACTCGAAGACGCCGAACGTTTCCTCGACCGTCTCGACCCCATCTCCGCCGCCTTCCTGCGCAACGAAGACTTCGCCACGGCCTGGCCGCGGATTCTGGCCAATACCCCGAACCGCCCCGCCGCCCGCCTCGCCGCCTTCCACAACTGGTTCGACGGCCTCCGCACCCTCCGTCTTTTGCATGAAATCGACAGGGAACGGTAATGGGAATCCGTGGGCGGCCCCCCACCCTTTCCTTTCAAAAAAAGCGGTTGTTGGCGGGCGTGTTCGGGCAGCTGCGTTTTTTGGTCGTTTGAAGGTTGCAGAGCAAAGCGAGTGGGGGTAAAGTAAAGTAAGGGAAGAGATTTTTTTATTTGCGAGGAGGTGGGTATGTTGTTGCGCGAGTTGACCGATTATCTGGATGATACGCTGAAATTGAGCGAGTTTTCCGGAGACGCTTCGAATAACGGGCTTCAGATTGAGGGGAAGACGGAGGTCACGCGGGCGCTGTTCGGCGTCGACGGCTGTCTGGCGCTGTTCGAGCGGGCCGCGGCGGGGAATTTCGATTTCGTCTTCGTCCATCACGGCATTTCGTGGGGAGGCGAACCGCGCCGGTTCACCGGGATTCACGCGGCGCGGTTCCGCACCATGTTCGGCGGCGGAATCAGTCTCTACGGCGTTCACCTGCCGCTCGACGCGCACCCTGAACTCGGCAACAACGCCCGGCTCGCCGCGCTGTCGGAACTGACCGGGCTGGAACCTTTCTGCAACTATCACGGCTACGACATCGGATTCCTCGGCCACACCCGCAAGCTGGTGAAGGCTCCTGAACTCGCCGTCGAGCTGGAGGCGAAACTGCATTCTAAGGCCGAGCTGATCGCCGACCACGGCCGCCTGCTGAAGAAGGTCGCGGTGGTTTCGGGAGGGGGCGGCATGGACGCTCTCGAACAGGCCGCCGCCGCGGGGGCCGACCTGCTCGTCACCGGCGAATTGGAGCACATTATGTACCACCCCGCCTTCGAGCTGGGGATTCCGGTGCTGGCGCTCGGCCACTACGCCACCGAGACCCTCGGGCCGAAAGCGGTGATGGAACATCTCGCCAGAAAATTCGGCCTCGACTGCGAATTCGCCGACCTCCCGACGGGGCTTTAGAGCCGATTCAAATACGCGGCGGAAATTCCGGTCTGCCCCCTTACCCGGCACCGGCACCCTGCCGGTCGGGGGTTTGGGGGCGAAGCGCCCCAACCG
>CAYSZM010000274.1:0-3758 GCA_964435365.1 uncultured Victivallis sp. | reverse complement strand
CTCCAGGCGTATGCGCTTTCAAACAAACGCTCCGGCAAGACGATCGCGCTGGTGCCGACGATGGGCTATCTCCACGCCGGGCACGCGTCGCTGATCGACATCGCCCGAAGCAAGGCCGATGTGGTGATCGTATCGATCTTCGTCAACCCGATCCAGTTCGGTCCGAGCGAGGACCTCGAGAAGTATCCGCGTGACTTCGAGCACGACTCGAAACTCTGCAAGGAACACGGCGCCGACGCGATTTTCGCGCCGGAACCGGGCAGCATGTACGCCCCCGACGCCTCCACCGTGGTCGAAGAGTCGAAGCTGTCGCGTCCGCTCTGCGGCGCGCGCCGCCCCGGCCATTTCCGCGGCGTCACCACCGTGGTGGCCAAGCTCTTCAACCTCGCGCTGCCCGACTTCGCCGTCTTCGGCATGAAGGACGCGCAGCAGCTCCTGGTCATCAAGCGGATGGTGCGCGACCTCAATTTCCCGGTTCGAATCATCGCCGCGCCACTGATTCGCGAACACAGCGGGCTGGCCCTCTCGTCGCGCAACGCCTATCTTTCGGCGGATGAAAAGGAACGCGCCGTCGTGCTCTCCCGCGTCCTCGAAGCGGCGCACGCCGGCCTCGTCGCCGGTGGAATCGACGCGGTTCCGGCCGTCCTCGACGCCATGAAACAGGAAATCGAAAAAGCCGGCGGGACCATCGACTATGTCGAGGCGCTCGACTCCGCAACGCTCGAACCGCCGACCGCCGAAACCGCCGGCCTCCTCGTCGCGCTTGCCGTCTATTTCGGCAAAACCCGGCTGATCGACAACACGCTGGTATGGGTGAAAGAACAATGAAGAAACTCTATTACGACGCCCCCGGATTCGAAGAAGCGCTGCGCGCGCTGGCCGACCGCCCCGGTTATCCGCCGGAAATCGAAGAGAAGGTCGCCGCCATCATCGCCGACGTCAGACAGGACGGCGATAACGCCATCGTCAAATACGCCGCGATGTTCGACAAGGTCGAGCTCGATCCCGCCCGCTTCCGGGTGACCGAGGACGAAATCGACGCCGCCGAAGCGCTGCTTTCGGAGCATGAGAAAAGCTCCATCGACACCGCGCTTTCACAGGTGCGCGATTTCGCGCTGGCAACCATCCCGCACGGTTGGCACGCCTCGCCGCGGCCCGGCGTGATGCTCGGCGAAAAGTTCACCCCGATGGACCGGGTCGGCGTCTACGTCCCCGGCGGCACCGCGCCGCTGGTCTCGACCGTCCTCCACACCGCCGGAATCGCCGGCGCCGCCGGCGTCCGCGAAATCGTCGCCGCCACCCCCGCCAACCGCGAAGGCAAAGTCCACCCCGCCGTCCTCTACGCGATGCGCAAGGCGGGCGTGACCGAAATCTATCGCCTCGGCGGCGTCTACGGCGTCGCCGCGCTGGCCCTCGGCACCCGGACCATCCGCAAAGTCGAAAAACTGGTCGGCCCCGGCAACGCCTACGTCACCGCCGCCAAGAAACTGCTCTACGGCAAAGTCGCCATCGACATGGTCGCCGGTCCGTCGGAAATCCTCGTCATCGCCGACGCCGACGCCAACCCCGAATTCATCGCCGCCGACCTGCTCAGTCAGGCCGAACACGGCTCCGGGCTGGAACAGGCGGTCCTCGTCACCACCGACCGCACCATGATCGACAAAGTCGAAGCCGCGTTCTTCCGCCAGAAAGCCTCGCTGCCCAAACTGGAAACCGTCGAACGCGTCCAGGCCCACGGCGTCTTCCTCATCCATGCGGCCGATCTCGAACAGGCCGCCCGCGTGGCAAGCGCCTACGCCCCGGAACACCTCGAAATCCAGACCGCCAACCCCGAATCCGTCGCCGCGAAAATCACCGCGGCAGGCGCGATCTTCCTTGGCCCCTGGACCCCCGAGTCGATCGGCGACTTCTGCGCCGGCCCCTCCCACGTGTTGCCCACCGCCTCGAGCGCTCACTATTTCAACGGACTCGAAACCACCGGATTCTTCCGCCGCACCAGCCTGGTCAAGTATGACGAAGCCGCCCTCCGTCGCGAAGCCCCCATCGTCGAATGTTTCGGCGAAATGGAAAGTCTCGCCGCCCACGGCCGCGCCGCAACCATTCGCGTTAAATAACTCTCTTTCATCTCCATAGTGGTCGTGGGAATTGGAGGGGGCACTTCGTCCCCCTCCAAACCTCCCCCAGACCGGCAAGGTGCCGGTGCCAGGTACTTGAGATCCGCATCAAATGCTGCGCATTTAATGCTTCGACTAAGAAATTCGGGAGGTAATGCAAGGTTCCGGAGGGCGCAAAATACCGCTCCGTCGGCACCTCTCGCCCTTTTTTCAGGGCGAGAGGGCACTCCTACGCCTGTTTTTGCAGGAGGAATGAGAACCCACCGTAAGACCGTTGCCGGGGTGATTGGTGGTTACGCTCGTGTGGAGATCAATACGAGGGCTTGGCAGGCCATTTAGTATGACCGATAGGCCCTCGCTGGAGATTCCCGGCCGTCTGGCGCGAGTTCTCTTGTATGGGTCATGCCTGGCGTGCGACCCGGAGCTCGTGCTCGGCTGACGCCTTGCCCTCGCCGGGAGCGAGCCCCCTGACCATGCATAACCCACGAAAATGAACTCGCCGCAACCGGCCATGAACGTTTCGTAAGCCTGCCAAGCCCTCGTAAAGATCTCCACGCGAGCGTAACTACCAAACCGTTCTCGCAACGGTCTGACGGTCAGTTCTCATTCCTCCTGCAAAAACAGGCGTAGGAGTGCCCTCTCGCCCTAAAAAAAGGGCGAGAGGTGCCGACGGAGCGGTATTTTGCGCCCTCCGGAACCTTGCATTGCCTCCCGAATTTCTTAGTCGGAGCATTAAATGCGCAGCATTTGATGCGGATCTAGTCGCGGCACCGGCACCCTGCCGGTCGGGAGGAGGTTTGGAGGAGGGCGAAGCGCCTCCTCCGATTCCCACGACGTGTTGTGTCAGGAAAGAAGGTTACCAGAAGATGTGCAGGGGGCGCACCAATTTGAGCTGGAAGCCGTTGGGGGTCAACTTGCCGTTGCCGTCATAGTCGTAGAAGACGACGATGTCGGAGAATTCGTTGGCGGCGCCGAACCACTTGCCGCCGGGGAGGAAGTTGATGTCGCGCGGACTTGACCCGCCGGAGAGGACCATGTCGACCGGCTTCATGCCGCCTTTGCCGTCCAGCTGATAGACCGCGATCGAATCGAAGCCGCGGTTGGAGGCGAAGAGAAAGCGTTCGTCGGGGGAGAGGCGGATTGCGGCGACCTTGGTATTGCCATCCCAGTGGCTCGGCAGGGTGGTGACTTTGCCGAGGATTTTAAATTCGCCGTCGTGATAAGAGAGGGCGGTGACGCTGTTGCCGAGTTCGTTGGCCAGGTAGGCGATTTTACCGGACTTGTCGAAGACGAGGTGACGGGGGCCGTCGCCGGGTTCGACTTTAAGAATGTTCGGGTGGGCGGCGTCGAGGCCTTTTTCGGGATCGACGGGATAGGTGAACACCGAATCGATTCCGAGATCGATAACGATCAGGAATTTACCGTCGGGGGTCATCCGGGTGAAATGGGTATGCGGTCCTTCCTGGCGGGCGGTGTTGGGGCCTTTGCCGGAGTGGCGGACGATCTGGGTGCGTTCGACGATTTTGCCGTTTTCCAGCCGGAATTCGGTGAAGTCGCCGCTGGTGTAGTTGGCGCAGTAGAGGAACTTGCCGGTCGGGTCGGTGATGACGTAGCAGGCCGCCTTGCCGCCGGAGATCATGCTGC
>CAYSZM010000273.1:0-3800 GCA_964435365.1 uncultured Victivallis sp. | reverse complement strand
CAAGCGCAACAACCGCAAGTGCGAACAGATGCTGACGCTGACCGAATTCCTCTGCTCCTGCCTGCCGGCGGCGGATTACCCCGCCGCAAAGCTCGACCGGCTCTGGAAAACGGTGCTGACCAACCAGTTCCACGATATCATCCCGGGCTCTTCGATCCGCAAGGTGTACGAAGTGACCGAGTCCGAACACGCCGAAGTGCTGGCCGAATGCGAACGGCTGATCGACGGTGCCGCCAAGCAACTGCTGGAAGCGGATGAAAATGCCGCAACCGTCGTCAACACGCTGAGTTACGACTATACGTCACCGGTCAAACTGCCGGGAGAGTGGGCCGGGCACGCCGTGCTCGACGCCGACGGTCGCACGCTGCTCACTCAGGAAGAAAACGGCGAACTGTGGGCGCTTGGAACCTTTCCGCCGCAGAGTGTTATCTCTCTCTGCAAAGGCAAGGCGGTCAAGGCGAAGGCGGCCAAGCCGGGCAAGGAACTGGTTCTGGAGAACGATCTCGTCCGCTACGAATTCGACTGCGACGGCCATGTGCTTCGTGCCTTCGACAAGACGGCGGAACGCGATGTAATCTGCGGCGCGGTCGGCAACCTGCTCGCGCTCTACGTCGACCAGCCGAACAACTGGGACGCGTGGGACGTCGACTTCACCTACCGCGACACCCCGCCGGTCTACGCGACGGGCGAACGCGCCGCCAAAGTCGCCGACGGCCCGGTCCTGCAGGCCATTGAATTCGAGCTCAAGGTCGGCAAATCAACGATCCGGCAGCGGGCGGTGCTGGCGGCGAACTCCAAGCGGCTCGACTTCGAAACCAAGATCGACTGGAACGAGTGCCACCGGATGCTGCGGGTCGCCTTCCCGACGACCGTTCAGGCGGCGGAAGCGAGCTGCGACATCCAGTACGGCTTTGTCCGCCGCCCGACCCACACCAACACGAGCTGGGATTTCGCCCGGTTCGAGGTGGCGGCGCACCGCTACGTCGATCTCTCCGACGCCGACGGCGGCGCGGCGCTGCTCAACGACTGCAAATACGGCTACAGCCTGAAGGACGGAGTGCTCGACCTCAATCTGCTGCGTTCCCCGACCTATCCGGATGACGAGGCGGACCTCGGCAAACACACCTTCACCTACAGCTTCCTGCCGCACGAAGGCGGACTGACCGGGTCGGAAGTGATGCAGGAGGCCGCCTGCCTGAACCGCGCCCCGGCGGTGCTGCCCGGCGCGGCGAAGGGGCTCGAACTGCCCTGCGCGCTCATCGGCGGCGAAGGCGTTTCGCTCGAAGTGCTCAAGAAGGCGGAGAAGTCCGACGACCTCGTCATCCGCCTGGTGGAGACCGACGGCCGCAACTCGGCGGCGGCGCTCCGGATTCCGGCCGGCCGCAAGCTGGTCGAAACCAACCTGCTGGAATGGACCGGCGGCGCTTCGCAAAAACCGGTCGAAGGAACGGTCGAAGTCAAGCTGAAGCCGTTCGAAATCAAAACCTTCAAAGTGAAGTAGCATCATTTCGTCCGTCCGCCCGCCAATTCCCTCCCGGAATTCGGCGGGCTTTTTTGCCGGGAAGGTTTACTTGTTATTCTTTCTGTTTTTTTACTAAACAAACCTTGATCAATCATCTTCGATCTGTCCAGAGAAGAGAAACAGGAAGCCAAAGCATTAAACTCCCTGAAATATCTGCTGAACGAAGGCAACAGACAGGAAATGAACGGGTTAAATGCCGACCAGCTGATGGATTACGTCAAGGCAAAAATCGAAAATTCAAAAAAATGAACTTCCCCGCCCGATCCGGGCGAGGAAGACATTCCTATTTCTTGATCAGCCTGAACATGCTGATGGCGGCGGCTACTCCGGCGAGGAAGCCGATGGTCAGGGTTTCGGCAAGGTGTTTCTTCTTGAACGGGGGACGCGGGAAACAGCTTTCTTTCTTCTCTTTTTCCATGGTATCTTATTTCCTTGTTTCGGTTGATAAAACCGGCGGGCGAACCCGCCGGGGTGCTTGGAGACCCGATCCGGCTGCACCGCTTCCGGATCAGGGGCGTGCCTCGGCGAATGCCGCGGTTATTTCCATAAGGTCGGCGGGTTGCCGTCAAGTCCGAAGAGGCGGGTCAGTCCGCGATGGCAGACATCCGCCCGCGCCGGGCTGTACTTCTTCGCGTTCTCTGTGAAGGCGTTGAGCAGGCTCCAGCGGGTCGGTTCTTGAAACTCCGGATGGCTGGGACTCTTGAACTCCCGAAACACCGGTACGATGTCGCAGGAATTGACCGCTCCGGCGGTGCGCGTCCGAAGATCGTCGCCTGGGTTTCGGAGGGCAAAACGAAAATCATTCACGGCGGCACGGAAATGCCGGAAGGGTATTCGCCATGGATGATCAAGTTCTCGGAAGCACAGGATGGCCGGAACAGCGGAGTCATCGAGTATCTCTATTCCGTCATCGCCAAACGCGCCGGAATTGAGATGCCGGAAACTCATCTGTTCGCTTCCGCCGCGTGTCCGGGATATTTCGGGGTAAAACGGTTCGACCGGATCGGGACCCGAAAGATTCCGGTTCACACCGCCTGCGGCTTGCTGCACGCCTCCACCGGTACAGCTGCCTGGATTACGAGAACCTGCTGCGGCTCACGATGGTGTTAACCAAAGACGAGCGGGAAGTGGAGAAGCTGGCGCGGCTGATGATCTTCAACGTCAAGGCAGGGAACCGTGACGACCACAGCAAGAACTTCTCCTTCCTGATGACGCCCGATTACGAATGGAAGTTCGCTCCCGCCTACGACCTGACGCCATCCGCCGGGATCAACGGCGAGCAGACCGCCATGGTCAACGGTAAGGGGGTTACGATCACCGATCAAGACCTGATTGTCGCCGGCAGCACGATCGGCCTCCCTGCCGCCCGGATGCGGGAGATGATCGGAGAGGTGGATTCCGCCTTGGAGTTGCTGCCGCAATTGAAAAAAGAATACGGTGTATGATCTCTGTGAGTGTTTTCTCCGGAAATGATTTTATAAAAATCGGCAATTGAACTTGTAATTTTCATAAATCAAGATACGTTGTATGATAGATCGATGGGAGGTTGCTATGATCAAAAGAAAAATCCAAGCGGAGTTGGCGTTGCTGGCTGAACAGTATCCGGTCGTTACTATCACCGGACCCCGGCAGTCTGGAAAAACCACGCTGGCACGGATGCAATTTCCCGATTATCACTATGTCAATCTGGAAGAACCGGAAATCAGGCAGTTGGCCGAGAAGGATGCGAAAGAGTTTCTGAAGCGTTATCCCGCGCCGGTCATCATCGACGAAATCCAGCGCCTGCCAATGTTGCTGAGCTATATCCAGGTGGAAAGTGACCGCAGCAAACGCAAAGGTGCGTTTATTCTGACTGGCAGCCATCAGCCTGAATTGAAGGCTCAGGTCGCCCAGTCGCTGGCCGGACGCACGGCAATTTTGCAACTGCTGCCGTTATCCATCGCGGAACTGACGGAGGCGGGAGTCTCGCTGGATCGAGACGAATATATCTTCAAAGGCTTCATGCCGAAATTATACGATGAAAAATTGGATGTGACGCGCTATTATCGCAACTACTATACCACCTATGTGGAGCGAGACGCCAGACAACTTATCAACATCCGGAATTTTTCCGCATTCGAAACATTTATCAAACTGCTGGCCGGACGTGTCGGTCAACTGGTCAATTTCAGCAGCCTGGCCAACGATGTCGGGGTTTCCGCCGGTACCATTGCGGAGTGGATCTCGGTATTGGAAGCCAGTTATATCGTCTTTCGGTTGCCGCCGTATTTCGAGAATT
>CAYSZM010000272.1:0-3814 GCA_964435365.1 uncultured Victivallis sp. | reverse complement strand
ACGGCAACGGCGTCCAGGGCTGCTACGTCGGCGAACTGCCGACCCAGTGCGCGGCAATGAACATGACCAACATCAACGTTCATCTGCTCACTATCGAAGCGGCCCTGACCAAAAAGCGCGAGCGGATCTACCAAGCCGCGATGCTCGACCCGCACACCAGCGCCGAACTGTCGATCGACGACATCGTCAAAATGTGCGACGAACTGATCGCCGCACACGGCGACATGCTCCCGAAATATAACTGATCCGAAAAGCAGGGATAACCTGAAACGGGGGAAGGAATTTTTTCCAAGCGGAAAAATTCCCTCCCCCGATTATATTTGCGCCCGAGCAGCCGAAGCCCCGGAATCGTCAGCAACACAACCCGGCGAGGCGGGCGAAGCGTCCGGCCAGTTCCCGTTTCGCCGCTGCGGCATCCGGGCGGAAGTGCTCCAGCGGTGTGGAATAGAAGGCGTCGCGAATCATCCCGGCGCTGATGTTGAACTCGTCCGGAGTCCGCCACGGAGCCCGGTCTCCCCCGTCGATCTTGCGCCGGACAAAGTCGAGATACGCCGCCAGTTCCGGCTGATAACAGGCCCGGACCAGTTCGTAAATCTGCGTCCGGCAATAATCGTTTTCAGCATTTCCCTTGAGCGTCTCTTCGAAAGCGGGGTTGTAACCGTCCCGCCGCTTCAGCAGGTCGAGCGAGGCGTTGAGCGAATAATCCTCATGGGCGGCCAGCAGCCGTGCTTCCAGTTCCAATAGTTCGGTCAGCGCCGCCGATTCCCGTTCCAGCTCCTTTGCGTCGGCGCTGCCGTCGCGCCACGCTTCCAGCCGCAGGGCGAACGCGGTCATCCGACAGAGAAACAGCCGGTGCAGCGCGGTGCGGCCGAAGTCCATCGCGTCGCGGAACTCGAACTCGTCCAGCGCATCGAAGTCGAGTTCCGCCAGCAATTCGAACGTCCGGCGGATTTCCGGCAGGACCGGTTCAACTTCAGCGAGGCGTTCCCGGTTTTTCTCCAGCCGTTCCGGAGTGAGGTCGATCAGTTCCGGTGTGGTCAAAATCCGGCAGGAGAGATCGGCGTGGAAGAAGTCAAACCGCCAATACACAGCGGAAATCACCGGCAGCATGGTCTGCCAGAGCGACTCGAAAACGGCGCGACGCCCTTCCGCATACCGTTTGCAGCAGAACTCCGGCAGAAAATCGCGGATTTCCGGGCGGTCCGGCCGCCAGGCGTTGGCGGCGAAAAATTCCAGCATCAGCGTATCTGTATGCGAAGTCTCCGGCCAGAAACAGACGCCTTTGCAGAAGGGATCGGCAGCCGCCACAGGCAGCCGTTCTGCGATAACCCGGTAGTTGCCGCGCGGTTCGCTGCCGCTTTCAAACGCGTGGAAAATGCCGAAAATCCACGGGAATCGCCCAACCACGTCCCACTGGGTGAAATCGTTCGGCTGCAACGATTTCTTTCCGCCCGGAATGGTGAGCTCCTTCTGGGAATCCGAAGTGTAGTCGAACAGCACCGTATTGGCCGGATCAAGCCGGGAAACCAGGTCGCGAATCAACGCCGGGTCATGCCAGTTGTTGACAAAATCCCAACTTCCGATCCACAGCGACGCATCGGGGCGGTCGCGCCTCAACCGGGTGACGATCCGGTCATAGGCATAGAGTTTGAGCCGGTGGTTTTCACTGAGATCGGCGGAGTAATCGCGCTCGGCCAGGCCGATGGTGTGGAAGAGCCGGGGAGAGCCGTACTCCCGGATATGCGTCGCAGTCAACCGGAAGTAGGCGTCGAGGTTTTCGTCTTCCCGGATATCCCAGACCTTTCCGGTCGGTTCGCGGTAGTTTCCGCTCGGCTGATTCAGGAATTTCGGCTTTTTCACATCAAGATATGACTGCGGCGTACGGCTGTACCAATGGGTGATCGTCCCGGTGTCTTCCGGGTGGAGGAGTCCGCGTTCGAATGCGTATTGCAGGACCTTGCGACGCAACTCCCCGCGCGCCCGGAGCGGCTCGAAATTGCGGCGGTCGTCATAAGAGCGAAGGAAGCCCTTCTCTTCGCCTTCCTCCTCGGGATACGGAACGGCATCCGGAAACGCCCTCTGAAAAAGGTCGTCAAGTCCGGTGCGGAGCATGAAAAAATTGAGCCTTTTCTTGACGATCCAGTCGATCTCGCGCTTCCAGTCGTCGAAATCCCAATGCTCGGCCTGAAAGCGGTGCAGACTGCGGTGGGCGAAGTAACGCAACCCGCGGTACTGAAAGCGCGGAGACTCGACCACATTGAGATGATCGAAGTCGATGGTCTCCCGATGCGGAATCCGGTCACCGTCCCAGAACCAGCCGCAGCCGCCGCGCCGTTCGAACAGATCGTAGACGGCGTAAAGCAGCGCGCGCGACGTACCGCCGTGCAATACCAGCAGCCGCCGCCCCCCTTCGCATTCCGAGCGGATCGCATAATCATCGGAACCGAACCGCAGGCGCGACGCCGCGATCTTGCCGGAAAGCACCAGCTCCGCCGTCTTCGAATTGACCGACTCACCGCCGATCAGAATCAGATCGCCGCCGTCATCGCTCTCAATAGATTCCGGCCGGATTCCAGTCACCGCTTCGTACAATCGTTGAAATTCCTCTTCCGCCAGGCGACAGGCCGGGATTTGCCGACTTCTCAAAATTCGATCCATGATAATGCCCTCCATGCTTGAAAAAATCTTCTGCCTATAGTATACTGAAGATGAGGTCGAAAATAAATAACATAAAAATCAAAATCCATGTCATTTTCAATCAGTAGAACCTTACTGGACCATCTCCGACAAAATACAGGAGAAGGGGTCGCCAACTATTATGCAGGCGGCATGAGTTCAGCCTGTCCGGTAATTCCGGACAACGTACTGCTCTGGCGAACCTGCCGCGACCTGGCCCCCGACCGGACCCGCAGTCACCAGCGTTTCGTACTCAAGGTGGTGCTGCAGGGGCGAAATACGACGATCCTGGACGGCTGCCGGTTCCGTCTCGGCCCCGGCGACGCGATCCTGATTCACCCTTTTCAATTCCACGCCAATGCGGAACTTGAATCCGCGACAGATGCTTATGAACTTCTGGTTGTGACCTTTACGGAACGGTTCGACGGCGGGCGGGCATTGGATGTCCTCCGCAACCGCTCCATCCGACTGGGAGAGGAAGAATTTGAACTGCTTGACCAAATCACCGCCGCCTTCCATCACCGCGGCCGAGTCATCGATACCAAAGGAGTCGCTCTTCTGGCTCAACTGCTCTCCGCCCTCGCAGTCAACGCGGGCGACATGATACAGCCCGGTTCAGGACGAATCGATGAAATCGCCGCCCACTTGCGCGCCCACTTCGCCGAACCGCTTTCGCTCAAAGAAATCTGCGCGCAATTCAGCGTTTCCGAGGCTACGCTCCGACGCGGTTTCCGGGAACGGTTCGGCGGCCTCACCCCGGGCAGGCTGATTCTGTCACTGCGAATGCAGCGGGCAGCGGAATTACTCTGCCGCTCAGAGCTGCGCATCGGCGAAGTGGGAGCCGTTTGCGGCTTTACCGACCCATTCGTCTTCAGCCGGGCATTCCGGCGTTATGCAAACTGCCCCCCTCAAGAATATCGGCGAAAAAATCGTTCGCAGTAACCTCGTTACCTCATCGTGGGAGCAAGGGAGGCGCTTCGCCCTCCCTTGACCCTCCCGACCGGCAGGGTGCCGGTGCCGCGACTAGATCCGCATCAAATGCTGCGCATTTGACGCTCCGACTAAGATATTCGGGAGGTAGTTCGGGGTTCCGGAGGGCGCAAAATACCGCTCCGTCGGCACCTCTCGCCCCTTTTGT
>CAYSZM010000271.1:0-3824 GCA_964435365.1 uncultured Victivallis sp. | reverse complement strand
CCTGCCGGTCTGGGGGAGGTTTGGAGGGGGACGAAGTGCCCCCTCCAATTCCCCATTCCCATTATGGGGTAGACACCGACAAGGGGACAAGAGGGCTTTCTTCGCCATACCAGTTGCATGACGAGATATAAACAGCTTTGCCGTCTAACTTTGCGGGAAGGGTCAGCGGCTGATTGTCTGTGGTGAACGGAAGGGGCAACTTGAGTTTGCGGAACTTCCACGGAAGGTAACGTTTGCCGCGCCAGTCCGATTCGGGCGGCAGTTCGAGACTGGTGCCGAACCGCCGGTTCAGGGCGTGCCTTGTTTTGTCACAGCCGACGAAGGGGTCCATCTCGTAGAATTTGTGCCCGGTCCGCTGGATGACTCCGGCCAGGGAGGTTTCGTCGATTTTCCCGGCCGGAATTCCGGAGTCGGCGATGTAGATGCGGATGGAGTCGGCTCCTGCGGGGACTTTGCCGGAGAATTCCGTTCCGCCCGAAGCGGAGGGGCGGCAGGAGACTTCGGGTGTGGGCATGGCGGGGTCGATCTTCCGCTCCAGATAGTGAACGTCCTGCATGATGTTGACGATGTAGGAGGGGTTGGAGGGGTGATCGTCGAGATCGCTGCTCAGCCACTGGCCGTCGTCGGTCACATTTTTGTGCAGCATGTAGAACATGGCGTTTTTGACCGAATCGTACACCTGTGCTTTGAGGGCGGGGTCATCCACGCAGCGGGAGGCCAGCCGGAGCAGGTAGATCGCATCCCAGGTGGAGCCGAGGTAACACTTGTCTTTGCTGTCGTCGGGCTTGAGGGTATAGCGGTAGGCGGCGCGGCTCCAGGCGGCCGGGCGGGTGACGCCGTCCGGGGCGGTCCAGGTGGACTGCTGCTTCAGCGTCTGGAGGATCATTTCGCGGGCGCGGGGCACGTAATCCACCAGCGCCAGCGAGCTGGAGATATCCTCGCGGTCGCTGCGCTGAAGCTCATAGCGGCGGAAGTGCATGTTGCACAGGTGGAAGGTGAGTCCGAGACTCAGTGCTTTGCCGTCGTGCCAGTAGCCGGTGGCGGGGTCCTGGTCGGCCATCAGGATTTGGGCGAAATTCTCCAGCCAGCCATCTTCCATCGGCGGGAGCAGCTTCTGCTCCTGCCCGGAACGGAACATGCCGCCCATGTAGAGGATGGCGTGGTTCATGTGTTCCGGGCGCTTTTTGGCCATGTTGAAATAGTAGTCGCGGAATCCTGCTTTGGTGGTGACGTCGTCGGGCTGGCCGATCAGCCCGATTTTGCCGCCGCGCAGCCATTCCCAGGGATATTTCGTTCCCTGGCCCTGGGTCATGTGCTCGGGCATCTGGTCGTAGCAGACATTGGGGGCGAGGCTTCCGCTGTGCGGGTCCTGTTCGAAATTGGCGTCGTAGGTATTTTCCGGCCCGACCGGTTCCCAGCCGATTCCGGTGAAGTGCGCCACTCCGTTCGGGGTGTAGAGTTTGAGCCACAGCGACTCGGTTTCTTTGGGGATGAAGCGATCCACATAGTAGCAGTGCCACGGATAGGTGCCCTCGGTGTGGAATCCGGAGTCGTAGGCATACAGGCTGCGGCCGTCGCGGTCGCGGGGGATTACCACGATATTCGGAGCGTGCCAGCCGTCTTTGTAGCCGACCTTGAATCCCTTGAGCCAGAAGAAAATCCGGATTTTCTTCCCGCGGACCGCTTTGCAGTCCGTCAGCAGGGGGAAGGTCACTTCTTTGGGTTTCATCAGCTTGACCGCCGCTTCGCCGGACTTTTTGAACGGAGTGTCGAGCCGGGTCTTCGAGTCGAGGAGGGGGGCCAGCTCCGGGATCGCGTCGAGCCGGACCGGCGTTGCTTTGTCGTCGGTGATGCCGTGCATGTACCAGCGCCACAGTTCGGCCGGGCGTTCCGCCGGTTCGGCGGCCGTCGCGGTGAGGAATATACCGAAGGCCAACAGCCCCAACATTCTGCGAATCATCATCATCTCTCCGTAAATTATCTCAGGGTGTCGAACAGCGCCCAGATCTGGGCACGCTTGTAGGCAATCGAATAGTTCATGACCTGACGGTCGTTGTCCTTGTAGGTGCGGACCGCGCCGTCGCTGAACGCCACATTGTATTTCAAGGTGTGGACCCCCTCGAACGGAGTGCTGCCGAGCCGGTCGCTGAGAATCGCTTTTGGCTTGGCCTTGTCGTAACCGATCCGGTTCGGGCCGTAATAGTTGCCGTTTTTGATCCCGGCCTCGTCGGTCGATACGGGGGTGATGCCGCGCATCTCGTAACCGATCCGGATCGTCGTGGTGATCGGAACGTTTTTCGCATACGTCTCATACCCGTCCGCCGGGCAGAACAACGTCCTCAGATTCTGCATGTACTTGTTGTAGTAAAGGGCGAAAAACGAATATTCCCGGTAATTTCCCATAGTCTTCAAATTGGACCCGTAGCAGTAAACGCCCTCTTTCATGCCGCGGATCATGTAACCCCGGTTGTCGTCGGCATACATCAGGAATCCCTGGCTGTGCTGTTTGAGCAAATTGACGCAGGCGGTGCTCTTTCCCCTCTCCCGGGCGGCGCTGAGCGCCGGCAGCAGCAGGGAGGCCAGAATCGCGATGATCGCAATCACGACCAGCAATTCAATCAGAGTGAAGCAAATATTCCGGCATGCTTCCGGCCGTTCGTCCTTCCTTCGCCAATTCATCTCCTTCTCCTTTCCTGGTTCGGGGAAGTTCCCCGCTCTTCGAGGCATTGCATCATCAAGTTGATTGCTCAACTTCAATCTGAGTTACTCAATTTTAATCTGAGTACACTATATTATGATGCCGGAATGGCGGTTTGTCAAGAGGAAGCGTTGTTTTTTTACCGATTTTCGGAAAAATAAGGAGAGGGTCATTGGCTTCGGGCAGACGAACTCCCGGGTTGAAACGTCATGCCTGTGTCGCGAGCCGCGGGACGGAATTACGCTCAATCAGTTCCACCGGAAGGTATTCGACGCCCCGGAAGTCGGCGGCCTCGATTTCCCGGCACAACGCCCGGATTGCTTCGGTCCGGGAAACGCGGATGGTGGTCAGCCCGGGGTCGACCTGACCCGCCCAGACCAGGTCGTCGCAGCCGACAACGCCGACGTCGCGGCCCGGCACAATTCCCCGCCGCTGCAGCGTCGAATAGACGCTCTGAACCTGGCGGTCGTTGATGATGAGCGCGGTCGGCATCGGCGCTTCTTCGAGCATCCGGCCGAGGTTCGGTTCGATGCTGTCGCTTTCCCAGCCGATGTAGCAGATCCAGCGCGGATCGACCTGCAACTGCTTCTCCAGCGCGAGTCGGCAGAAAGCGTCGAGGCGTTTGTTGATGGGCCGTGAGTAATAATCTTCACGGGTGGCATGGAGATAGGCGATTTTGCGGTGTCCCATCTGCATCAGGTATTCAAGCTGCATCCGGACGATCAGGGCGTCGTCCAGGTAGAGCGAGGAAGGCAACGGCTCGGCGGTGTTCGGCAGCATGTTGATCAGCCGTATCCCCGCTTCGCGGAGGCGGTCCAGGTGCTTCATGTCGCTCTGGGCGGCACAGAAGGTCACTACCAGCGGACTTCTCTCCGCAATCAGGGCGTCGACCGCCAGTTCCGGCTTCCGTTCGCTGCGCATCATCGACACCTGCGGATACCACGAGCGCTCCGACATCACCACATTCAGGGCGTAAAGCAGCTCCGAATGGAAGGTCGGGCCATGCGGTTCTCCGAAGTGGAGAACATCGATGACCCGCCGGACGCTGCCGCTGCGGACCGGTTTGTACAACCCGGAACGCGGACGGATTTCCAGCAGTTTCTCCCCGTGCAGCAGTGTGGCCGCC
>CAYSZM010000270.1:0-3829 GCA_964435365.1 uncultured Victivallis sp. | reverse complement strand
TCGATGTGGTCGGCGAACCAGTCGAACGCATCGACCCGGATGCGGGCGTTGCGGAAGAGGAAGGAGAACACGGCGGCCCGGATTCGGATGCGCGGCTCCTCTTTGTGCGCATCCAGATATTCCATCGCGCGGTCTTCCAGCTCCGCCGGAGTCATTCCGGTGTCGGCGGGGAAGGTGCTCCCGCTGTACTGTTCATCCAGCCGGTCGCGGACGTCATTGTAAGTGTTCCAGAGCGCAGTCATCGTATCGTCACTCCCTGATTGAGGTTTTTCCATGTCTATATTATACAGCGGAAAATGTTTCCGGGAATGGCCGATCGTCTGAAAAACATGTCGTAAACTATCAAGATAAGTGAAACGCCGGGTGAACGGAAGTGGATGACGCCCCGGTCAGAATTTTCCCGGATGGGCTTTGAGGTAAGCGGCGACGGCGTCGCGCTCGAAGATTCCGCTCCGGCGGTAGTCGCCGGATTCGAGCTTGCCGCGCAGTGCGGGGGAGGTGAGCAGCGTATAGGCGGTGACTGCGACGGTCAGTTTCTCCGGAACGTTGACGGCGCGCCAGTCGCCCCGTTTGGGGGTGGCGACTTCGATTCCCGAGAAACGGAAGACGCTGCGGCCGCGCCGCGACGCTTCGCCGGTCTCCTTCACCAGCGCTTCGAATTCCGCGCGGACGAGTGCGACTGTGCAGAGTTCGTTCTCATACGGCAGCAGCTTGAAGAGTCCGGCGGGCGTGACTTCGGCGGGGATTGCGATTTCGGGCAGCGCCGAGACCGAGAAGAGCGCCGCGTCGGTGTGCAGCGCCGATCGCATCGCCTCGGCCCCGAGGCGGCAGACGGGGGCGGAGGAGTCTCCCTTCTCCGGCAGTTTCAGCGGCTCTTTGGTGACGGCGATGACCTGCGTTGCAAGCGGTTCGTACTCTTTGCGATACGGCAGAAGAACCCGTTCCGCTTCCGGGTCGGGCGTTGCATGCTCCGGCGGGCGCACCAGCTTGGAGCGGATGCGCCGGAGCTTGCCGGTTTCGTCGTCGAATTCGGCGGTGACCTTGGCGACGCAGTCGGCGTAACGCCCGGCCTGTACGAACCACGCCCCGGCGACCCGTTGCCCCGGCGCCTCCTCGTGGCTGTGCGCGCCGAGGACCAGGTCGATTTCGGGGAATTCGGCGAGAAAGCGGAACATCGTCCCCTCCGGCGTGTAAAGCCCGGAGTGCCAGGAGAGTACGATCAGGTCCGGTTTCGCCGCCAGCACCTCCGGCATGATCCGGGCGAGCGCCTCGCGGTTCGGCCTGAACTCCCAGCCGGAACCGGGGAACAGCCGCTCCGGCATTTTCGGGTCGGTCATGCCGATGACGGCGATGCGGTACTTGCCGCGTTCGAGCAGCGTCCAGGCGGCGGGGCGGAAGGTTCCGTTGCGGTACTCCGCCCCGAGCGTTTTCCCCTTGAAACGCCCCGCCGCATCGGTGAGCGCCGCATCGCCGAACTCGAAATCGTGGTTGCCCGGCACCCAGGCGTCGTAGCCGAAGGCGTTCAGAAGGTCGATCATGACCCGGCCGTCGCTGAGGCGGGCGAACAGCGTCCCCTGGAGGGTGTCGCCGCAGTCGATGCGGATTGCGGCGGGGTTGTTCCTGAGGAGCGGTGCGAGCGCGACGAACTTCTCCGCCCGGCCGTGCACGTCGGTCGTACAGAGCAGCTCCACCTCGCCGCCGAAGGCGGAGACGGCGAAAACAAGCAGGGCCGGAAGGAGCCGGCGGATCGGTTGAAACATGGTTGTTCTCTTTCGCTTTCCCCGAGAGTATAGTGCCGGATTCCGCATTTCGCAACCCGGAAAGCCGTAAAAAATCGGAAAAATACCGTCTTCGCACTTGAAAAATTCGATTTGCGAGGCACATTAATAAGCATTGCCGTTTGCGGCCGGATTTGGTGGTTGTAGCAGCCGCTTCCCTCTGCCGGTTTCAACGGTGGTACTTGATGATGATATGAATTGGTAAAAACAATTGAACATATGAGGTGAACCCATGTCGCAACATCCGAGTCTCCGCGTTGGCGGAAAGATCCGCAAAATCCGCAATGTCATGAAGCGTTACGAGCGCATCGACGTGCTTCGCGCCGACGGCCGCATTCCTGAAGAAAAGGTTCTCGGGCTGCCGAAGACCAAGCCGGTCGAAGTCTAGTCCTTCGGACGGTTTCAGGAAAAGACGCGGGGCGGAGCAATCCGATCCCCGCGTTTTTCATTTTCAAGAAGAGGAGAGGCTCTTATGCCGGAATTCGGTAATTTCGAAACGCTGACGCCCGAGGTGATCTTCGCTGCGGCGGAGACGGCGTTCGCCTGTCGTTTTTCCGGGGTGCTGATGCCTCTGCCCTCGTACATCAACCGGGTCTACGAGATGGAGTCGGCGAACCGGGAGCGGTACATCTTCAAGTTCTACCGGCCCGGCCGCTGGAGTCGCTCCGCTCTGCTCGAAGAACATTTGTTCACGCTGGAAGCGCACGAAGCGGAGATTCCGGTGGTTCCCCCGCTGCGGTTGTCGAACGGCTCCACGCTCGGCACGGCGGAAGACGGCACCTTTTTCGCCGCCTTCCCGAAACGCTGGGGGAGGGGGCTCGACCCCGATGCCGAGGCTCCGGTCTGGCGGCGGATGGGTTCGCTCATCGCGCGGCTGCACACGGTCGGAGCGACGCGCAAGGCGCGGCACCGGATCAAGCTTGACCCGCGCGGCAACACGCTCTCCGAAGTCGCCCACCTGCTGAGCAGCGGCGTGGTGTCCGACCGGCTGCAACCGCAATTGGCCTCGGTGCTGAAGCGGCTGCTCCGGGTGCTGGTCGAACGCTTCGACGGAAGCGGCGCGATCCGGCTGCACGGGGACTGCCACAAGGGGAACATCCTCGAACGCCCGGACGAAGGGCTGATGCTGATCGACTTCGACGACATGCTGACCGGCCCGCCGGTGCAGGATCTGTGGCTGATGCTGCCGGGCCCGGCGGAATCCTGCCCGGACGAGCTCGCCGAGCTGCTGGCGGGGTACGAGTCTCTCCGCGACTTCGACCGCGGCAGCCTGCGGCAGATCGAACTCCTCCGCGCCATGCGGATGATTTATTTTCTGGATTGGTGCGCGAAACAGCGCGGCGACTGGAACTTCCAGCAACGCTGGCCCGACTGGGGGACAGATCCCTTCTGGCGCGTCGAAATCAACGCCCTCGAAGCGCAGTACCAGACGATAATGGAAGAGAACTGAGCTCGCCGCACGTCTGGAAAAGCGCGGCAGAAACTCTCCCGCAACAATGCTGCTCGGTATCAATTCCCCTAAACACTGCTGCCCGGTACAAAAGCGCGGCGCCTACCGCGCTTTTGCACCGGGCAGCTACGTTTGCGGCCGGGGAAAAGCCGGGCGGCTACGTTTGCTGGCCGGGGGGAGAGCTGCCGCGTTGCGGGCCGGGGAGAGTTTCAACTGCGCTTTTATGTCGGGCGGCTTTATTGCGGGAAAGTCTCTGCTGCGCTTCTTTCCCGGAAGTTCATGCGACGGGTCGCTTTTTTTCGCTTTTTTCTGCTTGTTCCACTTGACAAATCATCCTCGATCGGTCATAATATATACGTATAAGCAAGCAACTGGAAAGGCCGCTCGATGACGCAGAAGGAAATCGCGAAACTGTTGAATGTCTCCCAGCCCACCGTTTCGATGGCGCTCAAGGGGTCGGAACGGATTTCGCCGTCGCTGCGTGAAGCGGTCCGGAACCTTGCCGCCCATTCCGGATACCGGCCCAATCTCGCCGGTCAGCTTCTGCGGCAGGGGCGCAGCAACGTGATCGGCGCGGTCTTTCCGTCGCTGATCAACGGAT
>CAYSZM010000269.1:1550-3865 GCA_964435365.1 uncultured Victivallis sp. | reverse complement strand
CCGAATGCGTCCGCGCCGAAGCTCTTCATCCGGTCTGGCCGAAAGACCCGGTGCATCAGATGGCGATCCTCTGCGAGGAGTCCGGCGAGGCGTTGCAGGCGGCTTTGAATTTCAAAGAGCGCAAAGGCTCGAAAAAAAACATGGTGACGGAAGCCGTCCATACCGCCGCGACGGCGATCCGGTTCTTAAAAAACGTCGAAACAGAAGGAGAAGGCGGCAATGGCTGAAATACTTATTGAATCATCGTACCGCGGGATGCCTGTGCGGCTGGTCGTCACCGAACGCGAGGTCTGCTATGTGATCCGCGACGTCTGCGACATCCTCGGCTATTCCAACCCGAACCGGGCGCTGGCGCAGTTCTGCAACAACAGGCCGCAATACACCCGCGTCAAGACCGGCGGCGGCAACCAGGTGGTGCGGCTGGTAAACGCCGACGATCTCGCTGCCTTGCTCCGGGGAAGCCGCCACAAAGAGGCCGCCCTTTTCGAACAGTGGAACCTGCGGGAACTCAAACCGCTGGTCGATCACTTCAACGGACTGCTGGCGCTCGGCTGCGTGTTCGTGCCGTGTCCGCCGCTTGATCTCAACGCTCCCGACTGGAAAAACAAACTGCTGGTGAGGCATGGCAAAATATGAGCATAACCATCGAAACCGCGAAAAGCTACCTTGCCGCCGGACTGTCCGTGCTTCCCGCCATCAAGGCCAGGAAGTGCCCGTTTGTGGGCAAGTGGAAGACCTGGCAGGAACGGCTGCCGACTCCGGTTGAAGTCTCGGCCTGGTTCGCCAATCCGCACGACGCGGTCTGTCTGGTCTGCGGCAAGGTCTCCGGCAACCTTGAGATCATCGACTTCGACCATAAAGGCGAACTGTTCCCCAAATGGGCGGAGGCCGTTCCGCAGGAGCTGTTCAACCGGCTGGTCATCGAACAGACGCCCTCCGGCGGCTTTCATGTCGCCTATCGCTGCTCCGGCGAAGTCTGCGGCAATCTGAAGCTGGCGCAGGGAATCCGCGAAGAGGGCAAGCTCGTCACGCTCATCGAAACGCGCGGCAACGGCGGACTCTTCCTCTGCGCTCCGACCGAGGGCTATGCCCTCAAGCACGGCGATTTCACTCAACTGCCGGTCTTGAGCGCCGAGGAGCGCAAGAGTCTGCTTGAAGCCGCATACGCCCTGAACGAAAAGGCCGTCGAGGAGAAGGACGGGAACTCAGGCGTCACGCCAGCCGACGATTCGCAGTTCAGCGAACGCCCCGGCGACGACTTCAACGTCCGCGGCGATGTCCGGGAGCTTCTGATGCATCACGGCTGGACGCCGGTCCGCGTCGACAACGGCAACGAATACTTCCGCCGTCCGGGCAAAAGCGGCTCCGGCTGGTCGGCCAGTCTTAAAGACCGCGTGTTCTACGTGTTCAGCTCAAACGCCGCGCCGTTCGAGTCCAACCAGGCATATTCGCCCTTCAATGTCTACGCCCTGCTGGAGCATCAGGGCGACTACACCGGCGCGGCGAAGCATCTGCTGGAATGCGGCTACGGCGCGGTCAGGAAGCATGAGGGCGTCAACCTCTCCGCTTTCCTCAAGAAGCCGGAAGGCGACGCGAAAAGCATCCTCTCGCTGGAAGAGCTGATGGCGAAGTATCCGAAGATGCGCCCCGTGCTCATCCACGGACTCCTGCGCATCGGCGAGACCATGAACATCATCGCGCCGCCCAAGACCGGCAAGAGCTGGCTGGTGACCGACCTCGCCGCCTCCGTGGCCTGCGGCCTTCCGTGGTTCGGCTTCCCCTGCGAACAGGGCAAAGTGCTGATCCTCGACAACGAACTGCATCCGGAGACCTCGGCGCAGCGCATCCCCAAGGTGATCGACGCCCGCGGCTACTCGATGAACATCGTCAAACGCAACCTCTTCGTCGAAAATCAGCGCGGACGGCTGAACAGCATATTCGACCTCCGCTCCCGGCTTGAGGAGATCAAGGCCTTCGGATTCAAGCTGGTGATCGTCGACGCCTTCTACCGGGCGATGCCGGGCGGCATGGACGAGAACGACAACGCGAAGATGGCGTCGGTCTACAACACCATCGACAGCTACGCCGCGCATCTGGACTGCGCCTTCGTGCTGATCCACCACACCAGCAAGGGCAACCAGGCGATGAAGTCGGTAACCGACGTCGGGGCCGGAGCCGGGGCGCAATCCCGCGCCACCGACACCCATCTGGTGCTTCGTCCTCACGAGGAACGGGGCGTCGTGGTGATGGATTCGGTCGTCCGCAGCTTCCCGCCGGTCGATCCGGTTTGCCTCCGCTGGAACTTCCCCGTCTGG
>CAYSZM010000269.1:0-1450 GCA_964435365.1 uncultured Victivallis sp. | reverse complement strand
ATGGAAAATATCATCGAAGTGTGGATTGACGTTCCCGAAACGACGGGACGCTATCAGATCAGCAACCAAGGACGCCTCAAACAGGTCGCGGTCCGGCAGCGGCGCGGCTCGCAGGAGATGCTGGTGTGCACGAACGCGGTCAAAGAGGCCGTTGCCGACTACAAGACCGGTCGAATCGGCTGGTACGTTTATTTCGACGGAGAGAAGCGTTTTCTCGACCGCGACCGGCTGCTGGAGCTCTTCCAGGGCGTTCCGGTCTCCATCGACGCGGAAGCCGACGCCCTCGCCATCAGGCGAATGAACGAGCTCTACCGGAGCGACATCGGAGGCGGGCGCGAGGCGACAAGAACCGAAACGCCGACAGTCGCACGGAAAGCCCCCGACACCGCGTTTCGTCGCGAACCGGCAGCGTCAGCCGTATTGGCGCAATGAACGCGACAGCGCGCGGAGAAACGCCCTTCCCGGGCGTCCGGGGGGCATGGAGGCGGAGGGGCGAGCCAAGGGCGGCGGATCGGACGGTTCCCCCCTACGGGACATCCTCCTGAGGGCGGCGGAAGGAGTCGAGCAGTTAAGCAGAGTTTCCGCAGTTGTCCGAACGCCGCGACGGGCAATCAATGCCACGCCTTCCATCAAGTTGTCATACGCCGAAGAGCTTATGCAATCCGTCAAGGACATCGTCCATTGAAATCGGAATACGCATCGCGGCAGTGTCAATCTCCTCGTTTTGCAACCGTTCGAGAAAATAGCGCATTTCGGATTGTATTCCGGCGGGAACAGTCACCCGCGAAGTTTCCGCAATGGAAGCAAACAGTCGGCAGATGTCGTTCTTATGTTTCCTGATATTTCTGGAATCGATATGTTCCCCTTCTGCCTTCCGCTCGGAAAGGTCAAGCCATGCCTTGGCTTTCAACACGATGAGAGCTTCAGCGGAAAGCAGGGACAACCCATCGACCTGAATCCGGTGCGCTTGAATGAAGCCGTAGTATTCGCTGTCCAGCAAAATCGCGGACAGACTGGAAACTTCCTCGTCCAGCGGGATTGGCGTCAGTTGAGAATCAGGAGCAAGTTCAAAGGTGTCTGGTTTTCTTGAAAAGAGTTCAAGCATTGCCGGATAATTGGCGACAGCCGGATTGCGGAAGCGGTAGAATTTTTTATCGCCGCTCGCTTTTTCCTGAATCTGATAAGCACCGGCGTGGATAAAGCGCCAGAACGCCCGTCCGAATTCCGGAGTAAGCGCTTCGACGCAAAGAACAATATCCAAATCGTGGGTGACGCGAAACGGAACCGCGGCACGTTCCAGCAGAACATCGCACGCCGCGCCGCCAATCAGGATATAACTGTCGGCGAATCCGGCAAATGCGGTGCGAAAAAGTTCAATGCCCTTTACCATGGGATGCCTTTCATCATTTCATCGATAGCGAGTTGAACACGCTCATCGGGATCGTCGCGC
>CAYSZM010000268.1:0-3877 GCA_964435365.1 uncultured Victivallis sp. | reverse complement strand
CTGGTCAACGGCGGAATCGGCGAACACGGCATGGCCATCCTCGCCGCCCGCCACGGCATCGGCGGCGAAGGAGTCGTGAGCGACTGCGCCGGGCTGGGCCCGTTTGTCGAGGCCGCGCTTGCCGTCGCGCCCGGCGCGGTGAAATTCATGCGCGACCCCACCCGGGGCGGCGTCGGCGCAGTGGTCCAGGAGATGATGACAGGCAGCCCTGCCGGAGCGGAACTGCGCGAGGCGGATCTTCCGTTGCGCCCGGCGTTCCGCGCCCTGAGCGGAATGCTGGGGATCGAGCCGCTGTTCGTCGCCTGCGAAGGACGCATGGTGACGGTGGCCGATGCGGACAGAGCCGATGCGATCCTCGCCGCCTGGCGGAACCTCCCCGGCGGAGAGTTCGCCGCGGAAATCGGCGAATTGACCGAAACTCCGGGCCGGGTGACGCTCCGGGGCGAATGGGGCGGCAGGCGTCTGCTGATCGTGCCCGACGGCGAACAGCTCCCGAGGATCTGTTGAAATGCACGAACTGTCGATCGCGGAAGCATTGCTCACTACGGTGACCAAGTGGCAGCGGGAGAACGGCGGCACGCTGCTCCGGCTGCGAGTCAAGGCCGGGCGGCTGGCCGGGATCGACCCGGAGGCGCTCCTTTACGCCTGGCCGATGGCGCTGGAACATGCCGCGCCGGAGATTTCCGGCTGCAAGCTGGAGGTCGAGATGCTGCCGCTTTCGCTGCGCTGCGCGGCGTGCGGCAAGATCGCGACGACGGAACGGTTGATGTTAATATGCCCGTCCTGCGGCGAACAGGCGCTTCGCCGCCAGGGCGGACGGGAACTGATGATACAGGATATCGAGGTGGACCATGTGTAAAAATTGCGGTTGCGGCGGCGGCCATTCGCATTCCCATGCGGAAGGCGACGCCCATCATCACCATCATCACGATGGCGGCGGGGAGGAACATTTCCACCGCGGCGCCGACGGTAAACTTTATTCGCACCGGCACGAGCCGTCCGGGACGGTCGTCCCGCTGGAGCAGGCGGTGCTGGCCGCCAACGACGGCGTCGCCGAGGCGAACCGCCGCTGGCTCCGGGAACGCGGCATTGTCGCGTTCAATCTGATCTCGTCGCCCGGTTCGGGCAAAACGACGCTTTTGGAGAAGACGCTCGACGCGCTCCGCGAGGCCGGAATTCCGACCGCGGTGATCGTCGGCGACCAGTACGGCGAAGTCGACGCCGAACGGATGCGCAACCGCGGCGCAACGGTCACCCAGATCGAAACCCACGACAGCTGCCATCTCAACGCCGAACAGGTTCAGGCCGTACTGGAACAGGCGGTTCCGGCCGGAACCCGGCTGCTCCTGATCGAGAACGTCGGCAACCTGGTCTGCCCGGTCGCCTTCGACCTCGGCGAAGAGGCGAAGATCGCGCTGCTCTCCACGCCGGAGGGAGAAGAAAAACCGGTCAAGTACCCGGGGCTTTTTGCCGTCGCCGCGCTGGTGCTCCTGACCAAGATCGACCTCGCGCCGGTGCTGGAGTGGAACCGGGAACTCTGCCTGGCCAACTTGCGCACGGTGAATCCGGAGGCGGAAGTGCTGGAGATTTCCGCCCGCCGGGGCGACGGCCTCAAGCCGTGGATCGATTACCTGAAACATCACATCGCACCATAATATAAATACATCAAGGGAGTTTGGGACATGACGGAATGGGTATTGTTCGGCTTGATCGGCGTACCGCTGGTCGGCGGGGTGCTGGCCGCTCTGATCTCTTCCGACCGCCTCCGCTTCGCACTGGTTGCCGCCTGTGCGTTGCTCGTGGCGGCCGGGGGAATCGGGCTGGTGGCGTTGACGGCTCAGGCGGAAGGGCCGGGGCGAATCTGGAGTTACACCGTCTCCGGCGAATTCGCCGGGGTGGGGACGCTGCTTGAGCTGGCGATCCTCGCGGTGATCTTCGGCGTCGCCGTCAAAATCCGGAATTTCTGGATCACGCTGTTCGCCGTGCTCCAGGTGATCCTGGCGATCGGCTGCTACTTCTGGGGACACGTCGAAGAGGGGGAATTCATCCTCTTCCGCATCGACAACCTCTCCCGGATCATGCTGCTGGTCACTTCGGTGGTCGGCGCGGCGATCCTGGTTTTCTCGATCGGCTATATGCGCGAGCATGAGCACCACAAGCCGGAAGGAGCCGGTTCGCTGAAGCGGTTCTACTTCTTCTTCCTGAGCTTCCTCGGTTTCATGGTCGGCCTGGTGGTCTCCAACCACCTCGCCTACTTCTCCTTCTTCTGGGAGGCGACGACGCTGTGCAGCTACGCCCTGATCGGTCAGGACGGCGGCGAGGCGCGCCGGGTCAACGCGGTCCGCGCGCTGCTGATCAACAGCTTCGGCGGCGTCGCGCTGCTGCTCGGAATCTTCCTGGTCAAATACTACACCGACGGCGAAACCTTCCTCAATCTCTTCGAAGACAGCGCTTACGCGCTGCTGCCGGCGATCCTGCTCTGCATCGCGGCGTTCACCAAATCGGCGCTGTTCCCCTTCCAGAGCTGGCTGCTGGGCGCGATGGTCGCCCCGACGCCGGTCTCGGCGATGCTCCACGCCGCCACCATGGTGAAGGCGGGCGTCTACCTCGTGCTGCGCATCGTGCCGGGCTTCTATGAGGACAGCGGGGTGATGCTGATCATCGCCTTCGCCGGTTCGCTTTCGTTCGTCGGCGGCGCGCTGCTGGCGTGCACCCAGAGCAACGGCAAAAAGGTGCTGGCCTACTCGACCATCTCCAACCTCGGGCTGGTGGTCGCCTGCGCCGGAATCGACTCTCCGCTGGCTTACGCGGCGGGTCTGGCGATCATCACCTTCCACGCCATCTCCAAGGGCCTGCTCTTCCTCTGCGTCGGCCGGATCGAACAGCGCATCGGCAGCCGCGACATCGAGGATATGGACGGGCTGCTCTACAAGATGCCCTTCACCGCCTGCGTGATCCTGCTCGGCATGATGTCGATGCTGCTGCCGCCGTTCGGCATGCTGCTCAGCAAGTGGCTGGCGATCGAAGCGACGATCCGTTCGCCGTTCCTGCTGGTCTTCATGGTGATGGGCTGCGCGCTCACGGTCTTCTTCTGGGCGAAGTGGATCGGCCGCATCCAGCACACCGGATACCATGAATTCCTCCCGAAAGAGGAGATCGCCCCGTCGATGCGCATTTCGCTCGGCGCCCTCGCGCTCATGGTGCTCGGGACCGGGTTGGTCACCATGCTGATCTACACCGACGTCTTCGTGCCGATGTCGCAGGCGGTCTACCGCGGCGGCGCCGACCTCAATTGGAAGGCGCTCAGCGAAGTCAGCAAGTTCTCCGCGGTAGTGATCTTCGTCGGCATCGCGCTCGGGTTCCTCTTCTTCTACTTCCTGGTCTGGCGGCGGTTCAAGCCGTGCAACGTCCGGCTGCCGTTCCTCTGCGGCGAAAACGTGACCGCGGCCAACAGCGGCCACGACAGCCGCGAAATCCGCTCCTACGACTTCTATTCGGTGGGCGGCAAGATCGAGCACTCGCAGGTGACCAGCTTCTACTTCCGCGGCATCATCAGCGAGCCGGTGGCGACCCGGGTGATGAACTGGATCGCCTTGCTGATCATCATCGTCTTAATCGGCAAAACCATTGCCGCAATGTAACAGAATGGAGCGTTCCGGACTATGGATCAGATATTGACTCGAATTTCCGAAATCTGCGGCAACCAGTACGTGTACTCCGCGCTGGTGCTGATTCTCGCCCCGCTGGCGGGCGCGTTCATCATGGGCCTCGACCGGGTGGTCACCGCCCGGATGCAGGGCCGCATGGGGCCGCCGCTGCTCCAGCCCTTCTACGACATCTTCAAGCTCTTCGGCAAGGAGCCGATCGCGCTGCACCG
>CAYSZM010000267.1:0-3982 GCA_964435365.1 uncultured Victivallis sp. | reverse complement strand
ATGACCTACCGCTTCCTCGCCCGGTTCCCTTCGGTCGAGGAGTACGACCGCGCGGTCGCCCATCTGCGCAAAAATGCGAGGGGGCCCTACTTTCTCTTCCGCGACCTGCCGCAGCAACTGCTGCAGCAGGAGGAGACGCGGCTGTTTTCCGGCATGGAGTTCCGCGAACTGCGGCGGCTCCAGTTCGACCTTGAAGTCAAGACCACGCCCGGATTCGACTTCCCGAATCCGGAGCGCGAGGGCGACGAAATCATCATCGTTTCGATGTGCGACTCGACCGGCTGGGAGCTGGCGCTTTCGCAGGACAACATGAGCGAAAAAGAGCTGATCGCCGCCTTCGTCCGCACCGTCGCCGAACGCGACCCCGACGTGATCGAGGGACACAACCTTTGCCGCTTCGACCTGCCCTACCTCGAAACCCGCGCCAAGCGGCACAAGGTCAAGCTCACCCTCGGGCGCGGCGGCGCGACGCCGAAAAAGCGTTCCAGCCGGTTCAGCCTCGCCGAGCGGATCGTCAACTACACCCGCTACGACATCTACGGGCGGCATGTGGTCGACACGCTGCACCTGGCGATGATGTACGACATCGCCAACCGCGATCTGGAATCATACAACCTCAAATACCTGGCGAAACACTTCGGCTTCGCGTCGGAGGACCGCACCTACATCGATGGAGCGAAGATTTCGCAGGCGTGGGAGAGCGACCGGCAAACATTGCTGGCTTACGCGCTCGACGACGTGCGCGAAACGAGGAACCTCGGCGCGCTGCTCTCGCCCAGTTACTTCTACCAGGCGTCGATCCTGCCGATGAAGTATCAGGATGTGGTGGTGCGCGGCAGCGGCAGCAGCCTCGACGCGCTGTTCGTCTCGGAATACCTCAAGGCGGGGCATTCGCTGCCGCTCCCCGAGATGGCGCGGCGTTACTCCGGCGCGCTGACCCGCGCCGACGAAACCGGCATCTTCGAAACGGTCTGGCACTGCGACGTGCGTTCGCTGTACCCGTCGATCCTGCTGGCGGAGCGCTGGGCGCCGTCGCGCGACGAGCTCGGCGTGTTCCTGCGGCTGCTCGACGCGCTGCGCACCTTCCGGCTCAATGCCAAGGACGCCATGCGCGCGGCGAAAGACCCGGCCGAACACAATGAACTCCAGGCGCTTCAGGGCACCTTCAAGATCCTCATCAACTCGTTTTACGGCTACCTCGGTTTTTCGCAGGGGGCGTTCAACGACTTCGACTTGGCGGAAAAGGTGGCGGCGCGCGGGCGTGAGATTCTCACCATAATGCTCGACTTCCTGAACGGGGCCGGGGCGAATGTGATCGAGATGGACACCGACGGCATCTACTTCCAGCCGCCGGAGGGGGTGACCGACCGCGGCGCATTCCTGAAGCGGATTCAGAACGCGCTTCCCCCGGGGATCGAAGTGGAGCTCGACCACACCTACACGGCGATGTTCTCCTACAAAAGCAAGAACTATGCGCTGCTCGAAGAGGACGGCACGGTGAGCATCACCGGCGCGGCGCTCAAGTCGCGCGGGCTGGAGCCGTTCCAGCGGAAATTCATCTCGAATCTGGTCGAATTCCTGCTCAAGCGGAAGTTCGACGCGATTCCGGAGATGTACCGCCGGATGCGCGATGAAATCGAGCGGCGCGAAATGCCGTTGCCTGAGCTGGCCAAGAGCGAAAGCCTGAACGATTCCCCGGCCACCTACCAGCGCAAGCTGGCCGCCGGGACGGGGCGGCGCAGCGCCGCCTACGAGCTGGCGATCCGTTCGAAGCTGGATTTTCAGGCGGGGGACCAGGTGACCTACTACCTGACCGGAGAAAAGAAGAAAGTCTCGGTGGTGGACAACGCGAAACTGCTCTCCGAAGCGCCCGTTGGGGAGCGCGACGAAAACGTCGCCTACTACCTCAACAAGCTCGACGACCTCTACGCCAACTTCCGCACCTTCCTGCCGGAAGAGAAGACCCCGCTGGGGTTTTGATCAAGGCGGCGAAAGCCGCCGCCGGCACCGGCACCCTGCCGGTCGGGGGTTTGGGGGCGAAGCGCCCCAACCGCCGGAGGCATGGGCTGTCGCTCACTAAACAGCTCAATTGCCGAACGAGTTCGGCAGTGAGCGGCAGCGGTGGAGTTGACCGCAAGGTCAACTCACCCGCTCGCGCCGAAGGCGGAGCCTCTCCAACTCCGGCAAACGATTGAAAAATGCATCCCGTGGTTGTCTTCTTGTGAGTGTCCGCCGCCAAGTACGGGTTTTACGCCAGCGAACGGAAGTTCTTCACCCGGTGCAGGGTCAGGAGGTTGCCGTCGTGCAGCGACTTCGCCCGGTCATCCCCCGAGCGGGTGAACACCAGCAGATCGTCGCCATCGATGAGCAGACTCGCGTAGTGGCGGGAATCGCGTTCGCCCTTACCGTTCGCCACCAGCCCGGCACTCTGAAATTCGATGCCGTTCGACGAGTAGAGCAACTCCAGCCGCCGCCGCTCGAAAATCGGCGCTTTGCGGAAACCGTCGATCCGCGGACTCGCCACCATCCAGTAAAGTTTCGATACCGGGTCGTAGTCGATGTGGAATTTCAACTGTCCGCCCGGGAACGGAATCAGGAAAAGCCGCGAACCGGCGGCGGATTTCAAGAGCTCAATGCGGAGCGAACCGTCGGCGGCTTCCACGCCCTTGGCGATCGCACCGACATTGCCGATTCCGGTCTCGGCGCGCATCAGGAGAAGCACCGTCCGGTCTTCCGGATCGTAGAACTCGTGCACGGGGTCGTAAATCCGGATCACGCTGGTTTCAAGCACGCCGTAAGCCCCGCCGCCGAAATGCGGCCAACCCGCCGCGGTCAGTTCGGCGAACACCGGTTCGGCCCGGAACGGCTCCGAAAAAGTCCAGCGGTTCCGGTCGCAGAGATCGGCATCTTCCTTCGCCGCCATCAGAACCGGCGAGACGCCCGGCCACGGCGCATTCGGAATCCGCTGTTCATAAACCAGATAAACCTTTCCGTGACGGAAATCGACCCGCCCGGCGCTCTGGTGCCAGCGGTGCTCGTCTTCCAGCACCGCGAGGTCGGACCAGTGTTCGCCGTTATCCGTGCTGCGGCTGATGAAAAGCGGCCCGCCCTGCCCGATGGCATAGAGGACGCCGCCCGCCTGAAAGATCATCGCATGCCACATCGGCAGACGGGTGCCGCTTTCGCGCCAGGTCTCCCCGTCGTCGTCGGAAAGCAGAATCCGCATCTGGTTCCCCGACGGATAATCGCCGAATTTCGAGCGCGGCCCTTCCAGCTTCTCCGTGCCGGGACCGCCCAGGTCGAATCCCGCAATCAGACGCCCGTCGAACCCGTGGCACAACGCCGGAGTGTAACAAAAAATGTCACTCGGCGAAGGCGATTCGAAAATTCGCTTTTCATCGGCTATGATCGACATACTCCGCACCCTTTCGTTTATCTGGAGTGTTCGTCGTTATTGCAACGGCAGGGTCGGAACCGCCAGGATATTCCGGCAGAGCCCCATTCGCGCCGCTTCCCGTTTCATTCGCCGGATCACTCCGGCCGTCGTGACCGGCGTGCCGTACAGCTTGCCCTGCTCCAGCACACGCGCCTGAAGCTCCGCGACTTTCCCGGCATCCTTCCGCTTCGCCGCTTCGTAAAGATCGGCGAAAAGGCGCGGATTCAAATTCGCGCTGCCGTTGACTCCGCCGTCGCCGCCCAGCAGCACCGCTTCGCCGGTCAGTTCATCGGGGCCGACCAGGAGCGAGAGGTCCGTGCGAGAACCGAACTGTTCCAGCACGGCGCGGAACGCGGCAAGATCGCCCGAGCTGTCCTTGTAACCGACAACTCCGGGAAGCACCAGAATCCGCTCCAACGCGGAGAGCTGGAGCGAAACCCGGGTCAGCGAAGGCATGTTGTAGACGAAAAGCGGCAGCGGCACCGCCTCCGCCAGATAGCGGTAAAACGCGACCTGCTCGTCCTCGTCCGGCGGCAGGTAGCAGGG
>CAYSZM010000266.1:0-4008 GCA_964435365.1 uncultured Victivallis sp. | reverse complement strand
CGGTCGGGAGGAGGTTCGGAGGGGGGCGAAGCGCCCCCTCTGATTCCCACGACAATGACAACGAACAGGGGGTTAGATGCCAGTATGATCGAACAGATGATCTTTGTGCAACTTTCGAATGGCATCCTTGACGGATTCGGGGAGGGTGTGTTCTCCGGCGTTTTCGGCATGATAGAAAAAGTGGCCGAACTCCTTGAAGTGATAGGATTCCCAATGGCCGACGGAGGGACAGGCGAAGACTTCGGGGGTGGGGATGCCGGCGCGCATTTTTTCTGAAAGCCGATCGAAACGGAGTTCGCCGACATCGCGGGGAAGGAGGTTGTTTTCGATGCAGACGGCGGCGGCCATGGCGACGACTTCGCCGAGAGAGCCGAGGGTGCGCATCACGCGAGCGGAGGAGAAGGCGATGTGGGAGAGGCTGACCAGACGGCCGCCGAGAAACAGGTTTTTGATGCCGCGCGCATAGAGACAGCGATAGGGAACCGGATAGAAGGACGGGAGGCCGCGGTGATAGGCGCAGGAGCGGAACGGTTCGGCGAAGCGCGCTTTGTTTTCGGGTTCCGGGTAGTGGAGGTCGATGGACCAGGAGAGGGCGGCGGTGCCGTCGAGATGGTCGACGCCGGTTTCGATATCGTTCTGGGTCAGCGTGTAATCGCCGACGATGCGGCGGCTTTCGCGCTTGCCGCCGCAGGGGGAGATCCAGTCGATGCGGCGGTTGGCCCATTCGGCGCGGCGCGAGTAGCGATTCTTCAGGAACGACCAGTTGGCGAAGGTGGTCATCAGCGAATAGTCGCGGATATACTCGGCCTCTTCGGCCTGATTGCGGTACTGTCCGGTTTCGGTCTCCCAGTCGCCGCTGATGACCGGGTAGCAGGTTTCTTCGGTGAATTCGATGCCCCAGTCGATGACGGGGAACGGGACGGGACGGTCTTCGACCTTGCTGGTCCATAAGACGGAGAGCCCCATGACTTCGTTTGAGGAGAGTTCCGGGGCCAGCGATTCGCCGAACACGTCGCGGCCTTCGGTGCCGTAGCGGAATTCCGCGCCTGCGGCGACCGCGACCGCGCCGTCGCCGGTGCAGTCGGAGAAGAGACGGGCGCGATAACGGGTCTCTTTGCCGGTGACGGTGCCGCAGGTGACGACAGCGGTGATGACCGCCGGGTCGGCAGGGTCGGTTTCTACGGCGACAACCCGTTCGTTCAAGCGAAGTTCCGCCTTGCCGTCGCAGGGGGCGAGAAAGGCGTTGATCTTGCGGACGTCCTCATACCACTCCGCCGGTTTCGCGCCGGGAGTGAGGGCGATCGGGCCGATTTCGCGAACGGTGTTGCCGAGGTTCGGATAACGCCCGATATGGGTGGTTCCGCCGAGGGGCACCCGGATTTCCGAGCTGTTGCAGCCGCCGGGCACGGAACGGTCCTGAATCAGCAGGGACTTGAGGCCGAGCCGGGCCGCCGCCAGCGCGGTGACGCAGCCGGCGACACCGCCGCCGGCCACGATGAGGTCATAGACTTCCGGGTCGTCGGCGACGGTAATTCCGCACTTCTCGCGGCGAAAGGCTTCGAGTTCCGGCCCGCCGTCGGGCGGAATATCGTCCAGGTCGGTCGAGAACCAGATCGCGTCGCAGCGGCCGTTGAATCCGGTAAGATCATGAAGCGCAACGCGGTGTTTTCCCGCTGCGAGGACGAGCGAACCGGCCTTCTGCCACGCCCATGCTTCGCTGTTGGTGCCGAGGACGGCGGGCAGTTCGACGCCGTCGATTTTGAGCGTAAAACGCCCTGCCGGAGTACCGCGCTTCCAGACGGCGGTCCAGTCACGGGTGCGCACCCGGATGTGATACTCCGCCGGACCGGCAAGCTCGATCGCGGTTTCCGCATCGGCGACGGGAACGCCCGCGCCGTGGGCCATCAGGTAGGCCGAGCCCATTTGCCCCATCGCGGCGGGGTCGATCACCCAGCCGCCCAATTCGCGGAACGACTCCGCTTCGAGAAACAGATGCTGCTTCATGCCAACTCCTTGCCTTGCATAACTCGAATACCATAGGGGCGCAACTCGGTGCAGAGTCCGCCCGCGCCGGCGTTGCCGACCAACACTCCGTCAACTGTTCAACCGTTTCTGAATCTGTTCCGCCGTTTCCCGGACCATTGCGCCGAGGCGTTCCAGCGTGGAATCGTCCATGCGGGAAACCGGGCCGCCGATCCACACCGCGGCGACCGGATACCCCGCCGGACTGAGGATCGGGGAACCCGCGCAGCGTAGCTCCTCCATCTCCTCGCCCCGGTCGTAGGCGACGCCGCGTTGGCGAACCTCCGCCAGCTCGGCGGCCAGTTCCGCCGCTCCGGCGAGAGTCGCGTCCGTAAATTTCGTGTACTCGATCCGTTTCAGGATTCCCCGGCGCTCTTCGTCAGGGAGAAACGCCAGCATCGCCTTGGCCGGCGCGGCGGAGTGCAGCGGATAGTGGTGGCCGACCCGTACCGAAACGCAGACCGCCCGGCTGGATTTCACCGCTTCGATCACCACCCCTTCGTCGCCGTACAGCACGCCCAGCATGATCGTCTCGCCGGTCCGGTCGCGGAGTTCGCGCATCGGGCCGACCGCCTTTTCCACCAGCGAGGAATCGTCCACCGTGCGGTAGCCCAGCGTCAGCAGCTTGCGCCCCAGCCGGTAGACATCGTTCCCTTCCCGAACCACATAACCGAGTTCGGAGAGCGTGACCAGCATCCGGTAAAGGCTGGCCGGGGGCAGCTCGAGCGAACCCATCTCCGCCATCTGCATTCCGCCCGGATGTTCCGAAAGCAGTTCCAGAATCCGCATCCCCCGTTCCAGCGCCGGAACCAGGTAAGGCGTATTATTTTCCGTCGTTCGTTTTTTCATGAAATTCTCCTGTTGCCATTCATTATATCATATGTAAAAATTAATTTCAATAGTGAAATAAACAAAAAAGCAAAAAAAATCCCCGCCGCAAATCCGGCGGGGAAATGATCAGGATTCCGCCGCAAACTGCTTGAGCGTGGCGATTTCCTGCGGCCAGAGCTCTTCGTTGGGGGTTTCGAGGATGAGCGGGATGTTGTCGAAACGGGGGTCTCCCATCAGGCGGCGGAAGAAGCCGATCCCGAGTTCGCCCTCGCCGATGCTGTTGTGCCGGTCGAGGCGGCCGCCAAGAACGCTTTTCGAATCGTTGAGGTGCATCCCTTTCAGGTACTCAATGCCGATCAGCCGCTCGAAGTCGGCGAAGGTCTTTGCATACCCTTCCTCGGAGACGAGGTCGTATCCGGCGGCGTAGGTGTGACAGGTGTCGAGACAGACGCCCATCCGGCCCGGCCGGTCGGTCAGCTCCAGCATGGCGGCGATCTGTTCGAAGGCGAAGCCGACGTTGGTCCCCTGCCCCGCGGTGTTCTCATAGACCGCGCAGACGTTGGGGACGGTGTCGATCGCCTCGCGGACGCACTCCGCGATCAGCTTGAGCTCCTCTGCGAGCGTGACCAGTTTCAAGTGACTGCCGGGGTGGAAGTTGAGCTTCACCAGCCCGAGCTGGTCGCAGCGCTTCATCTCGTCGACGAAGGCGTTGAAGGAGTGCTTGCGCTTCTCCGGGTCCGGCTGGCCGAGATTGATGAGATAGGTGTCGTGCGGCAGAATGTATTCCGGTTGAAAACCGAACTTCCCGCAGTTGGCGCGGAACGCGGCGGCCGACTCTTCCGAGATCGGCGGCGCGCTCCACTGCCGCTGATTTTTGGTGAACATGGCAAACGCGGTCGCGCCGATCGCCCCCGCGTTCAAGGGGGCGTTTTCCACGCCTCCGGAAATGCTGACATGAGCGCCGATATACTTCATGGGCTCCTCCTCTTCATGCTGAAACCGCCGATTCCGTCCGGGCGGCCTGCCGCCGGACAAAAAACCGGAGAAATAGAATGCACCGGCGATTGCCGAAACGGGAATCCGATGCTATTTTAATAGACAATACAGTGGGGTTTTTTGCAAATGAATTCTTGGGCAAAGCTCAAAAAGTTTTTC
>CAYSZM010000265.1:0-4064 GCA_964435365.1 uncultured Victivallis sp. | reverse complement strand
TCACGCTGTCCGAAGGCAGCATTGAGATCATTTAACGAGAGGGAGAAGAAAAATGGCGGTTAAGACTTTTAATCCCGTGACTCCCTCCCGGCGTCATATGGCGACGTTGGACTATGCGTCCACGATCACCAGCAAGACGCCGGAGAAGAGTCTGCTGAAGAGCAAGAAATCGTCCGGCGGCCGCAACAATGCGGGCCGGATCACGACCCGGTTCCGCGGGGGCGGCAACAAGCGCCGTTACCGTATGGTCGATTTCGTCCGTTCCAAGGAAAATGTTCCGGCGAAGGTGGTTTCGATCGAGTACGATCCGAACCGTTCGGCGAACATCGCTCTCATCTGCTATGCGGATGGCGAGAAGTCCTACATCCTGGCCCCGGTCGGCCTGAAGGTCGGCGACAAGGTCATGAACGGTCCGAAGTCCGAGCTCAAGCCGGGCAACTGGCTGGCGATCCGGGACATTCCGGTCGGTGTCAACATCTGCTGCATCGAGATGCAGCCGGGCCGTGGCGCGAAGATCGCGCGTTCGGCCGGTCAGGTGGCGATTCTGCGCGGCAAGGAAGAAACCTATGCGCAGATCAAGCTGCCGTCGGGTGAAGTTCGCATGATTCATGTGGACTGCCACGCGATGGTCGGCCAGATCGGCAACCTCGACCAGATGAACGTCAAGATGGGCAAGGCCGGTAAGAAGCGTTACCTCGGCTTCCGTCCGCATGTCCGCGGCGTTGCGATGAACCCGGTCGACCATCCGATGGGTGGTGGAGAAGGGCGCACCTCCGGCGGCGGCCATCCGGTTTCGCCGTGGGGCAAGCTGGCCAAGGGCAAGCGTACCCGCAACCCGAAGAAGACTTCGAAGAACTTCATTGTTGAGCGGAGGAAGAAGTAATGGCCAGATCGATCAAGAAAGGCCCGTTCGTCGATCAGCACCTGATCGACAAAGTCGAGAAGCTGGGCAGTCAGAAAGTGGCGATCAAGACTTGGTCGCGCCGCTCGATGATCATTCCGGACTTCGTCGGCCACACTTTCAATGTGCATAACGGCAAGAGCTTCATCCCGGTGTTCGTGACCGAAAACATGGTCGGTCACAAACTCGGCGAGTTCTCGCTGACCCGTACCTTCAAGGATCACGGCGTGGTTTCCGGTAAGTAATTGCCTGAAATCAGGAAAGGGCCCCGCGTCCGGTTTACTCCGGAGCGGGGTTTTTTCGTTTTTACGGCGGAAAGCAGTCGATTGCGGGTCGCCGTCGGCTTGCAGGAAGCGGAAAACGTGCTATCTTTTCATATGCAACCAACCTCAAATTCATCAGGGAGAGACGAACCGTGGAAAAGTTTGATGTGTGTGTGATCGGCGCCGGCCCCGGCGGTTATGTGGCGGCGATTCGCGCCGGGCAGTGCGGGTTCAAGACCGCGATTGTGGAGAAGGCGTTTCCGGGCGGAACCTGCCTCAACGTCGGCTGCATTCCGACCAAGACGCTGATTGCCGGAGCCGAGGTTTACGCTTCCGCGAAACACGCCGCCGACTTCGGCGTGGAGATCTCCGGCGAGGTCAAGGCGGACTGGAAGAAGATGCTCGCACGCAAGGATGAGGTGATCGGCAAGCTCCGCGGAGGCATTTCCGGGCTGCTCAAGGCGGCCGGGGTGACCGTGTTCCAGGGGCGCGGCGAATTCCTCTCCCGCAAGCAGCTGATGGTGGCGGCGGGCGATGCGGCGGGGACGGTGATCGAGGCGGATAAGTTCATCATCGCGACCGGCTCCGATCCGCTGGTTCCCGGCTTCATCCCGCAGGGCGAGCGCATTCTCACCTCGACCGAGCTCTTGAGTTTGCCGAAGCTGCCGAAGAGCCTGCTGATTCTGGGCGGCGGCGTGATCGGCTGTGAATTCGCCTGCCTTTTCGCCGAACTCGGCGTCGAGGTGACGGTGGTGGAGATGCTGCCGCAGATTCTGCCGCAGACCGACGGCGAATGCGCCAAGCTGCTGGCGAAGGAGATGACCGCGAAGGGAATCCGGATTCTCAACGGCGCGCCGCTTTCGGACATCAAATGCACGGCGCGCGGCGTCTCCGGCAAAGTCGGCGACGAAACGCTCAAGGCGGATTATTTGCTGGTGTCGATCGGCCGCAAGCCGGTCACCGCCGATCTGAACCTTCCCGCCGCCGGGGTGAAGACCAGCCAGCGCGGGTTCATTGAAGTGGACGCGAGTTTCCGGACCAGCGCCCCGAACATCTTCGCCATCGGCGACGCCGTCGGCCAGATCATGCTGGCCCACTGGGCGAGCGCCGCCGCGGGGAACGTGATCAACACGCTGCGCGGCAAGGCGGAGGAGTTCACCGGCAATCTCACGCCGGGATGTATTTTCACTTCTCCCGAAATCGGCACCATCGGCAAGAGTGAGGAACAGCTCAAGAACGAAGGCGTCGCCTATCATGCCGGGAAATTCCCGTTCGCGGCGCTCGGCAAGGCGATGGCGATGGGTCACACGGAAGGATTCGTCAAGATTCTCGCCGACGCCAAGACCGATCAGGTGCTCGGCGTTCACATCATCGGGCCGCATGCGACCGATCTCATCGCCGAGGCCGGTCCGGCCATGCTGCTTGAGATCACCGCGAAGGAGCTGGGCCGCTCCATTCACGCCCACCCGACGCTCGGCGAGGCGATGATGGAAGCCGCGCACGCTGTTCACGGCGAGTGCGCCCACGTCCCCACCCGGAAGAAACGGTAGGGATTTCATGGCGGCGGATCTGGCGGTTGTGATTGTGGCGGGCGGTTCTGCCCGCCGGTTCGGCGGCGGCAACAAGCTGCTGCTGGAACTCGCCGGACTGCCGCTCTTTCTTCACAGCGTCAAGGCGTTTCTGCCGCTGACGGCTCCCGGCTGCCTGGTCGTGGTGCATCCCGCCGATGCGGGTGCGGAATTCCGGGCGGCGGCGGAGCGGTTTCTGCCGGAGGCCCCGATCGTCTGGACCGCGGGCGGCGCATACCGTTGCGCTTCGGTCCGGGCGGGTCTGGCGGCGCTGCCGCTGGAACGCGGAGTTGTCGCGATTCACGATGCGGCGCGCCCGCTCGCGTCGGCGGCGCTGCTGGAGACGCTGGCCGACGAGGCGCGGCGGACCGGCGGCGCAATTCCAGGCAAGCCGGTGACCGACACCTTGAAACGGAGCGACGCATCCGGCCTGATTACGGAGACGGTGGACCGCTCCGGGCTGTGGCGGGTGGAGACTCCCCAGGTGTTCGACCTCGCGCTGCTGCGGGCCGCGTATGCACGTTTTCCGGACGGGGATTTCACCGACGACGCCGGAGTGATGGCGGCGGCGGGGTACGCCTGCCGGATCGTCCATAATCAGGACGACAACCTCAAGATCACCTATCCGGGCGATCTCGAACTTCTGTCCTGCCGGATTCGGGAGGCGCGACGGTGAAAGCGGCCCGGGCGGCACACCTCGCACTCGGCCGCCGGGGGGAGGAGGCGGCGGTCCGGCTGCTGCTGGCCAAGGGCTACTCCATCCTCGCCCGCAACTGGCGGGTCCGTTCCGGGGAGCTTGACATCGTGGCGCGCGACGGGCGGACCATTGTTTTCGTCGAAGTCAAGACGTTGCGGCGCGAAGGCTACTACCGCCCTGGCGACAACTTATCCCCGCGCCAGATGCGGCGGAATTACCGGGCGGCGCTCTTCTATTTCCGGGTGATCGGCCGTCCGCCGCTGCCAGGTCGATTCGACCTGGTTGAAGTGGTTGCCGGGCTGCGCCTGGTGCGCCGCATCCGCCACCGCCACAATTATCTGCCGCCGCTGGAAGCGGGGGGAGGGAGGCGCCGCCGTGTTTGAGTCGCTTCGCAAATGGATTTCCGGCCTCAATCTGTTTCCCTGTCCGGTCTGCCGGAGCGGCGACGGCGGCGGGCGTAACCGTTTCTGTGCGGAATGCGAGCGGGAGATGCATCCCATCGAGGGGCTGCGCTGCCGGGGCTGCGGCGGGGAGCTGGACACTGCGCTGGCGCTCTGCTCGGAGTGCCTGGCCGGGGAGCCGCGGCCGTGGATCGGTGCGGCGGCGGTCTACGAGTACCGCGACCTGACGCGGCG
>CAYSZM010000264.1:0-4075 GCA_964435365.1 uncultured Victivallis sp. | reverse complement strand
TCGCGGTTGTCGCTCACGTCCGGCTCATGGAGCGGGGTGACGAAGCGGAAGGCGTGCTCGTAATCGCGCGCTGCCAGCGCGGCGAGATCGACCCGGTAGAGCAGCGAAACCGTGCTGTTCTCGCGCACCGCCGCCCCGAACGAGGCGAAGCCGGACGGCATGCACTGGACCGGGTCGTCGTGGTCCCAGTACGGCCCCGGCGGAAAGGCGCGGCAGGCGACGCTGAGGTGGAGTTCCCCTTCGAAATCGAACAGCCGGGGGTCTTCGATGCAGCCGTTGGCGTAGTCGAACATGGTTCTGCCGAAAGCGTCCGTGACAGTCGGCGGATTCTCCGGGTCGGAACGAAGTCGCGGAGCCAGCGCCGGGCGCGAAAAATCGCAATCCCAGTGCTTGCCCCGGTCATGGCTCACCGCGTAGCCGAGGAAGATCGGGTAAGGCAGCGGCTTCCCCGGAAGCTGCGCTTGCGGCCACGGACCGGTGGCGCGGAACAGCATGTGCAATGTGTCGGGATCGTCCGGGTCGGCGGCCAGCGCCGGATTCAACACCATTTTCTCCGCCCAGGGCGAACCCGGAGCCGGACCGAACGCGAACCGTTTTTTGAATTCAAGCATGATGATTTTTTCCTGTCGAACAAGGTGAATCTTCCGGGGCCTTTCCGGTGGAACGGCCTTCTTTGAAGGTGAGCATGACTTCGACTGTGTTCGGCGTCCGGTCGCCGTTCCGCTGTTTCTCCAGCAATTCCCACACGGTTTCGACGGCGTGGCGGCTGTGGCTGACCACGCTGGCGACTGCGGGACGCAGTTTGGCGATCGCGCCGGAGCCGTCGGTGGCGATCACCGATACGTCGGCGCCGATTTTGAGGCGGCGCGACTCCAGGAACCGGTAGACGTCGGGCAAATCAGTGTCGTAGACGATGAGCGCGGTCGGCGCGGGTTCGGCTCCGAAGGCGGCGGCCAGCGCTTTTTCCGCCTCGCCGCGAAGATAACTTGCCTGCCAATGCGGATAGACGCGCAGGCCGTTGCGCGCCATCAGCTGATAGTACTGCATCCGGCGGCTGAGCACGGTGGAGTTCTGATAGGCGGGGAACTCTTCGCGCAGATAGACGATCCGGCGATGGCCGAGGCCGATCAGGTGGTTCATCTGGAGTTCGACCAGTCCGTGCGCATCGACCACCTGGTCGACGTCGGTGAATTTGCCGTGGGGGAACAGAGAGACCGTCGGCCTGCCCGAGGCGAGGAAGGTCGAGACGATTTCGCGGCAGCTCACCAGGAGCAGGACGAAGCCGCCGCTGTCGGTGAGGCGGGAGATCCGCACATACTCCTCCGCGCTCTCTTCCGGGCGAACCGAATGAAGCCGCACCGCATACCCGTGTTCGGCGCAGACGCGGTGAAGATGCATCAGCACGTCGAAGAGGAATCCGGAAGGGTCGCGGGTGTAGCCGCCGTCGTGACAGGCGACGAGATCGATGATTCTTCCCGGCGCGGAGCTGCCGGTCTTGAACAGGCCGACGCGGGGGCGCGCTTCGATTTCGCCGCGTTCGCGGTAATGGCGGACGGCCTGTTCGACGGCGGCGCGGGTTGTTCCGCTCGCGGCGATCAGGTCGCGGATCGACGGCAGCGGTTCGCCTGCGCGGACTGACGCCAGACAGTGGGCCAGACAGACCTTGGCGGCCTCGAACCGGGCGGACCTGATTTTTTCCATGACAGTGCTCCTTTTCTATTAATGATAGCGTTTCTTTGCATTCAAACAAGCCCTGTGCGGATAAAAGCGATGACAAATAACGATACTGCGCTTATTTCTGTGCCGTTATTGCAAAAAAGTACCCGGCGCCGGTAGGGTGCCGGTGCCGGGTAAGGGTTTGCGATCCGGCCCGCCCCTGCTTTTATTCGGCGAATTGTTCGCAGGCCGATTGCAATTGACTGCGGGAAGGAGTACATTTTGAGAGAACAAGGCAATTGTGAGATCGGGTGCGGCGCTCCGCATCCGGGGAGATTGTATGGAGAAACATGATCTGGGGAACCTGTCCTCGAATGATCCGCTTTATCAATATCTGAAGTATGAAATCCAGCCGCAGCTCGGCGGCTTCCTCGACCGCCCGCGATACCGGGTATCCCGCCTCAACGGTTCGAACGACGTCTATCTCTATGAGGAGAAAAAGAGCGGCCAGTCGATGATCGGCAAGTTCTTCCTGTCGAACCGCGAACCCGACCCCGCCGTGGCGTCGCGGCGGCTGGAACGCGAGTACAACAACCTCGCCATGATGCACAACAACGGGTTCGACGGCAGCGGGCCGCATTACATCGCCCGCCCGCTCGGCCGCAACGAAGACCTCAACCGGCTGCTGGTGATCGAGTTCTGCCGCGGCGAACTCATGAGCACCCTCCTCAACCGCGCAATCCGGAATCGCGACGACAAGCTCATCTACGCCAAACTCACCGCGCTGGCCTGGTTCCTCTCCCGTTTCCACAACAACACCGCGATGACGGAGTGGAGGGTCGATTTCAACGGCGCATGCTCCTACATGGATTCGCTGATTGAACGGCTCCGGACCCTGAACGAGATCGACAACAGCGGCGCGGACGAACTTTACTGGCTGCGCGACCGCTGGCGCGAACAGCCGAAGATGTGGGAAGACTGCCAGGTGTTCGCCCACGGCGACGCCACGCCGGACAATTTCCTCTTCGGCGACGGCATGTCGGTCATCTCCTTCGACCTCGAACGGCTCCGCCGCGCCGACCGCGTCTTCGACACCGGGCGGATCGCGGGCGAGCTCTTTCACTCCTTCCTGCTGGCGACCGGCGGCAAATACGCGGCCGAGCCGTTCATCGGCCATTTCCTCTGGGAATACGCCTGCCATTTTCCGGACCGGGAACGCACGTTCGCACAGACGACGCGCCGGGTTCCGTTCTACATGGGCATCACGCTGCTGCGGATCGCCCGCAATTCGTGGCTGGAGTGGAACTACCGGCTCCGGCTGATTCATGAAGCGAAATTGTGTTTGAGGAGGTTAAGCCTATGATCCGCGGACTACTGTTCGACGTCAACGGCACGGTGGTGGATATCATGACCGACGAGAGCAACAGCGAACTCTACCGGATGCTGTCGAATTTTCTCGACTATCAGGGGATCTCGCTCCCGCCGGACGAGGTCAAGAAACTCTACTACGAAATCAACAAGCGGCAACGCCGCGACAGCGGGGAAGAGTTCCCCGAATTCAAGGCGAAGGCGATCTTTTCGGAGATCATCGACCGCTTCGGCTCCGACTACACCCGCAACCTGCCGGAGTGGAAGCGCCGCCACCTGCCGCGGGTCCTCGCCGAGATGTTCCGCGCCGGGTCGCGGTTCCGGCTCCAGCTTTATCCGGGCGTCCGGGAGGTTCTCGACGGACTGAGCTCCAATTACCGTATGGCGGCGGTCTCCGACGGGCAGAAGGTCTGGGCGATTCCCGAACTGCGCTCGGTGGGGCTGCTCGACTATTTCGACCCGATCATCATCTCCAGCACCCACGGCTACCGCAAGCCGGACCGGCGGATGTTCGAGCGGATGCTGATCAAAATGAATCTCGCCCCCTCCGAAGTGATCTTCATCGGCAACGACATGTACCGGGATATCTTCGGCGCGAACCGGCTCGGCATCAAAACCGTCTTCTTCCGCTCGAACCAGGGCGAACAGAAGAGTTCCGGCGCGGAACCGGATTACGTCATCAACAACTTCTCCGAACTGCCGGAAGCGGTCCGCTTCCTGTCGAACCAGTAACACGCTCCCCCTTCTCCGGCTCCGTCCGAAATAAATCGGCGGAAGGGGTTGACAGGGCGCGCATCGGGTATTATATTGATAGATAACTCAGATATCAATTGAGCTACTCAAAAAAGCCGGGCAGGAAAAGATGGGCATGACGCCGTTCGAGACGACGGAAAAATTTCTGCGGGAACTGGTGGACCGGACGCCGGAAGGCGAACGGGTCATCACCGTCCGCGAATGCATCCGCCAATGCCAGGTGAGCAAGGCGGTGGTCGACCGGGCGGCCACACTGCTGCACGGGGAGAAACTGCTGGAAATCCGTCCGCGTTCCGGG
>CAYSZM010000263.1:0-4093 GCA_964435365.1 uncultured Victivallis sp. | reverse complement strand
CCAGGAACACCGCGGCCATGCAGACCGGGCACGGAACCGCCAGCAGCAGCCAGCCCCGCGAATCGGACGCGCGGAGCGTCTCGTCGTCGCGCCGCCCGAGCAGCCGGACGCCCCACGCAAGCAGCCCCGCGCAGAGCAGCACATGAAGCAACGTCCCCGCCTGAAGGAATTTCATCGAATCCCCGGCGAAGCGGAAGAGGTCGAACGTCTCGAGCACCGCGAAAGCCGCCGCGAAAAGCACCGCGTACATCGTCAGCGTCACGGCGAGAAAAGCCGCCCGTTTCGCACGCGAAGAGACGACGGCGAGAAAGTAGTACTCCCCCACCGCCGTCTTAAAGGCGAAGATGCCGAGCGCCAGCGCCAGCCCGACGGCAATTCCGATCGATTCCGCAGTGAACATCGCCGCTCCCGTATTACTGTTAAAAAAAACGTAATACTATACCACCGGAATTGCAAATAATCAAGCGGAATCCGTCATTCCGCGGCATTGTTGCCGGACTTGACTCCGGTCATGTCGACGGTCACGTCCTCGCGGGTGGCGGCGATGATCGCCGGAATCTTGTCGGCGTTCTGCTGCTCCCGGTGCAGCGTGAGGAACCCTTTCGACACTTTGCCCGCGTAAATCTCGCCGGTCGGGGTCGGATTCTCGGTGGTGGCCGTCGTGGCGCGGATGTACGCCGCCCAGCCGTTGGACCAGGCGACCACCGATTTTTCCTTCGTGCTTTCAGTGATCTTGTCGAACGGGTCGCGGTCGGTTTCGGTCACTTTGGTGACGTGCCCTTCGAGGTCGAATTCGGTGACGACGGTTTTGGTCGTGCATCCGGCGGCGCACAGTAGAGCCAGCGCGAGGGAGAAGAGTATGGATTTCATGGCATTATCCTTTCACGGTATGTTTTTTGATCAGGTTGAGGAACAGCGAGTTGATGATGGCGATGACCGACCGCGCCGAATAACCGGCCAGCGCGATCGCGGCGGTGCGCAGATTGTCGCTCATTGCGGCGTCCAGCGTCAGCCAGTGGATGAGCAATCCGGAGAAAACCGCGATGATGATCTCCGGGATCGCAATCCGGAACGAGTACGCTTCTCCGCGCGCCTTGCCCGCAACCGTCCTGGTCACACCGCCGAACGCGGCGAGGCCGACCACCGGCAGCAGCTCAAGCAGTTTGAGAGAGAGGGATTTCACTTTTCCCCCTTCCGTCTGTAGTGGAACGCGGTCCAGCTTCCGAGAATCAGGCAGACCCAGAGCCGGAACGCCTGTTTCGCGACTTCCGGCTTCTTCCGGTAAACCGCCATGCGGACGCCGTTGGTGAAGAATTCAAAGTCGTAAATCCAGCGTTTCCACCAGCGGCCGCCCTTTTCGTGGCGGAGATCGTGGATGTCGGCGACGATGACCAGGTCGGGAAACATCGCGCCGATCAGTTCGCGGACCTCGCCGGGCATCCACCACGCACCGATGCCGTTGCAGACGCGCATGACCCGGACCCGGTTCTCCAGCAGACGCGCGCCGGAGAGGTTCGCGGCGCGGGCGAGCGTGATCTTCTGTTCGATTTCAGGCAGCGTGTACATGGGCCGATCCCTTTCCATAACACGCGACGCCTGTTTTCCCGCCAATTTTCCGGGGGCGGTTCCCTTCCGCATCGGGCGGATGCAGATGAGTCATCGGGGTTTCAGGCATAAAAAAATCCTCCTGTTGCTGATTACCGGCGAACGGGTCGCAGTGCCGGTAAGGCTACAGGAGGATGTCAACCTTTGGGGAGAATTACCGCCCCAGGGATTTCCAGATCGGTTCGAGGTCCACGACCTGTTTCGTGCGTGCGGCCTGGTCGAGCGCCAGCGCGTAGACCGCGCTCTCCAGCCCTTCGTTGCCGCTGCATTTCGGCTTCGCGCCGGTGGTCATGGTTTCGTAAAGTTCCTTCATGATGTAATCATCGCCGCCGCCGTGGCCGTCGGCCGGAATGGCGACTTCCATCACGCCCTCGCCGCCGATGCAGCGATAATAGAGCTTCGACGTGTAGAGATCAAGTTTCATGGTCCCTTCGCTGCAGGAGAAGTAGAGCCGCCGCTCCGGAATCGCATTGCTCATGGTCGCGGTGAAGGCGACGCGGACTTCATTCCGGAATTCGGCGATCGCAATCGAGTTGTCCATGAGGTCGGTGTCTCCCGAAAACGGAGAGGCGATGGCATGGGGGTCCCACCAGGCGCGGAAGGTCTTTTCGCCGTACTTGTCCATCAATTTCTGGTTTTCGGGAGTGAAGAAGTTGCGCCCGCCGAACGACGCGACACGCGACGGCAGCGAGCCGACGAACCAGATCAGAAGATCGAGGTCGTGGCAGCACTTTTCAAGGATGTGCGGCCCGGCGTATTTGGTGAGCCGCCGCCAGTTGCACATGATGTAGCCGCCGTGCACCGGCGCAATGTTCTCGTTTCCGTCGATGGCGATGATTTTGCCGAGCTTGCCGGAGTCGAGAATCTCCTTCGCCTTGCGATAGAGCGGCGCGTAACGCAGCACGAATCCGGTGGCGAAAAGCCTGCCGCTCTTCTGGTGCGCCTCATAAATCTCCTGGCAGTCGGAAATCGCGGTCGCCAGCGGTTTTTCCGTGAAAACATGCTTGCCGGCGTCGAACGCGGCGAGAATGTGCTCCTTATGGTTCGCGTTGGGGGAGAAAATCATCACCCACTCCACCCCGGAGACCGCCAGCGCCTCTGCAACGCTGTCGCATTCCCGGGCAACACCGGTATGCTTCCAAAGCCCGATGGTCTCGGCCATCACCGCCTTGTCCGGATCATACGCCGCCAGAATTTCAACACCGTCCCCGGCGTCTTCCAGCAGATGTCCCACCACGCAGCGCGCCCGGTTGCCGAGCCCGATCACCGCGATGCCGATTTTTTTCTTTTCCGTCATATCAAGTCCTCTGATTTTCTTGACAAAAAAACTGTCGTTGTGTATATTATACTACATCCGAAGAAAACTCAAATGGATAAAAACCGCATGGCAAATGACAAAATCATCTGTTATGAAGAAGGCGCCGAACGTCCCAACGTTCACCGCCTCCTGAGCCCCATGCCGGAATTCCACCGCCGCTACGGGCTCTGGATCATCAACGCCGGCTGCGCCGGGCGCTCCCCCGTCGACGGGTTCGCCGCCTGCCGCGTCCGCAAATTCGAGTTCTATTCGATCTCGCACCTCATCGACGGAGCCGGGCGCTGCTGGATCGACGGCCGCGGCGAATGCATCCTCCACCCCGGGCACCTCGTCGTCATCACCTCCGGCACCCTCAACCGCTACGGCGGCGACGACGGGAAACCGTACATCGAGGATTCCATCCGCTTCACCGGCCCGGTCGCCGATATGCTGTGCAACGCGGGCATCCTCCGAAGCGGCGTCTATGAATTCGGCGCGGCGCGGAAACTGCTGCCGATCGCGGAACTCATTCAGGACCCCTCCAACGACGCCCAGATCAACGCCAACATCACCTTGCAGAAACTGCTCGTCGATCTCTATTTCGAACAGCGCCGCAGCGTCACGGCAAGTCCGGTCGAAGAACTGCTCGAAACCATCAAGGCGAATCCCGCCCACTGGTGGACCGTCGAGGAAATGGCCGAATTCTGCAACCTCTCCTCCGACCAGTTCCGGCGCAATTTCCTGAATCATACCGGAATGCGCCCCAAAAACTATGTCGAGGAATTCAAACTCCGTCTCGCGGCGGAACTGCTTCTCTCCACCCCGCTCTCCGTCTCCGAAGTCGCCGAGCGTCTCGGCTACCGCGACCCCTATCACTTCAGCCGCCGTTTCAAAAACTTCGCCGACGTCTCCCCCGAACATTATCGTCGCGAATTCCCCGGTTCCCCCCGGTAACCACGTCATGGGAATCAGAGGGGGCGCTTCGCCCCCCTCCGAACCTCCCCCAGACCGGCAGGGTGCCGGTGTCGCGACCAGATCCGCATCAAATGCTGCGCATTTAATGCTCCGGCTAAGAAATTCGGGAGGTCATGCGGGGTTCCGGAGGGCGCAAAATACCGCTCCGTCGGCACGTCTTCCCGCTTTTTTGCGGGAAGACGGCACTCCTCCGCCTGTTTTTGCAGGAGGTTGGTT
>CAYSZM010000262.1:0-4094 GCA_964435365.1 uncultured Victivallis sp. | reverse complement strand
TTTATTCCTCGAACGGAACTTCCATGAGTTTCAGAAGTTCACGCGCCGCTTCGTCATTGGTCGCGGTCGTGACGAACGTCAGGTTCACACCGAGCGGATATTTCAGTTTGTCGGCATCGACTTCAGTGAACACCGAAACATCGGGCACACCCAAGTTGTAGTTGCCGACGCCGTCGAAACCGGTCTTCGGAATTCCGCGGAAGTCGCGTACGCGCGGCATCGCGTTGTGAACGAAACGGTCGAGGAACTCATACATGCGGTTCCCGCGCAGCGTCACCATCACGCCGACCTGCATGCCGACGCGCAGCTTGAAGTTCGACACGTTCTTACGCGCCTTGGTGATCACCGGCAGCTGGCCGGTCATCGCAGCGATGTGCTTCTTCGCTTCGCTGAAGGCGTCACGCTCGGCATTCGAACCGATACCGGTCGAAATGACGATCTTCTCAAGCTTCGGAATCTGCATCACGTTCTTCAGACCGAGCTTGGTCTGAAGCGCGCCGCGGACTTCCTCGTTGTATTTTTTCTTCATATCAGGCATTTTACACTACTCCGTCTTGTCCGCGGCAACGGGATTGACATTCGAGACGTGCACCGAAACCGAACGTTCGACCATGCCGCCGTTCGGGTTGAGCTTGCTCTTCTTGATCGTTCTCTTGCCGATCGCGCGGTCTTTGTTGGACGTGAACGAGAGAACAACCCGGTCCTTCGCGGTGAGGACCGCAATGATCGTCGCTTCCTCGCCCTTGTAGTTGCCGGAGTTCACCACAACTTTGTCGCCCTTTTTGACATGATATTTCTGCATTAAAGCACCTCCGGCGCGAGCGAGATGATCTTCATGAAATCCTTCTCGCGCAATTCGCGCGCCACCGGCCCGAAAATACGGGTGCCGACGGGGTTCTTGTCTTTGTCGATGAGCACGGCGGCGTTCTTATCGAACTTCAGGTACGAACCGTCCGCGCGACGAATCTTCGCCGCGGTGCGGACGACGACCGCCTTCACCACCTGCCCCTTTTTCACCGAACCGTCCGGAAGCGCTTCCTGCACCGCGCCGGTGATGATGTCACCGACTCCGGCGACGCTCCGGGACTGGCCCAGAACCGACATGGTGAGGATCGACTTCGCGCCGGAATTGTCGGCGACCTCCAGTATGGACTGCATCTGAATCATTGCATGATCTCCTGAAGGTTTACTGTTCCTGCTCGGGCCGGCTGATGATCTCCAGCAGGCGCCAGCATTTATTTTTGCTCAACGGGCGCGTCTCGACGATACGCACGGTATCGCCCTTCTTCGCCTCGTTCTTCTCGTCGTGAGCGGTGAATTTCTTGCTCACTTTGACGATCTTCTGATAGAGCGGATGCGGCGTACGGCGGTCAACCTTCACAACGATGGTCTTATCCTGAACATCGCTGACGACCAAACCGACGCGCTCTTTCCGGTGTCCCCGGACTTCAACAACTGCTTCACTCATCTTATCCCTCACTGGACTTTCGCCGCGCGGGCGGTCTGTTCGGTGTAAATGCGCGCGATGTCGCGGCGAATCTGCCGGACCCGGGCGGTCTTCTCCAGCTGCCCCGTCCGCGACTGAATCTTGAGGTTCAGCTTCTCGCGTTGAAGATCGGCGATCTTGCTCACCAGCTCCGCTTCGGAAAGCTCTCTGATTTCTTTGATTTTCATCTTAAGTCAACCTCAATTAATCCTGCCGGGCCAGAAACTTGCAGCGCAGGCAGAGCTTGTTCGCCGCACGGCTCATCGCTTCCTTCGCCACAGACTCGCTGCAGCCGGAAACCTCGAAAAGAACCCGGCCCGGAAGCACCGGTGCAACCCAGCCTTCAACCGCGCCTTTTCCCTTGCCCATACGGACTTCCAACGGCTTCTTGGTGAAGGAGCGGAACGGGAACATGCGGATCCACACTTTGCCGCGACGCTTCAAGTGACGGTTGATCGCAACACGCGCGGCTTCAATCTGATTATTGGTAACGTACCCGCGGGTCAACGCCTGCAACGCGAAATCGCCGAAATCCAACTTGTTGTTGGTCGTGGCGAGTCCGGCGTTACTTCCGCGCTGAACCTTTCTGTACTTTACTCTTTTTGGCATTAACGGCATAATCTTGCTCCTCAGTCGAGTCTTTGTGACAAATCCAAACCTTGACGCCGATCTTTCCGGCAGTCGTATTCGCCTCGGCGAAACCGTAATCGATGTTGGCCTTCAGCGTGTGCAGCGGGACGCGTCCCTCTTTGTACTGCTCCTCGCGGGCCAGCTCAGCACCGCCCAGACGGCCGGCACAGTTGATCTTGATTCCGTCGACGCCCATCTCCATCGCGGTCTGGATGGAGCGCTTCATCGCACGGCGGAAGCCGATCCGGCGTTCCAGCTGCTGCGCGATGCTTTCGGCGACCAGCTGCGCGTTCGTTTCCGCGCGGCGGATCTCGACGATTTCGGTAAAGACTTCTTTTCCCGCAGCAAGCTTGGAGACTTCGGCGCGCAGCGCGTCGAGTTCGGCTCCCTTCTTGCCGATCAGAAGACCCGGACGAGCGGAGGAAATGATCACCCGCACCCGGTTGGCGAAGCGTTCGATCTGGATCCGGGCGATCGCCGCGGCAGTGAACTTCTCCTTGATGAACTTGCGGATCGCAAGGTCTTCATGGAGCCATTCGCCGAACAGATTCTTCCCGCCGAACGCCTTGCTCGGGAACCAACGCGATTCCCAGTTCTTGGTGAGGGCGGTTCTCAATCCGATAGGATTAACTTTTTGTCCCACGATTCGATCCCCTATCCTAATTATCCGTCAAAATGATTTCCAGATGGCTGGTCCGCTTGCGGATCCGGCCCGCCGAGCCGCGCGCCTTCGCGCGGAAACGCTTGATGATCGGACCCGGAGAAACCAGCGCCGCCTTAACGGTCAGCTCTTTCCGGTTCACATCCAGGTTGTTCTCAGCATTGGCCACGGCCGAACGCAGCGTGTCGCCGAGCAACCCCGCCGCTTTGCGCGGGCTCAGTTCGACGATCGCGAGCGCCTCAACGGCGGACTTCCCCTGGATCAGGCGGGACACGTGCCGCGCCTTTTCCGGACTGATCCGCACATTCCTTGTCAAAGCTCTTACTTCCATAATCCGGTTTTCTCGAGTTTTCCGGAACGGACCGCTTGCGCATGCCTGTTCCTTGATTGTGTTTGATTCCTCGAGCGGATCGGACTCACCTTCCCGTGTCGTCCGTTCCCCTCTCTTCTCCCGCCGCGGCCTCCATTCCCGGAGACAGGTTTTCGATACTGCCCCGTACAAGAACCGCTGCCGCGACGGATGGCCGCACACTGACCAGTTTCAGCTGTTCCTGCCGGTCTTTGCCGACATGGTAGATCATTCCGGCAAATGCGCCTTTGATCGACCCTACGGACAGTACCGCGACGCCCAGCTCCCGATCCACAGCGAGAATCCGGCACGTTCGCAGCGCACCGGCTCCCGATTCCGTTTCTTCCGGAACTTCGGCCATCGCAATAAACCGGCGCGACTTCCGCGCGAGATCATCCAGCCGAAGCTGAATTTCCGCCTGCCGAACCTTCCCGATCGGCAGTTCCCGCAGCAAAAGCTGCACCCGGCTGCAGAAATCCACCGAATCGAGGGCGAGCCCGACTCCGTCTTTCGAAAGTTTCCCAATCACCTGCAACTGCTGTGCTTCCCGCTCACCGGCTTTTCGCACTGTCCCCTCTGCCTGGACACCGGCGAGCCACAACCGCAACTGGCGAAATCTTTCGTCTTCTGCCTGAAATTTCAATTTCTGTTCAATCAACTCGGCCTGCAGTTGCCCAACCGTCTTTTTCGACGCATCGAGCTCCAACTCCAGCCGCTTCACCGTCTCCGCGTCCCGCACCGCCTGTTCACGCAGGCGGTTCAGCTCCTTCAGCCGTTCAGCATCGTTCGGCCGGATCCTCACCACCGCGTCCGCGGCATCGCCGCCGGAGACCACCCCGTCAGCACAGACCATCCCTGGACTGCACACCACGAGAATGCTTAAAATATACCACAAAGTGCATTTTCGCAAGCGTAAACCGTTAAAAAAGCGATATTTTCTCGTTTTTCTCACTTTTTCCCACTCCTCC
>CAYSZM010000261.1:0-4124 GCA_964435365.1 uncultured Victivallis sp. | reverse complement strand
CTGCCGCTCACTGCCGAACTCGTTCGGCAATTGAGCTGTTTAGTGAGCGACAGGTCCATGCCTCCGGCGGTTGGGGCGAAGCGCCCCACCCCCCCCGACCGGCAGGGTGCCGGCGCCGGGTAGGGGTTGTCGCCGGACCTTCTTCCCCCGCCCGCGCCCGGCAATTCCCGATGAATTTGCCGTTCCGGGACTTGCAAAAGAAGCCCCGGCAAGGCACATTAATAAATGATCAATTTTTCAATCCGAGGTGCATGGTGATCGAGCTTGATTTCGAAAAGTCCGGCGGCCTGATTCCCGCAATCGCCCAGGACGCCGAAGACGGCGCCGTCCTGATGATGGCCTATATCAACCGCGAAGCATGGGAGGAAACCCTCTCCTCCGGCTACGCGGTTTACTATTCCCGCAGCCGCAAAAAACTGTGGCGCAAAGGAGAATTCTCCGGCAACCGCCAGATCGTCAGGGAAATCCTCGTCGACTGCGACGGCGATACCGTCATCTTCAAGGTCGAACAGGTCGGCGGCGCCGCCTGCCACACCGGCCACCGGACCTGCTTCTACCGCCGCGTCGAAGACGGCGGCCTGGTCGAGATCGCCCAACCCGTTTTCAATCCCGAAGACGTATATCGGAAGTGACTCCCATGAAAACACAGATCGCCCTGCTCCGCAAGGAGCTGCCGGATCTCCGCATCCGGACCGATGTGCCCTACACCGAACTTACCACGCTCGGCGTCGGGTCGAAACTCCCGTTCCTCGCCGAACTCTCCGGCCCGGACGAGCTCGCCGCACTGCTCAAACTGACCGCCCGCGAAGGGATTCCGGTCTTCCTCCTCGGCGGCGGCACCAACCTCGCCGGAATGGACGCCCCCTGCCCGAAACTCGGCCTCCGGCTGAGCAAAGACGGCTTCGGCGGAGCCGAACGCGACGGCGACGGCCTCCGCGCCGGAGCATTCTGCCGCCTGCCCGAACTCGCCCGCCTCGCCGCGGATGCCGGATTCGGCGGACTCGCTCCGCTGGCCGGAATTCCGGGGACGCTCGGCGGCGCGCTCCGCATGAATGCCGGAGCCTCCGGCGCGACCATCGGCCAATTCGTCGCCGAAGTGTGCGGCTACCGGCTCGACGGTTCGCCCTATTGCGCCAAAGGGAGCGAAATCGAGTGGGGATATCGGACCTGTTCCATCCCCGAAGACGTCTTCCTCACCGGCGCTTTGCTGACGCTCCCCGCCGGGGAAAAGGAGAAGGAACTCGCCGCGATCGAAGCGGAAATCGGCGCGCGCCGCAGCCGCGAACCCGCCGGACGAAGCGCCGGATGCGCCTTCCGCAATATTTCCGCCACCGAGCCCGCCGGGAAGCTGATCGACGAATGCGGCCTCAAAAACTGCCGGATCGGCGGCGTCAAAGTGGCGGAAGAACACGCCAATTACATCATCAACACCGGCAATGCCAGCGAGGCGGAATACGTCGAACTCCTCTCCGCCATGCGCCGCGCGGTGGCCGAGCGGCACGGATTTTTCCTGCGCCCCGAAGTCCGCTTCCTCAATCCGGAGTCGGAGGCGAAGGTGCTCGGTTCGGCCTGCCCGCCCAAAGTCAACGTCCTCTACGGCGGTTCGTCGAGCGAGCGCGAAATCTCGCTCCGGAGCGGACGCGCCGTGGCCTCCGCGCTGCGCAACGCCGGATTCGCGGTCGTCGAAACCGACATCACCGAATGCCGCCTCTACCCGGAAATGCGCGAGGCCGACGTGGTCTACCCCGTGCTGCACGGCGGCTACGGCGAAGACGGCAGAATCCAGAAGATATTTGAAGAAAACGACCTGCGCTTCGTCGGCTCGGGCAGCGCGGCAAGCCTGCTCCTGATGGACAAGATCGCCAGCAAACGGCTGATGGACCGCTTCGGCATCCCCACCGCGAAATGGGGAATCGTCACCGCCGAAAACCGGAAACTGCCCGAGGGCATGTCCTTCCCGGTCATCCTCAAGGCGCCGATGGAAGGTTCGACCATCGGCATCGCCAAGGTCGACTCCGAGGCGGAGTGGGAAAAGGCGCTCGACGACGAACTCAAGCTCGCCCCCGAAATTCTGGTCGAAGCGTTCGTCAAGGGGGTTGAGATCACCGTACCGATCGTCAACGGGCAGATTCTCCCGGCGATCGAGATCAAAAGTCCGCACGGCTTCTACGATTACGATGCGAAATACGTCTACAAAGACGGCCACACCGAATATTTCTGCCCGGTGCAGTCGCTGTCGCCGGAAGCGGTGGAGCGCGCCTCGGTTTACGCCCGGCTGCTCTATCTCGGGGCGGAGAGCCGGGACATTCTGCGGGTCGACTTCATCGTCGGCGATGATGGAGTCCCCTACATGCTCGAAGGGAATTCGCTCCCCGGCTGCACGGCGACCAGCTTGGTGCCGAAGGCGGCGAAAGTGGCCGGAATCAGCTTCGAACGGATGACTTCCAGCCTGGTTTACGCCGCCATGAAGCGCCCCCTTGAACAGCCGCGGAGCACAACAAAACCCGCAGCCGCAGCAACTCCGGCGGTCGAGGCTCCCGAGTTCCGGCCGTCGCGCGCGGTGCCGGGCCCGAATCAGCAGTTGGTCAGACTCTGTCACTGGCTGTTCCGGCTGGCGCTGGTTCTTTGCGCGGCGCCGCTTCTGGTATTCGGACTTCTGGGGTTGTGGAATGGAATACCGGGGGCATGGATTCTCACCATAAACGGGCTTTTTCTGCTTTGTGCGGAATTTATTTTCAAATGGTTCAATCTGATGGAGAAAAAGACAAAATGACAGTGTTCAGACAATTCGCCGCGGTGCTGGCCGCGTTCGGTGTGATCCTGAGCTGTGCCGGGGAAGAGACCCGTTCGCGGCAGGCGCTGGCGGCGGCGACCGGCGACCCCGCCCCCGAACTCGATGTCGCCGCCTGGGCGCAGGGCAAGGAGGTCAAGCTTTCCGAGCTGAAGGGGAAAAAGTATCTGGTCCTTTTCTTCTGGACGGTCAGCAAGCAGGGAACCGAGAATTTCCCCGATATGGCGAAGCTCGCCAACGAGTATGAAAAGAAGGACGTCGCGTTTGTCGGCGTCGGCATCGACTCGACCGATGCGGTCCGCAACTTCGTCCGGCTCAAGGAGCTGCCGTTCCCGGTGGCGGCCGACGACAAGCTCAACACCGTGAATCTTTACATGCGCGAGCGCGACCGCGTTCCGATGGCGGCGCTGATCGACAAGAACGGCACCCTGCTCTGGCGTGGCAACCCCGGGTTGCTCGATTCGGTGCTGAAGGATGTGCTGGCGGGGAAATTCGACCTCAAGAAGGCGATTGAGCGCGAGACGTTTTCCACTTCGGTGATGAATGCGATGAAGATCCGCGACTACCCGACCGTGCTCAAGCTGCTCAATTCCGAGCTGGTGCTTTACCCGGACAACATGGAGCTGGTTTCGCTCAAGGCGAAGCTGCTCGGTTCGCTCATGAACAAACCGGACGAGGCGCTCGCCTTCCTCAACGAGATGATCGCCAAGAATCCGAAGGAGCTGGCGCTTTACGAGCTGGCGCTCGCCACGCTCAAAAGCGCGCACCGTTCGCAGGAGCTCGGCGGCTGGTTCGACCGGATCATCAGCAATTTCGGCGATCAGCCGCTGCTGCTGGTCAAGTTCTCGCAGGAGGAGATGAAATCTCCGGTGGCGGAACTGCGGCTGGACAATGTGCTCAAGCTCTGCCGTGCGGCCTACAATGCGCCGAAGTTCAAGAGCAACGAGGAGAAGGGGCAGGTCGCCGAGGAATACGCGCGTGTGCTTTACTTCTGCGGCCGCCCGGACAAGGCGCTGGAGGTCTCCAAGGAGTCGATGGTGCTGCTCCAGGGGACAAAGGCCTTCGAGCGCGCCAAGACGAGCGTGACCTACTACAGCAACGTAGTGACCCTGTCGAAGCAGATCAAGTAAAAAGAAGTTTTCGGCACCGGACGCTGCACGAGACAACGCCAGTCTCCGGCACCGGCACCTTGCCGGTCTGGGGTTTGGGGGCGAAGCGCCCCAACCGCCGGAGGCATGGACCTGTCGCTCACTAAACAGCTCAATTGCCGGACGAGTCCGGCAGTGAGCGGCAGCGGTGGAGTTGACCGCCAGGTCAACTCACCCGCTCGCGC
>CAYSZM010000260.1:0-4136 GCA_964435365.1 uncultured Victivallis sp. | reverse complement strand
TGGTGGTTGGCCATCAGGAAGAAGAGCCTGCCGCCGAGATGGAAGAGCGCCCGCCCCTGATAGCTCGGCTGGTAGCCGTCTTCACGCAGCAGCGCGGCGAACCGTTCGGCGATTTCGCTCCAGGTTCCCTGGCTGGTGTAGGGGAGAACCGCCTCGGGGTCCATCCCGCTCAGCAGCGCCAGGAGCGACATCGGCTGGCAGCGGCCGTGTTCCGGATGCCCCATCTCATAAGGATTCCCGGCGAGAAAACCGAGGTCGCCGTCGCCGGTGCAGTCGATGAACACCTTGCCGCGCCACGCCTCGCGCCCGGATTTCGAGACGGTGACCGCGTGGGTGATCCGGTCGTTCTCTTTGATCACGTCGGCGAGCGTGGTGAAATAGCGGAGGCGCACTCCGCTCGCCATGCACCACTCTTCGAGGAAGAGTTTCATCGCCTCCACGTCGAATGCCTTCTCCTTCATCTGTCCGCGCTCATTAAGCGCCGCGATGAGCTCGCCGGGCAGGGAATCCTTCGGTTTGTCCATGCCGTCGAGCAGCCAGCCGAGACAGCCTGCGGTCCACATTCCGCCCAGACAGCCGCCGGCTTCTAGCAACAGCGTATCGGCGCCGCTCCGGGCCGCCGCCACGGCGGCGCAGACTCCCGCCGGTCCGCCTCCGGCAACGATAACATCCGCAGTTCCGGCGACCGGAGTCCGGCGTCCTTCTTCCTGAATCCATTCCATCGAATCATCTCCTGTTTGTTTTGCTTTTAATTATACCGGAGAATCACTCATTTGACAATTCATAAAAGAGCTGTATAGTTATACAAAAACGCTGAATGTAGTCTATTATGAAATTTTTTCCCTGCAAACAGGCGGAATTGACCGGGATTCGCATCGAACAGGCGCTGCGCCGCATCGAGGCGCAATTCGGCGTGGCGCTGACCGTCCACGACCTGCACGGCAGGCTCGGGGACCCGCATGGCATGCCGCTGCTGCCGGGCCGTCACCTGCACCCGCACCCCTGCTGCACCGAAGGGCGGCAGACCGAGCCGGGCTGGAACCGCCGCTGTTCACAGGAGTGTTTCGGCCGTACGGAACAGCGGGGCGGAACCTCCCCGGAACCGTTTTTCAAGGAGTGTTACAAGGGACTCCGCGAGCTGGTGGTTCCGATCCACTACGGGAACAGCCACCAGATGACGATTTTCGCCGGGGTCTTCCGGGGCGAACTGCCGGATGGTGAGAAACTGCCGGAATACTTCTTGAAACGTTACGAAGTCCTGCCCGAGGCGGATGAAGCGATGCTGGCCGACCTTGCCGAAATTCTCCGGCTGTTCGGCACCGGACTGCTCCGGGAGTTCGACCGCGAAGAACCCTCCGGCCCCGCCACCCGGCGCGCGTTCATCCGCCGCTTCATCCGCAACCGCGCCCATGAAAATATCACTCTGGAAAGCCTGGCGGCCGAACTCTTTCTCTCGGTTTCCCGCGCCGGACACCTTGTCCGTGAGCAGACCGGGAGCACCTTCGCCCAGCTGCTGGAAGAGGAGCGCATGCTTCGCGCCCGTCACCTGCTGCTGGAGACCCCGCGGAAGCTCTCCGACATCGCCGCAGCCGTCGGCTACTCCAACGCCTGTTACTTCAACCGCCTGTTCACCCGCCGCTTCGGCGTTTCGCCGGGGCAGTATCGAAAGCAGTCCGTTTCCCGCGAGGGGTGAAGACGGCTACAGCATGGATTGGGCGTCGACGTCGACGTAGACGTCGATGCCCTTCGGCACCTGACGGTGGAGCGCCAGAACCCGGAGCGCCTGTTTGAGCAGCTTGAGCCGGCGTCCGCGGATCACCAGCATGTAGCGGAATTTCCCCTTGATCCGCTCGATCGGGGCCGGGGAGGGGCCCGCCACCTTCATTTCGTCCGAGATGTAGGGGCGGAGCTCCGCCGTGAACGTCGTCGCGTATTCGACCAGCTTCGACTCGTCCTCGCCGCGGAAGAAAACCGTGATGAGGTGGGTGTAGGGGGGATACTCGAGAAGTTCGCGGAATTCGAGGTCGAATTTCGAAAAGCCGTCGTAATCCTGGTTCGCCGCGTAGAGGATGGTCTCGTTGTCCGGGTTGTGGGTCTGGATGATGACTTCGCCGCGGATGTCGCCGCGCCCGGCCCGCCCCGCCACCTGGGTGATGAGCTGGAAGGTCCGTTCGCTGGCCCGGAAGTCCGGCATGGTGAGCCCGAGGTCGGCGTTGATGATGCCGACCAGCGTGACGTTGGGGAAGTGCAGTCCTTTGGCGATCATCTGGGTGCCGATGAGGATGTCGAGCTCGCCGCGCCGGAAGCGTTCCAGCACGATTTCGTAGTCGTCCGCGCCGCGCATGGTGTCGGAATCCATCCGCGCGATCCGGGCGGGGTGAAACACCGCGCCCGCGACCGCCTCGATCTTCTCGGTGCCCAGCCCGGCGTAGCGGATTTTCGGCGAACCGCACTCCGGACAGGCCGTGTAGGCCGGGATCACGCCGCCGCACAGGTGACAGCTCAGGATCTCGTGCAGTTTCGAATAGGTGTAAGTGACCGAACAATCCGGGCAGCGCGCCTCGAACCCGCACTCCTCGCAGACCATCACCCGCGCATAGCCGCGCCGGTTGAGGAAGAGGATGCTCTGTTCGCCCCGGTTCATCCGGTCGCGCACCGCTTCGATCAGCATGGGGGAGAAGAAGGTGCTTTTTCCCGGTTCCGGCGGCCCGTCCCGCCGCTGGTCGACGATGCGGATGTGCGGGGGAAGTTTGTTGTCCACCTGCGCCGCCATCCGCGCCAGCAGGAATTTGCCGGTGTCGGCGTTGTAGGCGCTTTCGGCGGAGGGCGTCGCCGAGCCTAAAATCACCGCCGCGCCTTCGAGTTTGCCGCGCATCACGGCGACGTCGCGCGCCGAGTAGCGCGGTGCTTCGGACTGTTTGTAGCTGGATTCGTGCTCCTCGTCGACGATGATGAGCCCGAGGTCACGGAATGGAGCGAACAACGCCGAACGGGCGCCGACCGCGATCTTCACCTCGCCGTCGTTGATCCGGTTCCACTCGTCGAACCGCTCGCCGTCCGACAGCCGGCTGTGGAGGATGCTCAATTCGTCGCCGAACCGCGCCCGGAAGCGGCGGACGGTCTGCGGCGTCAGCGAAATCTCCGGAACCAGCACGATTGCCGACTTTCCCTGTTCCAGCGCCTGCGCGATCGCCTGGAGATAGACCTCGGTCTTGCCCGAATTGGTCACGCCAAGCAGCAGCAGCACATGGCTCGGGGTCTCGCCGCGGAGCATCTTTGAAATGAGTTCCAGCGCCTTCGTTTGGTCGGCGGATGGCTTCAACGGATTGGTCGGAATCACCTTGCTGTCGCCGAATACGTCGCGTCTGACCAGCTCTTCGACGGTCTCGACCATGCCTTTGCGGATCAGCGTCTGCAGCGAGGAGTTGGAGAATGCGGGTGTCGCTGTTTTCAGGTGTTCGATCGGCTGCGCGCCGTCGGTCAGCAGGACTTTGAGCAGATCGACCCGGAGTTCGGCGGAGGGTTTCTTCGCGTTGACGGCGACGAAATTCGAAGCGGCGTCGCGGTTGGCGATGCGGTAGAGCTTGCGCTTCTTGGGTTTGACCTTGCCGCTTCGCACGGCGGCGGGCAGGAGGGTGCGGATCGCCTGTTCCTGGGTGCAGCAGTAGTAGTCGGCCATCCAGCGGCCGAGGGTCACCAGATTCTCCGGAACGTGGGCGCGGTCGCCGCAGATGGCGAGGATGGGTTTTAGCTTGCCGTCATAGATGCTGGTTTCGGCGAGGCTCAGCACATAGCCGTCGCGGCGCGAATTGCCGAAGGGCACGCTGACCATCGTGCCGACTTTGACCCGCCCTTCCAGCTCGGCCGGAATCTCATAGTCGAATTCCTTGTCGAGTGCAAGATCGACGATCACCTTCGCAACTGCCATTCATCCCTCTGTTCAAAAAAGCTGATTCCTGATTGGGTAATATATCGCCGGGCCGAAGCGAATGCAACAGGGGCCCGCAGAAACTTCGAAACCGAGTTGGGGGGCTGGCCCTACCCGGCACCGGCACCCTGCCGGGCGCTGCACGAGACGACACCCTACCCGGCACCGGCACCCTGCCGGTCTGGGGTTTGGGGGCGAAGCGCCCCAA
>CAYSZM010000259.1:0-4140 GCA_964435365.1 uncultured Victivallis sp. | reverse complement strand
TGCTGGAAAAACTCAAGAACGAGATCAAGAACGAGTCCGGCCTCATGGTCCGCGACCAGCTTGAGGAAGCCAAGGCCAAGAGCGAGCGCGAGGCGCGCCGCATCCTCACCTACGCGATCCAGCGTTACGCGAGCGACTGCACCTACGAGCGCACAACCGCGACGATTCCGCTGCCGAGCGATGAGATGAAGGGGCGGATCATCGGCCGCGAAGGACGCAACATCCGCGCGATCGAAGCCGCCACCGGCGTCAGCATCCTGATCGACGACACCCCGGAAGCGGTGGTCATCAGCTGCTTCGACCCGGTCCGCAAGGAGATCGCCCGCCAGCTCATGGAGCGTCTGATCGGCGACGGCCGCATCCACCCGACCCGCGTCGAGGAGCTGGCCCGCAAGATCGGCAAGGAGATCGAGGAAGAGCTCTACCAGGTCGGCGAAGCCGCCGTGCTCGAAACCGGCATCCAGGGCGTCTCGCCCCAGATCATGAAGCTGCTGGGCCGGTTGAAATACCGCTACAGCTTCTCGCAGAACGTGTTGCAGCACTCGCTTGAAACCGCTTACTTCATGGGCATGATCGCGGCCGAACTCGGCCTCGACGAGCAGAAGGCGAAGCGGATCGGCCTCTTCCACGACCTCGGCAAGGCGGTCGACCATGAGGTCGAAGGGCCGCACGCCCAGATCGGCGCGGATTTGCTGCGCAAGCACAACGAGGCGAAGGACGTGATCCACGCCGTCGCCGCGCACCACGGCGAGATCGAGCCGGACAGTCTCTACGACATCCTGATCAGCGCCTGCGACACGCTGAGCGCGTCGCGTCCCGGCGCCCGCAGCGAGACGACCGAGCTCTACCTCAAGCGGCTTGAGCAGCTCGAATCGATCGCCCACGAGTTTTCCGGCGTCGAATCGTGCTTCGCACTTCAGGCCGGGCGCGAAATCCGCGTCGTGGTCACGCCGGAGAAGATCGGTGAAGGCGAAGCCCAGATGCTCGCCCGCGACATCTGCGACCGGATCGAGAAAGAGATGACCTATCCCGGTCAGATCAAAGTCACCATCATTCGCGAAACCCGCTCCGTCGAGTACGCGAAATAGATTCCCGCTTTCAAAACGGCGGAAAAACAGGCGTCAGGCTTGTTTTTCCGCCGTTTTTCATGTATAGTATGCCAAGGAGCCAATCGCAAAATTATTTTGCCCGCTTTTGTGTCGGCCCGGCGCTTTTGCCGCCGACGGAATCATGACAGAAAAATAGTTTTGCAATTGGCTCCGCAACCATAGCAATGCTGTTCTAGAGAGGACCGGTCACTGGAAAATGAAGCGCGAAAGTCGGGTCAGGCTTGAAGTTGACTTAAAGAAACTGTCCGGGAATTTCACCGAGGTCAGGCGCCGGGTGGCGCCGGTCGGCGTCATGGCAGTGCTCAAGGCGAACGCCTACGGGCTCGGCGTCCTTCCGGTCGCCGAGGTGGTAAAAGCGGCCGGGGCCTCCTGCTTCGGCGTGGCCGAGATCAATGAGGCGATCGAGCTGGTTCCGCTCGGGCTGCCGGTCCAGATTCTCGGCAATCTGCTGCCGGCTGAAATCGAGCCCGCCGTCGAATACGGCGTGGTCTGCCCGGTCAACGACCTCGGGATGGCGAAGAAGATCAGCGCCGAAGCGGTCCGGCAGGGCAAACACGTCCAGGGGGCGATTGCGATCGACTCCGGCATGGGGCGGCTCGGGATTCCGGTCGCCCTCGCGGCGCGGGAGATTCTGGCGATGCGCGGGTTGCCGAACCTCGACCTTGTCGGCATTTATTCCCACTTTTCGAATGCGTACCAGCGGCACGACGACTATACGCTGCGGCAGATGGCGCTCTTCAAGGCGCTGCTGACCGAGCTGGAGATGGAGAAGATGAATTTTCCGTTCGTCCATATCGCGGCGTCCGATGCGCTCAACAACTTCCCGGAGAGCACCCGTTCTCCGTTCACGCTCTGCCGTTGCGGAATCAATATGTACGGCTACTGCGACCCCGAGGTGCGCCCGGCGATGAACCTCACCCCGGTGGTCGAGCTCAAAACCCGGCTGGCGGCGGTGCGCGTCCTCTCCGAAGGCGCGTCGATCGGCTACGGCCGCACGCACCGGCTGCTCAAGGAGACCCGGATCGGCACCATCGCGGCGGGTTACGCCGACGGCCTGCCGCTGGCGCTCTCCAACCGCGGATACGTGCTGGTCAACGGGCGGCTCTGTCCGGTGCTCGGGCGGATTTCGATGGATTACACGACGATTTCGCTCGAAGACGCGCCCGGGGCGCAGCCGGGCGACGAAGTGGTCTGCTTCGGCCAACAGGGCGACCGGACGATCACGCTGGAAGACTGGGCCCAGCTCAAGGGCACCCACGCATATGAACTTCTCTGTGCCATCGGCACCCGGGTGGAAAGGAGCTACCTCTCGTGATAGAAAGTCCGAACAGCAGCGGCAAAGCGGCGGTACTGGCCGCGATCGAAGCGAACCGGGAGTTTTTCCGCATCGGCGGACGCGACTCGGTGGCGCGGCGGCGCGAGATGCTGCGCCGGATGCTCGGCTTCATGGAGAAGCATAAGGATGAAGTTTTTTCGGCGCTCAACGCCGACTTGCACAAGTCGATGTACGAAGCCGCGGTGACCGAATACCTGCCCGCCTGCGATGCGCTCCGTTACCTGATTCGCAAGTTGCCGCAACTGGCGCGGCCGAAGCGCGGGGGGATTTCGTGGATGAACTTCCCGGCGCGGGGGCGGCTGGTTCCCGAACCCTACGGGCAGGCGCTGGTGTTCGCCACCTGGAACTATCCGCTGCTGTTGGCGCTGGAGCCGACGGCAGGGGCGCTGGCGGCCGGGAACCGGGTGGTGCTGATGCTGCCCGAGAAATCGCAGCGGACTACGCAGTTCTTCCGCTGGATGATCGCGGAATGTTTCCCGAACGGCGAGGTGATCGCGGTCCGCGAGGAGCTTGAGTTCGACGAAATTCTCAACGAGAAGTTCGATTATATCTTTTTCACCGGCGGCGAGGCGGCCGGGCGTCGCGTGTACGAGCGCGCCGCCGCGCAGCTGACGCCGGTGACGCTGGAGCTGGGCGGCAAGAGCCCGTGCATCGTGGAGAAGGGGGCGAACCTTTCGCTGGCGGCCAAACGGATCGCCTGGGGCAAATTCATGAACGCGGGCCAGACCTGCGTCGCGCCGGACTTTCTGCTGGTGCGGCAGGAGCTCAAAGAGGAGTTCCTGGTCGAGCTGCGCCGCTGGATTCGCTATTTTTACGGCGAAGAGCCGATCTCCAACCCCGATTATCCGTGGATCATCAACGAGCAGGAGTACGGCCGTCTCGCCAAGTTGAGCGAAAACGGCCGGCTGGTGGCGGGCGGCGAACGCAACCCGGACCGGTTCTGCATCGCGCCGACGGTGATCGACGGGATCGACTGGGACAGCCCGCTGATGGAGCGCGAGATTTTCGGCCCCATCCTGCCGGTGATCGGTTTCCAGTCGGCGGAGGACATCCTGGCGCGGCTGCTGATGCGGCCGAAGCCGTTGGCGATGTACTGTTTCGGCGGGAACCGCCGCTTCCGGCGGACGCTGCTGGATGCGACCAGTTCCGGGGCGGTGGTGTTCGACGACGTGGTCATGCATTTCGTGAATCCGGAGCTGCCGTTCGGCGGTGTCGGCGCCAGCGGAATCGGCGCGTATCACGGACGGAAGACGTTCGAGACGTTTTCGCACGCCAAACCGGTGATGTACCAGTCGACGCTGTTCGACTGGCCGTTCCGCTACCCTCCGTTCCAGGGGTGGAAGCTTAAATTGATCAAACTTTTGACAGGAAAATAACAGGGAGAAGCACCATTATGTCCGGAATTTTCAAAGCCTACGACATCCGCGGAATCTATCCGACCGACCTCGACGCCCCGATGGCCGAGGCGATCGGGCGCGCCTATATCGAATTCACCGGCGCGAAGAAGGTGGTGGTCGGGCGGGACATGCGTCCACACTCGGAACCGCTTTTCGCGGCGCTGGCCAAGGGAATGACCGCGCAGGGCGCCGACGTGATCGACATCGGCATGAGCTCGACGCCGCAGAGCTATTTCGCCAACGGCACGCTCAAGGCGGACGGCAGCGTGATGATCACCGCCAGCCACAACCCCGGCGA
>CAYSZM010000258.1:0-4178 GCA_964435365.1 uncultured Victivallis sp. | reverse complement strand
GCAGCGAATTCAGCCGCCCGGCCAGATTGCTGCTCTGGAACCCCACCTCGTTGACGTAGGCGAGGATCTTCCGCCGGAGCTCCTCCTTGACGCCGGGCTTGCCGTTGATCGCACGAGAAACCGTGCCGATGCCGACCGCGCAGGCCGCGGCGATATCCTTGATCGTGATGTTCTCTTTGCGCTGCATGAATTCCATTCTCTGGTTAAAACTGGAAATATTTCCATTTCATACCGTATATTATACCATAAATCCCCGTCGATGCCAAGACGAAAACCGGCAAAAATTGGAAATATTTCCAATTCCATAGAAATGGAAGAACAATTCGGGAGTCGGAGACACCGCCCCGACTCCCGACAGGAGAACAGATAGAATTTCGATATGCGCCGCCGGTTTACCGGCTGCCGCCGACGGAACAATTTTCCGGCGCGTACGGTCCGCCCTGAAGCAGAAGCCGCTTGATGCCCTCGGGGCCGGTCAGTTGTTCGATGACAATGTTTCCGCTGCGCAGCTCCGCGTTTCCGCCGCCGATCTCGACCAGTGCGGCGGGCGAACCGGGACCGCTCACCGCGATGGAGGCGAACCGGAGATCGCGGCTCCGGAGCAGCCGCACGGCGGCTCCGCCTTTGCCGGAACGATTCGCGCCGGAAATCAGGACCGCACCGAAGGAGGAGTCGAATCCCCTGTCGACGGAGAGCGCCGCGGCGGAAGAATCTGCAATCTTCAGGTTCTCGAACGCCAGCTTGCGGCTGTTCTGAATCAGCAGCTCGCCGCCGGAGATCGAGAGATTCCGGAAAACGCCGTTGTTATCGACGGCCGCGGCGGCATTCCCCGCCTCGCCGATGACCAGGAACGGAGCGCCCGCGATGTCGGCGTTTTCCACCGTGCAGTTACGGAACGTCCGGAAGCGCCAGCGGCAGCCGGAAGTGCTGAAATCCTTCAACGTCACGCCCGAAACGCCGGAGAGATGCACGCTGTCGTTGACGCAGCCGGAAATCCGGAACCGCTCGGCGGAAACCCCGAACCGGCTGAATTCTTCGAGAACCGGCGCCGAATTGAACCGCCACACATAAAAGCCGGTGTCGCAGGCGGAGATCTCCGCATCGCTCAGTTTGATTCCGCGCGAGGGGAGATACTGCCACTTGTGCGTCTTGTCGATCAGCCCGGCGTCGATGATGACGCCGCAGGATTTCTTCTCCACCTTCACGTCCGAGATCGAAATGTCTTTCGCTCCGGCGATGCGCACCCCGTTCGCCCGTCCGCCTCTGGAGCGCACACGAACCGCCTTCGACCCCGAATTGTTCCATTCGCCGAGATCGGGCAGAGCAAACACGCCCCCGGTCTTGCCGGAAAACGGTTTGGAGTAATAGGTGACGAACGCCAGCGTATCGTCACCGGTTTCGGTGCCGTCCACGCCGTCGACGTCCACCCGGCGGCAGGCGTTGAAATGCAGACCGTCCGCCAGGCTCCGGACGATGGTAAAATTGCGAACCGTGATGTCCGAACACCCCATGAACACCGCTCCGGCCTGGGCGCTGCCCTCGACCCGGCAGTCGTTCAGCCGAATGTTTTTCAGGGTTTTGCCGTCTTCGGGGAATCCCTCGAAGCGAAGGCCGTCGCCGAAGCTGCGTTTCGCGGGGCGCGTCTTCCAGACGATATTGACCCGGTTGAGCTCGATGTTTTCCGCGGGAGCGCGGAACATCATGCCGTGGCCGCCGCCGGTGCCGTCCGCCTGAGGATTGTCCATCAGCAGCACCGCGCCTTCGGCGAAATTCACCTTCACGTTGGAAATGCCGTCGAATGCCAGACTGCCGCGGACCGTCCCGATCCGGTAGGTTCCGGCCGGGAAGTCGAGCGTTCCGCCGCCCTCGCTTTTCAGGCGTTCGACCGCCTTCCGCAACGCGGCGGAATCGTCGGCGACGCCGTCACCGGCCGCGCCGCACGACTTCACGTCGAACGCCGACAGCAGCACGGAGGAGAAGCACAACAGGATGACAGCGGACAATGCCTTCATTTCAGTTCCTTCCCATCCTGTTCAATCCGTTCGGAATTGACGATCGCCGGAGCGCGGACGAATGCGGAGTCCCGGAACGCCACATCGTGCGAAGTGGAAATTTTCACCTCTCCGCCGAAACGGGCATCGCCGACCTTGAGTCCGGCGAACCGGTCGACAACGAACGGCGCGCCGTCAAGCTCCAGGCCGCTGATCCGCAAATTGCCGTTTTCCACCTCGGAGACGGAGGCGATTTCGGCTTCCTTGAGTTCCATGTTCGGGTAGAATCCGCCGGTCTTTTCGCCCTGGACTCCGACGACGCGGAACTCGGCTCCCCGCTGTAAAACATTGGTCAAGACCACTTCTCCGCGCAGATTGCGGAGCCGGACCGGGCTGTCGCTGCGGACATTCGAAACCGTCACCCCCGCAACACCCTGAATATCCATGCCGAACTCGCTGATGTTGGACACCGAGAGGTTGCTGATATTGAGTCCGAACCGCCAGTCGGATTCCGGCGTTCCGGGCGGCAGGTTCAAACTGCGCACGATCAACCCCATCCGGCAATCGCGGATGGAGAGATTCGAGAGATTGATGTTGCGCGAGGCCGGGTACACCCACCCCACCGCGCGGTTTTCCGTGGTCCTCCGCGCCGAATCCAGCTGAACCCCGCACCATTTGCCGGAGACGGAGACATTGCTGACGTTGATGCCGAGGCCGCCGGAAATGCGCATCCCGTTCGCCCGCCCGCCGACGGAGGAGACGTTCACCGCGTTGCTGTCGGAATTGCTCCATTCATTGAGGGCGGGGAACGAAAACACGGTTCCGGTCTTTCCCTCGAATTTTTCAGAGTAATAGGTGACGAACGCCAGGGTGTCGTCGCCGTTGCCGAGGCCGCGCACGCCGTTCACATTGACCCGGCGGCAGGCGTTGAAGTGAAGCCCGTCCGCCCAAGTGTTGACCGGGCTGAAGTCGCGGACGAAGACATCGCTGCACCCCATGAAAACCGCGCCGGTCTGCGCGCTGTTCTCCCCGATGCAGCCGGACAGGGAAATCCGGGAGATCGTCCCCTCGTCGGACGGAAACCCTTCGAAACGGAAGGCGTCGCCGTTGCTGCGGCGCGAGGCTTTCGTCTTCCAGTTGACATGGACGTTCTCAAGCCGGATGTCGGTCGCCGGGCCGCGCACGACCACGCCGTGGCCGCCGCCCGCGCCGTCCTTCTGAAGGTTGTCCATCAGCAGCACCGCACCGGGGGCGAAACGGAGCGTCACATGCGAAATGCCGTCCAGCAGGATCGCCGCCTTCGCCCGCGTCGCAATCCGGTAGGTTCCGGGCGGAAAGTAAAGCTCCCCTCCCCCCTGTTCCCGAAGCGCCCCGACCGCCGCCTGAATGGCGGAATAATCATCGGCGACGCCGTCTCCGCGAGCGCCGAACGCCGTGGCCACGATCGGCCCCGAACCGGCGGCGAATACACTCCCGGTCAGCAGACCGGCCAACAACAGACACCATTTTTTCATGAAATGTGATCTCTTCCTGTCGATTTTCACAGTACGGCGCGGACGTAATTCGCATCCACCGGCTTCCGGTCAACCACCGAGCTGCGCCCGTCGAAGAACACCGCGTCGCTGCGGCTGGCGTGAACATATTCGATCCGGGAGAGCCAGCTTGCGGTGAATTCGAAATTGTCCGCCCCGTCGAACAGCATCGGGCTGCGGCTCGGCTGCTTCAGGCGGTTCACCTTGAACGTCCAGCCGTTCGCCGCACTGGAGCCCTTGCCGTTGATCCACTCCACCAGCGCGGTATTGTAGACGTAGGAGAACGCCACAAATGTAGCACCGTCAAGCGCATAGGGGCGCGTGGAGTTCGGGCATTTGAATACGTTCTTCATCGTCGAGGCCTTCTCTCCCCCGCCGCCGCCGGTGTTGAACACCAGGTTGCCCGTGTTCGTCGCCGTGTTGACCGACGAAATATAGGGGGCCAGCGCTTTCCACCAGCGGCCGCTGCCGAAATTGTTGCCGCGCGGGCCGCAGGTCATGTCGGCGTTGTCGGCAAGGTACAGGGAATGCGCCACGCCGTTCTGTTTGAGCTGGCTGAGGCACTGCGTCTGCCGCGCCCGTTCGCGCGCCTGATTGAGCGCGGGCAGCAGCATCGAGGCGAGGATGGCGATGATCGCGATCACCACCAGGAGTT
>CAYSZM010000257.1:0-4184 GCA_964435365.1 uncultured Victivallis sp. | reverse complement strand
GAAACCGAGTTTGCTCTCATCACCAATGAATATACTCAAAGGCGCCGTCATCTGGAGGAACGACTTGACGCAATCGACTCAGTAGCCTGACATCAAAAAAGCCGCGCTCCCCGCCAGGGAAACACGGCTTTTTCACTTCGATCAAAGACTATTTGACGGAATTGCCCGAGATATTGATCGAACGGCAGTAGAAAATAAAACCGAAGTTGGAATACTGCGACGCAAGATCAAGCATCTGAGTCGCAGTCAATTCCTTGCTCTTCGCGGTGATGACCGGAATCATCGACTCGGCATTCACCGTATCCGTGACTACGGCAATGCTTCCGGGAGAGTCGGTCGAACCGGTCAGAAGCGGAATCGAGAAGAGATAAATTCCCCAGTTCTGCGCGTTCAAGTGGGCAATCGGCGCACCGCTGAGAGAAATCTTCTCGCTGTTCAGGTTCTTATTCGGGACCACTTCGACGCTGGCACATCCGGCAAACAGCAGGCCGAAAGCAGCCACGGAAAGAAGAAACATAATCTTTTTCATATCAATAAACCTCTGTAATTATAAAAGATGATCCGTTTCGATGCCGGGCTCAGTTGACCGCATTGCCGGAAACCGTGACCGTACGCCAGTAGAAAATGTACGGGAACGGGAACGGAATGTTCGTGCTGTGTTTGGCGGAAACCAGGTCGATCGTCTTGGCGGCGTTGAGTTCCTTGCTCTTCTTGGTGACCATGTCGGTAACCGCGGTCACATTGCAGGAATCCTCGCTGAACACAATGCTGTTCGGGTTCTCGGTGGAGCCGACGATCAGCGGAATCCAGAGAAGGTAAAGGCCGCTGGCGGAACCGGAGATGTGCGCCACGCCGGTTCCGGAAGCCGTGATTTTCTGCCCGTTGAACTTCGAGGAGTCGGCAGTCTGCAGCGAGGAGCAACCTGCAAACAGCAGCGCCACTCCGGCCATGGCGAACATGAACGCGATTTTTTTCTTCATTTCATCGATCCTTCTGTTGGTTTTTTTGAACCTGGGATCGCGTCCGCCGAGCCTGTACAAAGCTGCGCCGAATGCAAAATCCCCCCTCATTCCATTGTAATTAAAACCTCTCTCCAAGTTTTACAATATATGGTGTCAGGGAGAAATGCAAGCGAATTCGCTTTTTTTTTCGAAAAACAGGAATCAATTCACTTTTGAGGGGGAAGATACCGTTTCAAGTAGTTTCCGGTATGTGATTTCTTCACTTTTGCAATCTCTTCCGGCGTACCGCAGGCGATCACCCGCCCGCCGTTGTCGCCTCCTTCGGGCCCCATGTCGATGATGTGGTCCGCGGTTTTGATCACGTCGAGATTGTGCTCGATCACGATGACCGTGTTGCCCATGTCGCGCAACCGGTAGAGCACGCGCAGGAGCTGGTCGATGTCGGCGAGATGAAGTCCGGTAGTCGGCTCGTCGAGAATGTAGACGGTATGACCGCGCGGAATCCGGGCCAGTTCCGCCGCCAGCTTCACCCGCTGCGCTTCGCCGCCGGAAAGCGTGGTGGCCGGCTGTCCGAGCGTGATGTAACCAAGCCCGACATCCTGCAGCGTCCGGAATTTGCGGGCGAGCGACGGAACCGCACCAAAGAACTCCACCGCCTGATTCACCGTCATATCGAGCACATCGGCGATGTTCTTCTTTTTGTAGTGGACTCCGAGCGTCTCCTTATTGAAACGCCGTCCGCCGCAGGCCGAACATTCGACATAAACATCGGAGAGGAACTGCATCTCAATCTTGCGGATGCCGTCCCCCTTGCACTCTTCGCAGCGGCCGCCCTTGACGTTGAAGCTGAACCGGCCGGGGCCATAACCGCGCACCTTCGACTCCGGGAGCTCAGAAAACAGCTTCCGAATGGCGCCGAACGCATCGGTATAAGTCGCCGGATTCGAACGCGGCGTCCGCCCGATCGGGCTCTGGTCGATCACAATCGCCTTGTCGATATGATCCAGCCCTTCGATCGAGCCGTGCTTGCCGGGCGGCAGGTCCTGAATCCCCTGATGCGCATTGAGCGCCCGCACCAGAATGCCGTTGATGAGCGAACTCTTGCCCGACCCGGAAACCCCGGTCACGCAGGTGAAAGTCCCCAGCGGAATTTCCACATCAACCTTCTTGAGGTTATTGAGTTCGGCGCCGCGGATTCTCAGGAATTCCCCGTTGCCGGGGTTGCGGCCTTCCGGCAGGGCAATCACCCGACGTCCCGCCAGATAATCGCCAGTCAGCGAACGCGGAAACGAAGGAATCTCCTTCGGCGTTCCCGCCGCCACCAGCTCCCCGCCATGAACCCCGGCGCCCGGGCCCAGGTCCAGCACATAATCGGCTCGCTCAATGGTATCGAGGTCGTGCTCGACCACCAGAACGGTATTGCCGATGTCGCGCAACTTCTCCAGCGTGGCCAACAGGCGGTCGTTGTCGCGCTGGTGCAGCCCGATTGAGGGCTCGTCGAGAATATAGAGGACCCCGACCAGGCCGCAGCCGAGCTGCGTTGCCAGCCGAATCCGCTGCGCTTCGCCGCCGGAAAGCGTACTGGAAATCCGGTTGAGCGTCAGATAATTCAATCCCACATCATTCAAAAACGCCAGTCGGCTGCGGACTTCCTTCAAAACCTCCCCGGCAATCACGGCATCCTCGCCTTCGAGCGAAAGTCCGTCGACAAAATCGCGCGCCGCCTCCACCGAAAGCGCATTGAACCGGTCGATGGAAATTCCGCCGACGGTCACCGCCAAACTCACCGGATTCAACCGCGCGCCATGACAAACCGGGCACTCCTGCGGGCTCAGATAGCTGCCGAGCCGCTCGCGGACCGACTCCGATTCCGTCTCTTCCATCCGGCGGCGCATATTTTCCAGAACCCCTTCGAAGGGCTTGCTCCAGCGGTATTTCCGGCCATGCATCCAATAATCGAATTCCAGCGGAGTTTCACCGCTGCCGAACAAAATGACCTGCCGCACCCGTTCCGGGAGTTTCTGGAACGGCGTGGTCAGCATATCCGGTTCATCCAGCCACTCCGACAATTTGCGCAACAGCAGATTATAATAGATAATCAGATGTCGCGGCCCCCGCCGCCACCCCGGAATCGCTCCATTCTTGATCGACAGCGACGGATCGGGAATCACCTTCGTCGGGTCCATCACCTGCTGCACCCCGAGTCCGTTACAATGCGGGCAGGCCCCGAAAGGAGAGTTGAATGAAAAATTACGCGGCAAAAGTTCGCCGTAAGAGACCCCGCATTCGGTACAGGCGAGATTCTCGCTGAACGACTCCTCCCGGAACTCAGGCTCCTCCCCTTCCGGCGCTTCCAGCAGCACGGTCAATGTCCCCCCGCCATGTCGCAATGCAAGTTCGACCGAATCGGTCAGGCGCGACGCATCGGTCTTGCCGGTAATCAACCGGTCCACCACCGCTTCGATGGTATGCCGCTTCGTCTTCTCCAACGCAGGAAGCTCTTCCGCATCAAGGAGAACGATCTCCCCATCGATCCGGGCGCGGACAAATCCCTCATTGCGAATCGAATTGAGAACATCGCGATGCTCCCCCTTCTTTCCACTGACAAACGGAGCAAGAACCATCATCTTGCTTCCCGCCTTCAATTTCAGCAGCTGATCGCTGATCGCTTCCGCCGATTGCGACTCAAGCTTCCGCCCGCAATGCGGACAGTGCGGAGTCCCCACATGTGCATACAGCAAACGCAGATAGTCGTAAATCTCTGTCACCGTGGCAACAGTCGAACGTGGCGTCCCCCCCGCCGTCCGCTGCTCAATGGCAATCGCCGGCGAAAGCCCCTCGATATGTTCAACCTTCGGCTTCTGCATCCGGTCAAGAAACTGCCGGGCATAAGCAGAAAGACTCTCCACATAACGCCGCTGTCCCTCAGCGTAAAGTGTGTCAAATGCCAATGACGATTTTCCGGAACCCGAAAGCCCGGTAATAACAACAAGCTGATTGCGCGGAATCGTCACATCGACATTCTTCAGATTGTGTTGCGACGCACCGCGAATCCGAATTTTCTCAAACATCGAATCACGATCCTTTCTTCAATCCCATTAATATATAATGAAATCTCCATTTTCATACCGCAATTTAAAAAAATCGGTTATCTATCCTATCATCTATCGTCGTGGGAATCAGAGGGGGCGCTTCGCCCCCCTCCGAACCTCCTCCCGACCG
>CAYSZM010000256.1:0-4223 GCA_964435365.1 uncultured Victivallis sp. | reverse complement strand
TTGACGGAGAGGTCTTTGGCGAAGGCGACGGTATAGGTTTTTCCGAAATTGGGGTTGGCGGTGTCGTGGCTGTCGCTGACGCCGACAAAACGGAAATTCTTGCCCTCCCGGGCCTTGTCGAGAACGCGGTCGACGGTCAGGCTGAGATTGACGCCGCCCGTCCCGTTGGGCATTTCGAGGGCATCGAATTCGCTGAGGTCAAGCATGGCGTCGGTATAGCGGGGGGGACCGTTGAAGCGGCCGTTGGGGCGCCAGTAGGGGTGGCAGAAAATGACCAGTTCGGCTCCGAATTCGCGGGCCTTGCGGTACAGCACCTGGGCCGAAGCGACCTGATGGCGCTCAAAATCGCTCAGATTGAGCCCGGTCAATTTCTTTTCGGCTTCGGCGACCAGTCTGTCGAACTCCTCCTGATTGGCGTTGATCCACTCGTGAACCCCTTTTTCGTGACCGAACGCGAGGCTGTGCACAACCGCGTTGCCGGAATGGAATTCTTCGCCGTGAACGGTCAGATAGTCCAACTGGTAGGGCTTGAACTCACGAACCATCTCCACCGACCCTTCGCGCTTGCGATGATCGGTGAGCGCGAAGAAATCAAGTCCGACCCTGCGGCCGTTGGCGCCGACGGCAAACGGCGTGTACTTGCCGTCCGACACCTGGCTGTGGGCGTGAAAATCACCCTTGTACGGATGAAGCGCGAAGAGATCGGGGTCAAGCGCACTGAACACAACCGAAAAGAGCACCTTGTCCTTCGCTTTCCGGTTCTCCTTTTTGTCGGCGGGGAAAACGAGCTGAACCGTTCGCTCCGCCTCGCCGCCGACCGGCAGCGTCAGGCGGATTTTGCCCTCTTCGATCTTGTACGGCAAGGGAAAGAACTCGGAGGTCGAAGAAGCCGTCGAGCCGTCCGGCATCGTCCGGTCGTCGGAGATGATCCGCAACACCGCCCGGTCGTTGACCCCGGCCAGCTCCTGATCGGTAAGCGTGATCACAAAATCGGCCTTGCCCTGCGCGGTGGAAACGACTTTCGGGGAAATTTCCGCCCCCGGCAACGCCAGCGCCAACAGCCCGGCGCACAACAGTACGGTTCTTTTCAGCATTTTCGCTTCCTTCTTCGTTGTTCCGCAACCAATGCCGTCATCACAAAGCCGGTGACGGCAGACGCGGCTTTCATATCGCTGTAAAAAGTAGACCGGGTCCGTTTGAAAAGGATGAGGAGCCGGCTTGGATTTCGTGAAATCAGCTCAGCCAAATTCCCGTTTCACCGGGGCCGCCTCCCCTCACACAAGAGAAACCGAAAGCGAACACACTCCTCTTCGACCGCCGCTTGAAAACAGCGAATGACGACTCTATAGTCATTGCATCACAAATTGAAAAGGATTGATCGATGAAAACGCTTTTTACGCTTCTCTTCGCCACAGTCGCGACACTGCTTTTCGCCGCGGATTATGAGCTGATCCTGCTCGGCGACCTTCACTTCGACGGCCCGCAATACCGGGTCGGGGCCACTGGAATTCGCCCCGCCCAGCAGGAGGGACTCGACCGGAACGCCGCCATCTGGAAGAAGAATGTCCCGGAGGAACTCAAGGCCGCCGGAAGCAAGGTCTCCGGACAAACCAGATATGTCATCCAACTCGGCGACTTCGTCCAGGGAGACGCCATTTCCGAGGACATGCATGTCGCCATGCTCCGCGACGCGCTCGCCGCCGTAAGTCCGTACTTCGGCAGTGTACCGCTGCTCTTCGCCGTAGGCAATCACGATGTCCGTTCGATCAATTCGGACGGCCCCGGCCAAAGCGCCGCCTACCGTTCATTCATGCTGCCCTACCTCAAGAACGTGCTCAAGCGGGACCAGGCTCCGGAGGATATGAATTACGCCGTCCGCAGCGGCGACGACCTGCTGCTCTTCATCGACGCCATCCACCCCGATCTCTCCCGGATCGAAACGCAGATTGCTCAAAATCCGGGCTTCAAGCGCCTGCTGGTCTTCACCCACGTCCCCATCCTGCCCTGCCCCGGCGGCAAGGTCGTATTCAACTATACGGCGGGCGGCGTGGGGCTCGCTTCCAAAGCGAACACCCAGCCGGAAAACCGCAGAAAGCTGCTTGAATTGCTGGAGAAACACAACGCCTACATCTTCTGCGGACACACCCACAAGCCCGCCATCGTCGAGCGCAAGACCGAAAAAGGCCGCATCCTCCAGATGACCTGCTCCGGAATGGCAAGCGGCGAAGGCGCTCCTCCATTCACGCTTCTGTCCTCGGGGAAAGCCGCGCTGGCCAAGGTGTTCTCAAAGAGTACGGAAGGACATGCGGAATTCCGCAAAGACTACGTCGACCCCGTGCGGTTCTTCGAACTCTTTCCCGGCTGGGGATTTGTCGTGCTTCACCTCACGGACGACGCCATCACCGCCGACCTCTATTCCGGCAACGGCGCGACGCCGGAAAAAACCGTCATCCTCAGCGAGCCGATGCCGGAGAAAATTTTTGCCGGGGATGAAAAGCAGTAAAACCCCGCCCGGTTCCGCCATCATCGCGGCTGAGGAACGGGGCAGTGCTCAAACCCGTAGAGGCGATTGTCGAGCGGAGTAATTTTGAGAACAAACGGTCCGGCGGCAATCTCGTTGTCGGCGTTCATCCCTCGATCTGCCCGGAGTTCCGCCAGCAGGTCCCCCTCGCAATAGAACGTGCCCACGGTCGTAATTCCGTCGTTGAAACTGTCCAGTTGCGACAGGGTTCGAAGCCGCATGGATTTATCATACGCCTCGCCCAATGTCCGGATAAACACGTTCTGCGGCAGCATATTCCATATGCCGGACACCGCCATCGAGAGCGAGGCAGTCGCCAGAACCGCCCACGCCAGCTTCCGGTTGATGAACTTGAACAGCCAGCAGAAGAAGGTCAAAACCAGAGCCTGCCCCTCCACAATCGGGACAATCATTCCCAGAATGAACCAGCCAAACGGCCGAATCCGCGGAATATAGATGCTGCCGAGAAAATAGCGGTCGTACTCATAATCAATGTGGCTCGTGCAACACCCGAGCGCGATGATGAAAAGAATGGCTCCCGCGGCAAAGAACACCCGGTCCGGATAAGCGGCGTTCCACTTCGCCAGTTTCCGGTAAAGCCACGGCCGGCATCCCCGTTCATACCGCTTCACACAGAACCGGGTCACGGCAAAAAAGCCGATCAACGCCGCAAGGTTCAGCGGGAAAGAAAACAGCACAATCTGCCAGCCGACCGAAAAGCAGCCGCTCAAATCCCCCACCAGCATCTTCCAGATATCGTCGGGGTAAAATCCCTCCAGCATATCCTGCAACTGATACAGCATCCCGCAGGGGATGGAGGAAACGGAGACGATCCCGGCTATCCCCAGCACCGAAACACACAGCGATTTCCACTTTGAGCGGGGGTGGTAAAGCAGCCGGAGAAAAAGGAAGATGCCGTACGCAATTGATAAAATCGCCAGATGCAAATAGAAATAACAGATATGGTAACAGAACATCCGGTACAGGCCGAAAATCGGAAATCGAATCAGCACCGTGAGCAGAAGCACGGCCAGACATCCGGCAACCCAGCCGAAAAGCCCGGCGGAAACCGCATAAAATGCGGCCAGTGAAACATTCGCCTTCCCGGCATTGTCTTCCTGTTGCATATCCCCCTCTTTACATAAAAAAACGCGCCGGTCCCCAATGGAAGCGGCGCGTCCTTTCTGCCGGGAAATCAGTTGCTGTTGCCGTAATCAAGCCCGGTCTTGTCGAGCTCACGAACGATTTCAACGCTCGATTTGCTCATGGAATCGTCTTCGGTGCCGCCGAGGGTCACCGTCACGCCGGTCACCATCGAACGGAGCCGGTCGCTGAAGTTGGCCAGCACAAACAGCGCGGCCAAGGCAATCACCACGATCAGGATAATGTATTCAACCACCGCCTGCCCACGCTGCCGGCGGCGCTTTCCGCCACGAACGATGCCCATGATTCTCTCCTCCGGTCTTGTGTTTCGATCATCCTCTACGGAACTTCTGCACTCACCAGTTCGACCAACCGTTCGCTCTGGCTGGAAAAGGCTCCTCCCAGCGCCAGCAGAGCCAGGGCGAAAACTGCCAACAGAACCAGCATGATGACATATTCGACCATCACCTGCCCATGTTCACGCGTCTTTTTCCGGCCCTGCCTCATCCGGCACCTCCCGGACCGTCACTTCCGCGCGGAACCTTTGCGCAGGATGACT
>CAYSZM010000255.1:0-4262 GCA_964435365.1 uncultured Victivallis sp. | reverse complement strand
ACCTGCGCAAGGAGCTCGGGTTCGACGTCACCGACCGCATCCGGGTGACGTTCGAAATGTCCGAAGCCCGGGCGGCGGCGGTGAAGGCGAACGAGGCGTACATCTGCGAAGAGACGCTCGCCGTCACACTCGGAGCCGGTTCCGCCGCGGGCGGCGCCGAAGTGGACGTCAACGGAGAAAACTGCCGGATTCTGGTAGAGAAAGCGTAAGAAAGCATGACCAACCGTACCCGGATCGGAATCGCGCTCGGACTGGTGCTGTTCGCGCTGCTCACATTGTTTGCCGCAAGGCTGGTCAACCGGGCGGCGGATAACAACGTCAAATACGAACGCACCTTTCCGATCATGGGAACGGTGGCGAATTTCACCTTCTACGGCCCCTCCGACGTGGCGCGGGCGGCGGCGGACCGGGCGCGGGAATCCTTCGACCGGACCGTGTCGCTCTGCAATCTCTACGACCCGGAGAGCGAACTCTCGCGGCTGAACAAACAGGCGGCGGAGAAGCCGTTCACCTGTTCGCCGGAGCTCTGGTACCTGCTGCTCGAAGCGCGCAAGGCGTATCTGTTCACCGACGGGCTCTTCGACATCACCGCCAAACCGCTGATGGACCTGTGGGGATTTTACCGCAAACGCGGCGACGTGCCGCCCGGCCAGGCGGAGATCGCCCAGGCGATGGCCAAAGTCGGCCTCGACAAGGTCATCTTCAACAACGTCGACCGGACGGTGAAATTCACCGTGCCCGGGATGAGTTTCGACCTCGGCGGAATCGCCAAGGGCTACGCGGTGGACCGGGCGGCCGAAGCGGTGGAGAAACTCGGCATCCGCTGCGGCGTGATCGACCTCGGCGGCAATCTGCGGCTGCTGCAGAAACCGCCGCCGGGACAGACCGCCTACCGGGTGGGCATCCGCAACCCGCAGAAGAACGGCGAACTGCTGGACGATGTACTTGAACTCTGCAATGTTTCGCTCTCGACCAGCGGCGATTACGAACGTTTCGTCATGCTGGGCGGAGTGAAGTACGGGCACATCATGAATCCGCTGACCGGCAAGCCGACCCAGGCCCCCGGTTCGGTGACGGTAATCGCCCCCTCGGCGATGGTGGCCGACTGGCTCTCGACCTCGGTCTTCCTCGGCGGACGCGATCTGGCCAAGCGGGCGGAGTCCGCCTACAGCGGCGTCAGCGTCATCATCACCGACGGAGCAGGGACCAACCCATGAAGACGCTTCTGCCGATCCTCCTTCAATTGCTGGCGGCGTTGGGGCTGGCCGGAGGAATCGTTGCATTGGGAGGCGGGAACGCTTCGCTGCAGCAGTTGGCGATCGTGGTTCTGGCGCTTTATCTGACCGCGCTTCTCGACTGGTACGTCTTCTTCAGCGCACTCACCCATACGGCGAAGCGGACGAAACTCGCGGCCGGAATCGTTTCCGCCCTCGTGTTCGTACTGTCCTGGCTCTGGCTGATTCTCATCGTCTGGAGAGAAAACAGGGGGTAAACCGGTGCATCCGCTGCTGCTCCACATCGCGTCGGGATGGGTTTTCTGGGACGGAATCGCGCTGCTGGCCGCGGCGATCCTGCTCGGGATCAGGACCAAAGGGAAACTCCGCCGCCACCTCTCCCTGACCGCGGCGCTGTTCGGAATGCTCGCCTGGCTGCTCTCCTCCACGCCGATGCCGGGCTGGCTGTTCTGGCCGACAGTGCTCTCCGCCGCCGCCATGGAGTGCGCGGTGCAGCTCAAATACGCGAAAACGTGGATTTTCCAGATTGCGCTGGCGCTCTGTCTGGCGGCGGCGGCGATGATCGAGCTGCCCCACTGGCGGGAAGCGGCCCCGGTCCCGGTCAAAGGCACGCTCTGGATTCTGGCCGACTCGATCAGCTCCGGAATCGGCTTCGACGGCGAAATGATCTGGAGCCGCCTGCTGGAGGCGGAACATCCGGGAAGGATTCGAAATCAGGCAGTTCCGGGTAGCAAGGTGAGCGATTCGCTGCCGATCCTGAACAAACGGTTCCACTTCCGGCCGGGGGATGCGCTGCTGATCGAGCTGGGCGGCAACGACCTGCTCCACGGCGTTCCCGCCGAAACGTTCCGCGAGAAGCTGGACGAACTGCTGGCGGCGGTGGCCGCGACCGGAGTCCCGGCGGTGATGCTGGAGCTCCCGGCGCCGCCGTTCCACAGCAATTACGTGGGGATTCAGCGGGAGCTGACGAAGAAATACGGCGTCAGGCTGGTGCCGCGCCGCCGCTTCGCCGCGGTGCTGAGCGGAACCGAATCGACCGCCGACGGGCTGCACCTGTCGAACTTCGGCCACAAAAAAATGGCCGCCGAGATTCAACGTCACTTCATATTTGAATAGACATACAGAAAGAAAGGAGAGAGGCCATGCGCAATTTCAAGTGGGGATTTTCGACGCTGGGGTGTCCGCAGCTGTCGCTGGCGGAGGCGGTCAAGCTCTCCGACGATTTCGACTTTCCGTACCTCGAACTGAGGACGCTGGAAGGGTCGCTCGACCTCCCGGCGATCTTCGCCGATCCGGTCAAACTGGCGCTGCTCAAGTCGCTGACGGCGGCGGGACGGGTCCGGGTGCTCGGCAGCTCCTTCGGCATCGCTTCGCGCAAGAACGATAACGATGCGCTCGCCGCGCTCGGCAGACTGGCCGACAGCGTGGGAATCCCCTACCTGCGGGTGTTCGGCGGCTTCGATTTCGAGGAGGAATTCGCCGAAGAGCGAATCGCCATCGCGCTGGAGAATCTCGCATGGTTCCGCGGCCTCGGGCTCAAGGCGCAGCTCGCGCTGGAGACCCACGACGGCTGCTCCTCGGCGGCCCGCTGCCGCCGCCTGATCGACCGGGTCGAATGCGGAATCCCGATCGTCTGGGACGCGCACCACACCTGCCGCTACGCCGGGGAGACCTTCCGCGACAGCTGGGAACTCCTCGCCGGGCATGTGGTCGACGTGCACGTGAAAGACAGCCGGATCGGCGACGACGGCAAGATCGTCAACACGGTCCCCGGCGAAGGCGACCTCCCGGTTCCGGAGTTGCTCGCGCTGCTGGAAAAGGCCGACTACACCGGGCTGGTCACCCTCGAATACGAGAAGCACTGGCACCCCGAACTCCCGGAAATCCGCGTCGCCCTCGCCGCAGTCAACCGCTTCTGGCGCTGACCGGACAGGGAATTCCGCACGGAGGAGAGGTCATCATTAATTGCTCTTTTTTGGGTTTTAATGTAAAACAAACTTGACATTATGTTAAAAATAAATTATACTATGTATAGTTAATATTACATAACAAAAGGAGGCTCGACGATGAGTATCTTGGAACGGCAGGCATGGTTTGTCATCAAGGTCATTCTGCTGACGGTGTTGCTGTATCTGGTGATCGGCGCCTGTACGCAATACCATCGAGGGGCGCTGGGAGTATTCGGGCTGATCGGACTGATCGGGTTCGTCGGGGTGATCGGGCGCCGGGAGCGGAACGCCGGAAAAGTGGTCATGGACGAACGCGATCTGGCGATTTCGCGCAAGGCCACATTGATCGGTTATTCGGTGTTCTGGCTGTTTTTCGTGGCGGGAATGCTGATGCCGTTTTTTCTCTACGGCCCGCAGGGGACGATCACCATCGGCACGGACATTCCGGCCTTTTTTGTCAACGCTTCGCTGTGCCTGATTTTTCTGGCGCGCTCGGTGGCCATCCTGATTCTCTACCGGAGGCCCGGCAATGTCTGAACCGGCCAAAATCACCAACCAGATCCGGCGTTTCCGCTTCGAGCACGGGGAAATGACTCAGCAGGAGCTCGCCGACCGGGTCGGGGTGACCCGGCAGACGATCCTTGCGCTGGAAGCGGGCAAATACAACCCGTCGCTGGAACTGGCGTTCCGGATCGCCCGTTCGTTCCAGGTTTCGGTGGAAGAGATTTTCCAGTTCGAAACCTGATGCCGGTTCCGGGTTATCTGGCCCAGGTGCGGGCGTTGAGCGCCTCGAGTTCCCGGTTGAGCGCTTCCATCGCGGCGGAATCGTAAGGCTTGCCGTTGGCCGCGTTGAGCAGAAGCTCGCCCTGCTTGCGGCAGATCTCGTCGTGCTCGGGGTAATAGTTGTCAAGCAGGAAATAGGCATATCGGGCCTGCCGCCAGGGACCGAGAACAAGCGGGTTCTTGACATCGGCGGCGTAGACGGTGACGGAGTTGCCAGTCTTGACCGCATCGGCGACGGCATTGACGGAGAGGTCTTTGGCGAAGGCGACGGTATAGGTTTTTCCGAAATTGGGGT
>CAYSZM010000254.1:0-4338 GCA_964435365.1 uncultured Victivallis sp. | reverse complement strand
CGGCGGCGGCGGAGCTGGGCGGCGATGCGGGCGGAGAGTTCGCGCAAGCCGAACGGTTTGGTGACGTAGTCGTCGGCGCCGAGTTGGAGGCCGAGGACTTTGTCGATCTCCTCGCCTTTGGCGGTGAGCATGATGACGGGGACGAGCGGGTCGTCGTTGCGGATGCGGCGGCAAACTTCGTAGCCGGAGAGCCCGGGCATCATGATGTCGAGGAGGAGGAGGTCGGGTTTGCATTCGTGGAAGAGTTTGAGTGCTTCGCTGCCGTCGGCGGCTTCAATGGGTTGGTAGCCTTCGAGTTCCAGCGCGTCGGCCAGACCCCGGCGGATGTTGCGGTCGTCTTCGGCGATGAGGATTTTATATGCTTCCATGTTCGGTTTCTCCGGGGAGGGTGAGGATGAACAGTAGACCGGGATCGGCGGCGACGGCTTTGAGGTCGCCTTTCTGGTCGCGGAGCAAACCGCGGGCGATGGCGAGTCCGAGGCCGAAGCCGGAGACTTTCGCGTCGAGCGCGGAATCGACCCGGTAGAATTTGCGGAAGATCCGCTCTTCGGAGCCGGGCGGGATGCCGGGGCCGTAGTCGCGGAGCCGGATTTCCCAGCGGCCGCTTGCGGCGCGAGCGAGCGAAAGGTCGACCCTGCCGCCGTCCGCCGCGTATTTGATGGCGTTGTCGAAGAGATTGTGCAGCACCTGGAGGAGCGAATCGCGATCGATCCGGCAACGCGGAATCTCTTCGCTTTGCTGGAGTTCCAGGTTGATTTCGATTCCGCTGGCGGCGGCGCGCTCGCGGTTGAGCTCGACGGCGTCGGCGAGGAGGGCGGGCAATTCCACCTCTTCCGGCGCGTAGCGTTTGCGCCCTTCGTCGAGACGGCCGAAGTCGAGGACGTTGCCGACCAGCCGGGAGAGCCGCTCGCTCTCTTCGAGCAGGATGCGCAGATAGTTCGTCCGCTTTTCGGGTGCGAGCTCTTTGTCATGGTCGTGCAGCAGCTCGGAGTACATGCGGATGCTGGTGAGCGGCGTTTTGAGTTCGTGCGACACCTGCGAGACGAATCCGGTCTTCTGGGCGGAGAGCCGCAACTCGCGGCGGATCAGCCGATAGAGCAGGAGCCCGGCGAACAGGATGACCAACACCGGCGCGGAGATGCCGATCCACACGACGGCGCGGTAGCTCCCGAGCGGGAGTTTTTCCGGAATCAGCGAGGCGCGAATCTGTGCGTTGGGCAGGAGAAGTTCCGAAAACGGCATGATGAGAACGGGTTCGCTCGTTGCGTTTGGCGGAATTTCGCCGCCCGCCGCGTGGATGACCCGGTCCGACGCGTCCACCAGCTCGATGCGGAAGTAGTCGGGCAGCCGTTGTGGGAAGAGCGGCACCAGCCGGGACCAGAGGACGATGCTCTCCAGCTCGAACCCGACGATTTTCCCGGGATCGGTGGCGCTTGCCGCCCAGACCAGCGGCGCGAACCGGTTGTCCGCGAACCAGGGGATGAAGCCGGAGGCGCGATTTCGGGTGAGCGCGGTGAAGTGCGGAATCATCCGCGGCTCCCCCGCCGCTTTTGCCGTTGCCGCCGCCGCCGGTTGTGTTTCCGCCTCCGCTTTTTCCATCGTCGGAGCCGTTTCGGCGAGAGCGTCGGCATTCCGCTCGAAATTGAGACGCTGGGCGGTCTGCCGCATCGGGACCGGCTCAATGAGCTGTTTGGAACGGAAGCTGCTTTGGACTTCCGGTGCGGCAGCCGGGGCGAGGGCGGGGGAGGGCGGCGGGCTTTGCCGGGCGCTGACCAGCTCGGTGAAGAGTTCGCCGTACCGCCGCTGCCAGTCGCCGGAGTTCCCGGCATAGAGCAGCCGGCCGGAACGGTCGGCGACAAAGCCTTCGATGAAAAACGGTTCCGTCGCGATCGCCCGGCGGATTCCTTCCGCGTTCGGCGGGGTGTGGGCGGCGCGCAGTTCGAGTTCGGCGCGGATTGCGTCGAGCTCCTGCCCGCAGCGTTCCGCGAAGAGGCGGCATTCGGCGCGGAGCAGATTGCGCAGCTCCTCGCGCCGGAACGCCTCCTCGTGGCGGGAGAGAAAGAAGGCGAGTCCCCCGAGCAGCAGCGCCGCCAGCAGCGCCGCCCCGATCACCGGGATCAGAATGAGTTCGGGGGAAACGCGTCGTCTCATGCAATACCTTTACTGTTTGACCGGCTGGCTGTTGAAGATCTGATAGCTGCGGCCGCGCATCTCCTTGCGCGCTTCATTGTATTTCTCGGGAGCGTCGGCTGCTTTTTCCAGTTTGGAGGAGTCCTTGACTACCTGCCGGGCGGCTTCCTCGACATCGGCGCTTTCGGTGATGGCGGCATTGTCTTCGAGGAGCTGTTTCGCTTCTTTCATTTTCTCATTGGCGCCGGCGAAATTGCCGCTGTCGGATTCCAGGATCGCCTTTTCACGCAGGACGGCGCTCTGCTGGATGGCGACGGAGGCGCTGACCTCCTTGTTGAGGCTCTGCTTGCTGGCGGCCTCGTCGGCGGTGAAGTTGACTGCCACGCGGCGGGTCACTTCCGGCGCTTTGACCGCATCGTTGGTGATGTATTCGAGCGTCACGTCGGCGAGGTCTTTCGCGCTCCCGGCGGGCTGCGGCGGCAGCGCGAGCTGGAGAATCAGCACCTTGTCGTGCCCGGCGTAGATCTGGTTGAAGTCAAGCTCGATGGTCCGGCCGTCGATCCGGCACTGGTAGCCGAGGATTCCGCGCGGCGTAACGCCTTCCGGGCAGGTGATTTTCACTTTGACGCCGCGGGCGGCGACCGAGAGCGCGCAGCCGAGTTCCTGGGCGAGATAGCGGCCGAGGTCGGCGCTGTTCGCGATGAAGTAGAAATTGCCGTCCGCGTTCTGGGCGAGGGCGGTCATCAGGTCTTCGTTGTAGTCGTTGCCGATGCCGACGGTGCTGACCGTGATGCCCTCCATGACCAGCGACGCGCCGAGCTTGCCGAGTTCGGCGGGGGAGGAGGGGCCGACATTGGCCTGCCCGTCCGAAAGGAGGATGATCCGCTGGACGCGGCGCGGATCCCGGCCGAGCTTGCGCAGTTCATCCGCCGCAAGCGAGACTCCGGCGAAGAGTGCGGTTCCGCCGCCCGCCGGAATCGAATCGATCACCGTTTTCAGCTCCTCTTTCGTCGAGGCGGTGACCCGGGTGGAGGGGATCAGCACTTTGGCGGCCTGGTTGTAGAGGATGAGCGAAAACACGTCGTCTTCGCCGAGCAGTTCCAGCGCGTTGCGGGCGGCCTGCCGGGCGTGGACGATTTTTTCGCCGCCCATCGAACCGGAGCAGTCGAGCGCGATGGCGAGATCGACCGGCGGCGTCCGCCGGAGCTGCTGTTGCACGGGCGGAGCCGAAATGGCGATGCGGACCATCGGTTGCTGCGCGCTTCCGGCCGGAAGCACCGATTTCTCGGCCTCGACCGTCAGGGTGACGCCGGCGACGGTTTTCGCCGGGGCGGCGGCGTTGACCGCGCCGCACGCCGTAAAGGCGGACAGCACGGCGAATGCGAGGCATAACAGTGCGCATACTCGTTTCATGACTTTCTCCTTCCATACCATAGTTTCCCGGTGCGCGATTTGCAAGTTGCCGGGAGCGTCTCCGCGTCAATTAGTATAGCGCGATGCGGCGGAAAGTTGTCAGGAAATTGAAAAAGGATTGTCAAACGATTGTAAAAGAAGCGAAAAGAACTCTTCCCGCGCATGGATTTCACGCCACGGCGTGTGTCCGCATTGCGGGAGCACGTGGAGGTTGAAGGTCAGCCCGGCTTCCCGGAGCGGCTCCGCAACCCCTTCCGGCGGATGCGGATCGGCGTATCCGTGAATCACCGTCAACGGCACGGAAAGCGTGGCGGCTTTGCGCAGGAGTTCGCCGTTTTCGCGCATGGCGGCGGCTTCGTTCCAGATTTTCGTGTACATGTCGCCGTCGAATTCCTCCGGCGGCTCGGCGAGATCGGGAATCGGGGCGTAGTCGTCGGCTTTGCCGCAGAGCGCGCCGAGTTCCCCGAGCAGGCCGGGGTCCCCGGTCCGCTCCAGCTCTTCGAGGACGAAACGCAGCCGTTCGCGTTCCTCTCCGTCCAGCCGGGCGAGGCGGCGTTCGCCGATCTGCGGAACGTAGCGGGTTTCGAACGGCCCGCTGCCGACGAGCACCAGCCGGGCGACGCACTTCGGGTGCTCCGCCGCATAGAGCGCCGCCAGCCATGCGCCCCAGGAGTGGCCGATGAGCACCGGCGGCTCGGCGCAGACGGCAAGCTGTTCGTGGAGTTCGGTGATGAGTTCTACAATCGAATGCTTCGACTGGAGCGGTTCGAGGACGCCATAGCCGGATGCGGCGGC
>CAYSZM010000253.1:0-4343 GCA_964435365.1 uncultured Victivallis sp. | reverse complement strand
ACCAGCCGAAGGGGGTCACGCCGGACTCTTTGGTGACTTCGACGAATTTCTTCCCTTCGACATTGCGCCAGATGCGCCCCTGCACCACCAGGTCGCACCAGCCATCGCCGTCGAGATCGACCCAGGTGACGCCGCCGTCCCGGTTGATTCCGGCCAGTCCCGCGGAATCGGTCACATCTTCGAAAAGCGGAGCGGCCGGGGCCGAAACGGCTCCGGTCAACAACAGGGCGAAAACAGCGTTCTTCCAGAAACTCATTCCACTCCTCCGGGTTGCATCAGGTTTTCGAACCATACATGCGGACCGGGGGAAATGCAAGCTCGCCAGCGTGAAATATGGGAACGGTTCCGGTCAGAAACCGATCGGCAGAGTGTTTCGCCGGTGAATCAGCTCGGACACCTTGACGACGTTGACGCCGTCTTCCATCTTGATCGGATACGGAATGTTGTGGCGAACCGCATCGTAGACATCGAGCCACATCGTGTCCTGCGAATAATAGCCGGTCTCCTGAGTCCCCACTCCGGATTCCTTCACGAGGCCCTTCTGCAGCGTATGGCCGCGTCCGGGATCGACGGGAAGCTCCTCGGCAATCAGGTCCAGATGTTCCTGATTGCCGTAGTACAAGGGGTAATTCCCCTCTTCCGGCCGGAGTTCGGGCAGCCGGACGTCCGGATTCAGGTACTTCAGGCGGATCACGTTTCCCTCATTCGGAACCACCAGCGCGCCGCGGTCGCCCCAGATCTCATAGAGATTGCCGGGCAGTGCGCAGACGGATGAGATTTCGATGTCCGCGACGCAGCCGTTCGCCGCTTTCAGCAGGATTTTCACCTGGTCGTCGGCATCTCCGGCCGAAAAATTATGCTGCAGGTCGCTCCAGACGTCGACGACCGGAGAACCGAGCAGCACGAGGGCCTGGTCGAGGATGTGCGGACCCCAGTTGTTCAACATGCCGCCGTGGAAGCGGGTCATGGTCTGCCAGTCCCGCCGGCGGCAGCAGATGGGGTGCCGGTAGAGCTTGATCATGCCGACCCGCCCGAGAATTCCCCGTTCGAGGATATTCCGGATCTGGCAGAACTGCGGCTCGTAACGGCGGTTGAACCGGAGAAACAGTCTGCCCGGATACCGCTCGGAAGCCTCTTTCAGCCGCATGACCTGCTCGACGCTGACCGCGATCGGCTTTTCGACCACCACATACTTGCCCGCTTCCAGCGCCCGGATCGCCTGCGGGGTGTGATCCGCGTTGCGCGTCGCGATCGTGACCAGTTCCACTTCAGGGTCGCCGAGCAGCTCCTCCAGCGTCGCGTAAGTCCGAATCCCCTCCGCCGGAGCCGGCAGATTCAGGCGGCGGTCGAGGGCGTGGTCGCAACCAGCGACCACCTCGAACAATTCCGGATACAATGCGAGTTCCGGAATGTGCATCTGCCGCCCGGCCCGGCCGAGGCCGCAGATCCCGACCCTGATTTTCCCGTTCATCTTATTTGCAGGCCTTGCTTTCGTACGCCTGGATCGGCAGGAACCCGCTGCGCCGGAACACCTCTTCAGTCACCCGGACCACTTCCGCGGCCTGCGCAAAAGTCACCGGGCAGGGAATTCCCTTGACGATGTCGTCGTAGATGACGGTCCAGATCGACGGCGTATTGGTCGGCGTGTCGTACTGCGATTCGACGAAGTAAAGTTTCTCGTCGAAGTTCCCGTATTCAAGCGGCGGATTCTCCGGGTGGGGCTGAAGGGGCTTGAGTTCGACGCACGGGTCGAGATAACGGGCGCGGATTTTTCCATTTTCATGGACAATGGTTCCACGGCTTCCGACGATCTCCATTTCGCGTCCCGGCATCGCGTTGCAGCCGGAAACCTCGACGTCAGCCACGCGGCCGTTTTCCGCCTTCAGCAGGATCTTGAAGAGATCGTCGCCGTCGCCGATGCTGATGACATTGCGGACGTCCGCCCAGATGTCCCGCACCGGGGAGTCCAGCAGCTGAAGCGCCTGATCGATCAGGTGCGGACCCCAGTTCGAGAGGAGCCCGCCGTAGAACCGGGTCATGGTCATCCAGTCATTCCGGCGGCAGTAGCCGACGCTGCGGTACAGTTTGATGTACTGGGGTTCGCCGATGATCCCGGAACGGATCAGCTCCTGCACCTTGATGAACGCCGGTTCAAAACGGCGGTTATGCCGGAAGAAGAGTTTGCCCGGGTGTTTTTCCCGCGCTTTCCGCAGCAGTTCCATCTCCGCCGTGCCGGTCGCGACCGGTTTCTCCACCACCGCGATCTTTCCGGCCGCCATGATCTGAAGAGCCATGGACACATGGTCCGGGTGGCGGACTCCGATGGTGACCATTTCCACTTCCGGGTCCTTCAGCATCTCCTCCAGCGAAGAATACGTCCGGACATGTTTGATGCTTTCCGGAAGCTTTTCCAGGCGGTCCGGAGCATTGTCGGCCACAGCGACATACTGAAAACGGTCCGGCAGCGAACAGATCTCGGGGACATGACCGAACATCCCGATCCGCCCCATTCCGACGGTTCCGACTTTGATGATACGCATCGTTCTTTCTCCTGTTTTCGCTCTGCAACGGGCTCTTGAACTCAAATCGCCGGTTGCGTCCGATGCAGCTCTTTCGTATTGATGTTATTCAGCGGGTTCTCCGTCCGGATCGTCTCCGACGGCTCCGGCTGCGGCGTCACCCGCGGCGGCAGGATCGTCCCCTTCGCCCAGCGCACCGCATTGCCGATCACCTTGCGGATATTCTCATCATGGTAGATCGGATAGGTCTCGTGTCCCGGAGAAAAGTAGAACACCTTCCCCGCGCCGCGCTGGAACGCCACGCCGCTGCGCACCACGTTGCCCCCCTCGTACCACGACTGGAAGACGATCTTGCCGTCGTCCGGCAATTCGAAGGGCTCGCCGTACATCTCGGAGTTCGGCAGCATGAAGGTCTCCGGCACCCCCGCCACGATCGGATGCGACGAGTCGACCACCCATAAGCGCTCCTTCTCGCCGACTTCCCGCCAGCGCAGACGGCAGCCCGTCCCCATCAGCCGCCGGAAGATTTTCGAGTAGTGCCCGGAATGCAGCACGATCAGCCCCATCCCCGCCAGCACCCGCAGCCGGACCCGCTCGATCAGCGCATCGTCCACCCGGTCGTGGGCGCAATGCCCCCACCAGACGAGGACATCGGTCGTATTGAGCACTTCATCCGGCAACCCCTGTCCCGGTTCGTCCAGCGTCGCCGTGCGGATGACCAGGTCGTCCGCCGCCAGTTGACCGGCGAGAAACGCGTGGATTCCGTCCGGATAAATGCTGCGAATCCACTCGCCGGCCGGCCCCGCCTCGCGCTCATGCACAAATTCATTCCAGATGGTGAGATTGATCGGTTTCATGAGACGAAATTCTCCTTGAGATAATTCATGCTTGCGGCGAACGACGCGAACGGGTCCGCACAGTCGCCGTCATGTTCCACCACGTACCATTCGACGCCGGAAGTTTCCGCGGCGGCGAAGATCCGCTTCCAGTCGAGATTCCCGGAACCGATCGGCATCATCGCCGATTCCCGCTCCGGGGTCACCCCGAAATCCTTGATATGGAGCACCCGGAGCCGTCCGGGCAGGCGTTCGATCCACTTCACCGGGTCGCCGCCGCCCTTCTGAATCCAATAGGTGTCCAATTCGCCGTCCATCAGCGGCGCGTGTTCGAAAAGCAGTTCCAGCATCGTCTTCCCGCCGAACCGGCGGAATTCGACGGCGTGGTTGTGGTAGGCGAAGACGATTCCGGCCTGCCGGAACAATTCCGCCGTCAGGTTCAGCTCCTCCGCAAAGGCGATCGCCTCCCCTTCTCCGCTCGGCATCCAGTGCGGGAACGGGTAGGCGACATGACGGCAGTCGAGCGCCAGCAGGTGATCGATCACCCGCTGCGGCTCGTTGACCAGGTCGGCCGCCTTCTCATGGCTGGTCGGCGCCGTCACGCCTTCCTCCTGAAGCATCTTCCGCAACTCCGGTTCCGGCATCGGCGCAAGCGAGCTTGAAAGCTGTACCGCCCCGTATCCGGCGGCCCGCAGTTTGCGCAGCGTGTCGCGCACCCCCGCCGGGGTTTTGATGAAATCCCGGAAGCTGTAGAGCTGCGCCGCGATTCTGGACTGCTTCATTTCCCGATTCCCCCTTTTATCCCACAACGACGATTTCGATGTTCATCCACTCGCAGAACTGGACCAGCGCCGCCTTGACATCGGCGTGAATGACCGCGTAATGGTGTTCGAATCCCTTGCGCATAATGGCGTCGACCAGTTCCGGAACCTCGCCGTCGAACTTGATTTCGAGCGGATTGCCGCGGATGAACGGCTCGGTGTCGAGC
>CAYSZM010000252.1:0-4405 GCA_964435365.1 uncultured Victivallis sp. | reverse complement strand
GAGACCGACTCCTGCGACCTCGACGGCGAAGTCACCGCCACGCACGACTGGTCGGCCGTCACGCCGGAACTGCTGCGGGAGACGATCGAAGGTTTCGTCGGGGAACAGATGCAGATTCCGCCGATGGTTTCCGCCGTCAAGAAAGACGGGCAGAAGCTGTACGAACTCGCCCGGAAAGGGATCGAGGTCGAACGCGACCCCAAGCCGATCAACATTTTTTCGATCGACATCACTAAGATCGAACTGCCGTTCTGCGAATTCACCATGCACTGTTCCAAGGGCACCTATGTGCGGACGCTCTGCTCCGACATCGGCAAAAAACTCGGCTGCGGCGGAACGCTGGCCGGGCTGCGGCGGACGGTGAGCGGGCAGTTCAATATCGCCGATGCGATCACCGTCGACGAACTCAAGACCTTCGAACAGGCCGACCTCGAAATCCACGTCCGTAAATTCCTGTTTGAACGGCTTTCGAAAATCGCGGGGGTAACGCAATGAACGAGAAGGGCGGATTCACCATCGGGGAGATCGAGGCGGCAATCGACGACCGGCTGCATGAACAGTCCGCCGAAGCGGTCACCGCGGCCGAACTCATCAAACGGCTGGGCGGGCGGAAGTCCGTCGCGCTGACCGATCGGATCGACCGCACGCTCGCCGGAGACGACCGCTTTTTCGACGACGGCAAAGGGAATTTCACCCCGCGCGACATGTTCTTCCGCAACTACGAATTCATCATCACGCCGGATGAGTGGGAGATTCAGCAGGGAATCCTGTTCCCGGGTCACCGCTTCGCCGCCTGCGTGGGCCCCGAAGTGTTCCCCTCCGAAGTGGAGCTTACGCTGCCGGACGGCGCGGCGATCGCAAAAACCACGATCAACGCGCCGGTTTCGCAGGTGTTCCATTACCATCTGCTGCTCGGTTCGGAGCAGCTGTTCGACTTTTTCACAGCGGAATCGCAGGCCAATGCGAAACTTTCGCGGCACCCGCAACCGACCGACCTGGTGACGCTCAATGTGTTCGACCTGGCGGAATTTTTTGAGAAGAACCATTTCCGCATCGGCGACGCGCTGTACTGCCGGGTGCTCGACTGGGAGAACGGCAAGATCGAATTCGCCTATCTCTCCGGCGAAGAGCGCAAAGACGCCGCCGTCAAGAACTGGATCGCGGCGTATGAAACGGCGCTGGAGACGGTGTTCGACCGTTTCGAGACTTATCCGGAGATTCCGGAACAGCTCGCCTATGCCTGTTTTTTCGGCGCCGGAACGCTGCCCGAGGCGAAGGATTCGGCCTCACTCGACGAATTCGTCCGCCGGACGACGCGCGTTGAAATCAATTTCGATTCGGATCACACGGTGCTGGCCCGGCAGCATGCCGACGACGAGGGCGAAACCGTGGAATTGCCCGAAGGCTTCCGCGTCTCGCGCGGCGAAACCGGAGAGATCGGCGCGCTGCTGCGCGAAGTCGGCTCCCCGCTCACCCCGATCGAGGTGGACAGCTATATTCTCGACTGCTGCTATGCGCGGGAACTCGATTTCGAGGAGTTCTTCGCCCGCGCCTTCGGCCGCGAAAAGCTGAAGTTCGTCGACGAGGCGCAGCAGGCGGTGTTCTACAATTACGCGGAAGAACGCTTCGAGGAGCTGACCGAGACTTACAACCGCTACGACGACGAACCGAAAGCGGCGCTGCGGTCGACGATCCTCGAACTGGTGGACGACCGGCTGGCGTTTTTCGATTTCCTCGCGTCCCAGGAGAAAACGCGCGAGGCGCTGTCGCACGAAGACCTGAAGGAGCTCGCGGAACTTTCGCTGCAGCTCGATGAAATTCTGAAGATGCTGAACGATCCGGGCTTTACGCCGGACGCGGGCGACCTCGACCGGCTGGCCGAAACCGTCGAACTCCGCGCCGACGACTCGGACGCGCTCATCGCCCGGCTGACCGACAAGTTCGGCGAGACGGATGAACGGTAACTGTAGGAGAGAAGGATTCATGAATCAGAAACTGCTGGCAAGCGGCAACGAAGCGATCGCAATGGCCGCGCTCGATTGCGGCGTGCATCTCGGAGTCGGCTACCCCGGCACCCCGTCGTCGGAAATCCTCGAAAACCTGAGCGCCTTCGGCGGCCGGGCCGAGTGGGCCCCCAACGAAAAATGCGCGCTCGAAGTCGGCATCGGCGTCGCCTTCGCCAACGGCAGGTCGCTGGTCACCATGAAGCACGTCGGCGTCAATGTGGCGGCCGACCCGCTCTTCACCATCGCCTATTCAGGTACACCGGGCGGACACGTCCTGGTCAGCGCCGACGATCCGGGCATGGCGTCGAGCCAGAACGAGCAGGACAACCGCCGCTACGCGATCGCCGCCGGGGTTCCGATGCTGGAACCGGCTGATTCGCAGGAGTGCTACGACTTTCTGATCCGCGCCTTCGAACTCTCCGAAGAATACCGCCGCCCGGTGCTGTTCCGGGTGACGACCCGCGTCTGCCACTCGAAGTGCATCCTGACCCGCCGCGGCGAACCGGCCGCGCAGCGCCCGACGCATTTCGACAAGGACCCGAAGAGCAACGTGATGATTCCGGCCTACGCCCGGATCGCCCACCGCAAGCTCCGCGCCGCGCTCCACGAGCTGGAAGCGCTCAACGAAAAGGGCGAATTCACGAAAGAAGTGCGCCGTTCGAACGACCTCGGCGTCATCACGTCGGGAATCAGCTTCCAGCACGTCCGCGACGCGGCGCCGGAGGCGTCGGTGCTCAAGCTCGGCTTCACCTACCCGCTCCCGATGGAGACGATCCGCAAGTTCGCGGCTTCGGTCAAGCGCTGCGTGGTGGTCGAAGAGGGTGACCCGATCCTCGAAGAGGCGATCAAAGCGGCCGGAATCCCGGTCGAAGGCAAGGCGGAGATGTTCCGCTTCGGCGAACTCAACGTCAACCGGGTCCGCAGACTGCTGGCCAACGATCTTTCTCCGGAACCGCAGCCGCCGGCCGGCAAGCCGCCGCAGCTCTGCGTCGGCTGCCCGCACCGCAAGGCGTATGAAGTGCTGCGCGACCTCGGCTGCATCGTTTCGGGCGACATCGGGTGCTACACGCTCGGCGTGCTTCCGCCGTTCGAAGCGGTCGACACCTGCGTCTGCATGGGGGCCTCGGTCACCGTGGGCTTGGGCATGCGCAAGGCGCTGCCGGAAGCCGAAGCGCGCCGCGTGGTCAGCGTGATCGGCGACTCGACGTTCATGCATACCGGGATCAACGGCATCGTCCAAATGGTCTACAACCGTCCGGCGACCGGACACGTGGTGCTGGTGCTCGACAACAGCACCACGGCGATGACCGGGCTCCAGGAGCACCCCGGAACCGGGCGGCTGCTCGACCACACCCCCTGCCCGACGCCGGTTTCGATCGAGAACACAGTGCGCGGAATCGGGGTGGACAACGTCGACGTGATCGACGCGGTGCTCGACACCAAAGGGTTCGAGGAGCTGCTCAAGAAGCGGCTGGCGTCGAACGACACCAGCGTCATCATCTGCCGCCGTCCCTGCATCCTGGCGGCGGTGAAGATCAAGTCCTACGGGGAGAACAACTGACCATGGCGAATACGACGAACATCACGGTCTCCGGCCTCGGCGGCCAGGGAGTGCTCAAAGTGACCGACATTCTGGCGGAAGTGCTGTTCCGCGCCGGGCACGACGTGAAGAAGAGCGAAGTGCACGGCATGAGCCAGCGCGGCGGCTCGGTTTCGAGCGAAGTGCGCTACGGCTGCGAAGTGGCCAGCCCGATGGTTCCGGAAGGCGAGAGCGATTTCCTCGTGGTTCTCGAACCGACCCAGATCGAAGTGAATCTGCACAAACTCAAGGCGGGCGGCGTACTGGTCATTCCGGACGACGTTCCGCTGGACAAGCTCAAGAACCAGAAGGCGTTGAATATCATGATGCTGGGGGCGCTCTCGGCCCGGCTCCCGGAAATTCCGGAAGAGCTGTGGACCGAAGTGCTGAAGGCGTTCCTGCCGGAAAAGCTGCACGAACTCAACTTGGAGATGTTCCGGCTCGGCCGACAGGGGTAAGAACGGAAAGGAGATCCGATTATGCCGATTCAACAATTGTCGCTGTTTGTGGAGAACCGCCCGGGCAGCCTGAGCGCGGTGTGCAAGGTTCTCAAGGAAAACAATCTGTCGATCCGCACCCTGTCGCTGGCCGATACCCAGCAGTTCGGCATCCTGCGGCTGCTGCTCAAGGAGTATGAGCAGGCGAAGGTCGCGCTGGAAAAGGCGGGGTTTGTGGTCAAGGTGACCGAGGTGCTGGCGCTCGAGGTTCCGGATTGTCCGGGCGGACTGGCCGACATCCTCGAGATTCTCGACAAGCACAATCTCTCGGTGGAATACATGTACGCCTTCACCTTCGGGGTGAACGACAAGGCGATCATCGT
>CAYSZM010000251.1:0-4416 GCA_964435365.1 uncultured Victivallis sp. | reverse complement strand
ACTTCGCGGCGAGCGGCAGGACGGTTTTGATGCGGTCCTCTTCGAGCGAAATCGAATTGAAGAGCGCGCGCCCGGGGTAGAGCCGGAGCCCTGCCTCCGCCGCTTCCGGGTTGGTCGAGTCGATGCAGAGCGGCGTATCGACGGTCAGCACCAGCTCGCCGACGGCGCGGCGCATCATTTGCGCCTCGTCGATGCCGGAGAGCCCGAAATTGACGTCGAGCAGCGCCGCGCCCTGTTCGGTCTGTTCCGTCGCAAACTGCTTGACCAGCTCGAGACTGCCGGCGCGGAGTTCGGCCTGAAGCGCCTTTTTGCCGGTCGGGTTGATTCGCTCGCCCACCACGGCGAACGGCTCGCCCGCCGCAAGACGGCGGAAGCGGCCGGGGGAGGCGACGACGCCGCGTCTGGTCGCCGGCGGCGGGCAGGGGGCGCGGTCGCCGATCGCTTCGGAGAGCAGCCGGATGTGTTCCGGCGTCGTCCCGCAGCAGCCGCCGATCACGCTCGCTCCGGCGTCGATCAGTTGCAGCGCCGACGCGGCGAATGCCTCGGGCCCGAGGTCGAAGCGGGTCTCGCCGTCGACGAGGCGGGGCATCCCCGCGTTCGGTTTGGTGGCGAGCGGAATGGTGGCGTAGGGGGCGATTTCGCGGATGATTCCCGCCATCGTGTCGGGTCCGGTCGAGCAGTTGCAGCCGAAGGCGTCGGCGCCGAGCGCCTGGAGCGTGACCAGCGCGGAGACCGGGTGCACCCCGGTCAGCGTGCGGCCGCCCGGCTCGAAGGTCAGCGTGACCAGCGCGGGGAGGTCGGAGAGTTCGCGCACCGCAATCAGCGCGGCACGGGCCTCCTGCAGGTCCATCATGGTCTCGATGGCAAAGCCGTCGATGCAGCCGGATGCAAGCAGGGCGCGGACCTGGCGCTTATAGACTTCGACCGTCGCTTCGAACCCGAATTCTCCGTAGGGCTCGATGAATTGCCCGGTCGGAGCGATGTCGGCGAAAATCAGCTTGTCGGGGAGGGCGCGGCGGGAGAGTTTCGCCAGTTCGCAGTTGATCTCCTCGGTTTGAGCCTCGAGGCCGAACTCGGCGAGCTTGAGCGGGTTGCCGCCGAACGTCGGCGCATAGACAAGGTCGCTCCCGGCGGCGGCGTAACAGCGCTGCACGTCGATGATCGCCTCGGGATGCTCGAGAATCCAGGCTTCGGGGCAGACCCCGGGCGGCATCCCGCGTTTGGCCAGCTCGGTGCCGGTTGCGCCGTCGAGGCGCAGAACGCGCCGGGTGAGAAGATTCCTGAATTCGCTTCGTGTCATGCGCCGTATCTCCCGGTAAAACAATGGTTATTCTATAAAATACAACGGATTGGCCGGAAAAGCAATCTTTTTGCTTGAAACCGGTGTGGATGATGGCGTATATTATTCGGAAAGTGGATTATTTTTCAGGAAACAAGGAGGACCTGTTTATGAATTGCACCGGAAAACCGCAGGGCATTTTTGCTCCCGGAACCGAATTTTTCGTCGGATGCAACTATTGGGCCAGTCACGCCGGTACCGCGATGTGGCGGGATTGGAAGCCCGAAGTGGTTGCCGAAGATTTCCGGATTCTGGCCGGTCACGGACTTCAGGTTCTCCGGGTGTTTCCGCTCTGGCCGGACTTTCAGCCGATCCAGGCGCTGACCGGTGGCGGACAGCATTTCGTCGAAATGCGCTTCGGCGACCGTCCGCTGCCGGATACCCCGGCCGGACGCGCCGGAGTCGATCCGGTCATGGTCGAGCGCTTCCGCGAACTCTGCCGCATGGCTCATGAAAGCAATCTCAAACTGGTGGTCGGGCTGGTGACCGGGTGGATGTCCGGCCGGATGCACGTACCCCCGGCGTTCGAGCGGGTCAATGTGCTCACCGATCCGCTGGCGACCCAGTGGCAGCTGCGCATGGTTCGCCACCTGGTCCGGGAGCTGCGCAACTGCGAAGCCGTTGCGGCGTGGGATCTCGGCAACGAGTGCAACTGCATGGCCCCGCTCGCCGCGCCGCAGGAGGCGTGGTGCTGGAGCAACGCGATCACCTCGGCGATCCGGCTGGAGGACTCCGCCCGCCCGGTCGTTTCCGGCATGCATTCACTGACTTGCGAACACGGCAACTGGACGATTCAGGACCAGGCCGAAGTGACCGACGTGCTTTGTACGCACCCCTATCCTTTGTTCACGCCGCATTGCGCCGTCGACCCGGTGAACACCATGCGCAACGCCTTTCACGCCACCGCCGAAACCCGGCTCTACGGCGATGTCGGCGGCGTGCCCTCCTTCGTCGAAGAGGCGGGTTCGCTCGGTCCGTCGCTCTCCAGCGACGCTGTGGCCGGGAGCTATCTCGGGAACATGCTCTGGAACTCCTGGGCCCACGACTGTCGGGGGCTGCTCTGGTGGTGCGGGCACGATCAAATCCTGCTCGAACATCCGCCTTACGACTGGGTCGCCATCGAGCGCGAACTCGGCCTCTTCCGCGTCGACCGCAGCCCGAAACCGGCCGCCGACGCCATGAAGGCGTTTCGGGCGATGCTCGACGAAACCGGCCTCGGCCGGCTGCCCGCCTTCCGCCGCGACGCGGTGGTCATCCTCACCCAGGGGCAGGATCAGTGGGGCGCGGCCTATTCCAGCTTCCTGCTGGCGAAACAGGCGGGCTTCGACGTCGAATTCCAGTACGCGACGCAGCCCTTGAAGCCGTCGAAGTTTTACATCATGCCCTCGATCCGCGAATTCCGGGTGATTCCGGGGCATTGCTACCACTCGCTGCTCAAGGCGGTGGAGAATGGCGCGACGCTCTTCGTCACCTCCGACGGCGGCTCGCTTGAACCGTTCAACACCGTGTTCGGCGTCGATATCGCGGCGCGTTACAAGGCGGCTGGCGATTGTTCGATCCGCAGCAAGGACGGCGAGCTCAATCTCAGCTGCCGCGCCGAATTCCAGGTCGATCTGGTCAACCGCGACGCCGAAGTGCTGGCCGTCGATATCGATGACGACCCCATCTTCAGCTGCCGCGCCTACGGGAAAGGCAGGGCGCTCTTCCTGGCCGCTCCGATCGAACGGGCGGCGACGGAAACCCCGCGCGCCTTCCTCCCCGGCGCGCCGGAGCTCTACCGGCTCTACGCGATGGCCGCCGAAATTGCCGGAGTCAGACGGAATGTGTTGCGCACCAATCCGTCCCTGACCCTGAGCGAGCATCTGATCGATGCCGATACGCTGCTCGTGGTCGCGGTCAACAATACGCCGGAAACCCTGACCGACGAGATCACCGCCGCTTCCGGCTGGGTGTTCGATTCGGTGGTCCGCGGGCTGCCGCCGGTTGGGCGGGGATTCACCGTGCCGGGCAATTCCGGCGCGATCCTCAAGTTCCGCAAAGCGAGGTGAATCTTGCGTTACCCGATTCGGGCCGTCCATTTCCAGCTGACCGGAAGATGCAACCTTGCCTGCCGCTTCTGCGGCCAGAGCAAAGGGATGCTGGCCAGCGAAGGCGGCGAACTCCCGGTGGAATTCTGGGTCCGCTGTGCGGGCGAGACCGAGCCGGGCGCCGCAATCACCTTCTGGGGCGGCGAACCGCTGCTCTATCCCGGTTTCGAAGAACTCGCCGCACGGCTCTCCGGCAGCGGGCATCCCTTCGACATCGTCACCAACGGGACGCTGATTTCCCGCCACGCCGAAACCCTGTGTCGCGATTTCGACCGGATTTTCGTCTCGGTCGACGGCCCGCGCGAACTCCATGACGCCGTGCGCGGCAAAGGCGTTTTCGACCGCGTCAAAGCGGCTCTTCCACTGCTCGACGGCCGACGCGGAAAACTGGTTTTCCTCACCACCGTCTCCGACGCCAACGTCGAACGCATGGCCGAACTCCCGGACGAACTCGCCGGGCTCAAACCGGACCGGATCGTCCTCCAGCAGCTGATGTATCTCTCCGGCAACGAAATCGCCGCCTATCGCGATTACAGCCGAACCCATTTCAACTGCGATTATCCCGAGCTCGAAGCCTGGCGGCGCGACGACGACACCGACTATCTCGCCCGCTGGCGGGAAGGTGTGCGGAAACTCTCCGGCAAGCGTTTCCCCATGGAAGTCGTCGCCGTCGGTCACCGTTATCCCGATCGCATCGCCAACTCCCCCTGTTGTCACGCCCCCCAATGTCGTCTCCACATCCGTCACGACAGCGAAGTCGGGTTCTGCACCGATTATTTCGGCTTTTCTCTTGGCAGCGCGTTAACCCACCCGCTGTCGGATTTGATCCAGAGCAAACGCGCCGATCTCTGGCGTCAAGCCGTCTCCGCCAACGCCCTCCCGGTCTGCGATCACTGTGCCTGGCGTCTCCAGTCCATCTAAATCGTCGTGGGAATAAGGGAGGCGCTTCGCCCTCCCTTAACCCTCCCGACCGGCAGGGTGCCGGTGCCG
>CAYSZM010000250.1:0-4436 GCA_964435365.1 uncultured Victivallis sp. | reverse complement strand
ATGGCGAATGTGAAGGTTCCGAAGCTGCCGACGATCCGGCGTTTGCCTACTTATCTCTACAAACTGTCCGAAATGCGCAAGGCGGGCGTCGAGATTGTGGCGACGCCCGAGCTGGCCCGCTACATGAATCTCGGCGAGATCGTCATCCGGAAGGATCTCGCATTGACCGGCGTCACCGGCCAGCCCGGCGTCGGCTACAAGGTCAAAGAACTGATCGAGGCGATCCGCAGTTATCTCAACTGGAACAATGTCTCCGAGGCGATCCTGGTGGGAGCCGGGGCCCTCGGCACCGCGCTGATGGGCTACGAAGGGTTCGAAGGCTACGGGCTGCGGATCATCGCCGCGTTCGACGCCGACCCGGCGAAAGTCGGCACCGAGGTGCGCGGCCGGAGCGTGTTCGATATCAGCCGCGTCGAAGAGCTGGCGCAGCGCCTCGGCGTGCAGATGGGGATCATCTGCGTTCCCGCCGACCAGGCGCAGGACATCGCGGATCGGATGGTCGCCGGTGGAATCAAGGCGATCTGGAACTTCGCCAACGTCAGTCTCAAGGTTCCCGAGGACGTCATCGTCCAGCGCGAGGTGATCGCCGGCGGCCTGGCCGTCCTGTCGGTCAAGATGCGGCAGAAAATGATCGAAGAGGAAGAGGCGGAGGCGATGATCTGACGCACGATTTGAATTTTTCCCGATGAATTCCGAAAAGAAACGGTCGATTCAATATCATAAGGAGCGAAAATGCAGGAAACCATGGAAACCACCCAGGCGATGATCGATCATCTCGCCGCGGTCAACAAGATCCTGGAGAAGAACAACTACTCGGAAGGGCGGCTGATTCCGATTCTCCAGGAGGTCCAGGAGGTCTACAAGTACCTCTCCAAGGACATGATCAGCTACGTCGCCACCAGCATCGGCGTTCCGCCGTCGCGGGTCTACGGAGTGGCCACCTTCTACGCCCACTTCTCCATGCAGCCCAAGGGCAAGTACATCGTCAAGCTCTGCGACGGAACGGCCTGCCACGTCAAGAAGTCGCACGGCATTCTCGCGGCGCTCTACAAGAAACTCAACCTCTCCGATGAAAAACGCACCACCGACGACCTGATGTTCACCGTCGAAACCGTCAGCTGCCTCGGCGCCTGCGGCCTCGCCCCGGTGATGCTGGTCAACGACTCCGTCCACGGCCAGATGACGCCGGAAAAGACCGACGAGATCCTCGACGTGATCCTCGCCGAAGAAAAAGCCGCCGCCAAATAGCAAAACCCGACCGGAGAACATAAAATGAGCACTGCCACAGTAAACGCCGTCGATCTCGAAGCGATCGCGGCGGAATTCAAGAAAAACTACGAAAACGTCAAGCGCCGGATCATCATCTGCGGCGGCACCGGCTGTGTCGCCAACGGCTCCTTCCAGGTCCGCGACGCCCTCGCCAAAGAGCTGGAAAAGGCCGGCATCGACGTCGTCCTTGAGATCAGGAAGGAAGACGGCGGGAAGAAGGAAGAGACCTACATCTCCAAATCCGGCTGCCAGGGCTTCTGCCAGATGGGACCGTTGCTCCACATCGAGCCGGGCGACATCCTCTACACCCGGGTCAAGGTTTCCGACGTGCCGGAAATCGTCGAAAAAACGTTGCGCCACGGCGAAGTGATCGACCGGCTGCTTTACGTCGACCACCAGAACCACAACTGCGTCTGCAAAGGCGACGCCGAAATTCCGTTCTACAACCGCCAGAAGCGCGTGGTGTTGGCCAACTGCCGGATCGAGCCGGGCGACGTGCGCGAATACATCGCCAAGGGCGGCTACTTCGGCGCCCGCAAGGCGATCCTCGAAATGAGCCCGGAAGAGGTCTGCAAGACCGCGATCGAATCCGGCCTGCGCGGACGCGGCGGCGGCGGCTTCCCGACCGGCCTCAAGTGGAAATTCACCCTTGCTTCGAAGAACGATAAGAAATACGTCATCTGCAACGGCGACGAGGGCGACCCGGGCGCGTTCATGGACCGCTCGGTGATGGAGGGCAACCCCCACGCCGTCATCGAAGGCATGATGATCGCCGCCCGCGGCATCGGCGCCGATGAAGGCTACGTTTACGTCCGCGCCGAATATCCGCTGGCCGTCGAACGCATGAACGCCGCGGTGAAAGACGCCGAGGCGGCCGGCGTGCTGGGCAAGAACCTCTTCGGCAGCGATTTCAGCTTCAAAGTCACCGTGATGGAAGGCGCCGGCGCCTTCGTCTGCGGCGAAGAAACCGCGCTCATCGCCTCGATCGAAGGCAAACGCGGCATGCCGCGCCCGAAGCCGCCGTTCCCGGCCCAGAGCGGGCTGTGGGGCAAGCCGACGGTGATCAACAACGTCGAAACGCTGGCGTCGGTTCCCGGCATCTTCTACAAGGGCCCCGCGCAGTACAAGGCGGTCGGCACCGAGAAGTCCCCCGGCACCAAGACCTTTGCCCTCACCGGCCACGTGGCGAACACCGGACTCATCGAAGTCCCGTTCGGCACCACGCTGCGTGAAATCGTCTACAACATCGGCGGCGGCGTGACCAACAACGCCGGCGAGATCACCAAGGACGACTTCAAGGCGGTTCAGATCGGCGGACCGTCGGGCGGCTGCCTGACCCCGGAAATGCTCGACCTTCCGCTCGACTTCGACTCACTCAAAACCGTCGGCGCGATGGTCGGTTCCGGCGGTCTGGTGGTGATGAACAAGGAGACCTGCATCGTCAAGATCGCGCGGTTCTTCATGCAGTTCACCCAGAACGAATCCTGCGGCAAGTGCGTGCCGTGCCGCGAGGGCACCCGCCAGATGCTGGCGCTGCTCGACGACATCATCGAAGGCCGCGCCGACCGCCACACGCTCGAACTGCTCGAAGAGACCGCCCGCGCGGTCCAGATCGGTTCGCTCTGCGGCCTCGGCAAAACCGCGCCGAACCCGGTGCTCTCGACGCTGCGCTACTTCCGCGAGGAGTACGAAGCGCACGTGCTCAAGAAGAGCTGCCCGGCCGGCGAATGCAAGGCGCTGGCGCGTCCGGAAATCCTCGCCGACAAGTGCAAGGGCTGCACCGCCTGCCTGCGCAAGTGTCCGGTCGGAGCGATCACCGGCAAAGTCAAAGAGGTCCACGTCCTCGACGCGGACAAGTGCATCAAGTGCGGCGCCTGCAAGGCGGCGTGCAAGTTCGGTGCGATCGTCGGTCTTTAATCAACTCACAGCCACGGAGCATCATATAAAATGAGCGAAGACAAAAAAACCCTGTTCGTCAATAACCGCGAAATCGAAATCGCGGGCGAGCGCAATTTGCTCGAACTGATCCGCAAGTCGGGGATCGACATCCCCACCTTCTGTTACCACTCCGAGCTGTCGATCTACGGCGCGTGCCGGCTCTGCCTCGTCGACGTCAAAGGACGCGGCATCATGGCCTCGTGCTCGACCGCCCCGGAACCGGGCATGGTGATCTTCACCGACACCAAAGAGATCCGGAAAATGCGCAAAATCAACGTCGAACTGCTGCTGGCCAGCCACAAGCGCGAATGCCCGAGCTGCCAGCGGAGCGCGAACTGCTCGCTGCAGGATCTCGCCCGCAAACTCGGCGTTCAGGAAGTCCGTTACAAGCAGAGCATCAAGAACCTGCCGATCGACAACTCCAGCCCGTCGCTGGTGCGCGACCCGAACAAGTGCGTGCTCTGCGGCGACTGCGTCCGGGTCTGCTCCGAAGTGCAGTCGGTCGGCGCGCTCGACTTCGCCTGCCGCGGCTCGAACGCCCGCGTCGTCCCGGCCTTCGACAAGGACCTGGCCGAAGTGGAATGCGTGAACTGCGGCCAGTGCGCCCAGGTCTGCCCCACCGGCGCGATCGTCGCCAAGAGCAATATCGAGCAGGTGTGGGATGCGATCTACGATCCGGAAAAGATCGTCGTCGCCCAGGTCGCCCCGGCGGTCCGCGTCGCCCTCGGCGAGCGTTTCCCCGGCTTTGCGGAGGGTGAAAACGTCGCCCGCAAGATGGTCACCGCGATGAAGATTCTCGGCTTCGACGAAGTCTACGACACCTGCTTCGCGGCGGATATGACCATCTTCGAAGAAGCGACCGAGTTCCTCGACCGCGTCCAGAACAACGGCCCGCTGCCGATGTTCACCAGCTGCTGCCCGGGCTGGGTCAAGTTCGCCGAAACCTTCTACCCGGAATTCCTGCCGAACATCTCCTCGACCCGTTCGCCGCAGCAGATTTTCGGTTCCGTCGCCCGCAAGACGCTGCCGGCCAAGCTCGGCATCAAGCCGGAAAACCTGGTCGTCGTTTCGATCATGCCCTGCACGGCCAAGAAGTATGAGGCGCAGCTGCCGAAATTCGAAAAGGACGGCCGTCCCGACGTCGATTTCGTGCTGACCACCAACGAGCTGGCGCAGATGGTCCAGTCGATGGGCATCCAGATGGCCGAGCTGGAACCGGCGGCGTTCGA
>CAYSZM010000249.1:0-4467 GCA_964435365.1 uncultured Victivallis sp. | reverse complement strand
GTACCCGGCACCGGCACCCTGCCGGTCGGGGTGCAGGGGCGAAGCGCCCTGCCCGCCGGAGGCTCCCACGACTAAATTTTCCGACGCATGGCGCGGAAGCGGGTGGGGGAAACGCCTTTCAGCCGCCGGAAGAAGGTGGAGAAATAGAATTCGCTGCTGAATTTGAGTTCGGCGGCGATTTCGCGAACCGGGAGACCGCTGTGCAACAGATAACGCTCGGAGGTGGCGATGAGTTCGTTCATGATGAACGTTTTGAGCGGAATTCCGAAATCGCTGGAAAAATGGCGGGAGAAGGTGTCGCGCTTGGCGCCGGCAACGGCGGCGACCTCTTCGACGCCCATATCGGCGTTGATGTTGTCGCGGATGTAGGCGAGGGCGCGGCCGTATTCGCTGAACAGGTCGGCGAAGCGTTCCATGCGGTCTTTGTCGGGACAGCCGAGGACGGCGAAGAGCTGCCAGTTGAGCGACTGGAAGCGACAGAAGGCGTCCCATTCGTTCGGGCGGCTCATGATTTCGGCCAGTTGCTCCATGCGGCCGGGAACGTCGAGTTCCCGGCAGGCGAGTTCGCCGTCGAACACATCGACGCAGGGGAGGATATGAAGTTGAAAGTGGAGGCTGGCCAGCGAGGTTTCCGGCGTGAAGTCATAGGAGAGCGTCACCCGCGGCGGGACGAAATAGGTGACTCCCGGTTTGAGCTCATAATTGCGGGCTTCGCTGTGATTGTGCATGATTCCGCCGCCTTTGAGGACGGTGAAAATCCGGTTGAAGGAGAGGGAGTGCTTGCCTTTCCAGACAAAGCGGGTGCTGCAGAATTCCAGCAGCCGCAGATCCAGCAGGGAGTGAGACTCCGGCAGCATGGAGTAGAAGAACTTGTCTCTTTTCCGGTATATGGACCCCATCGCCGGTTCTCCTCCATTTTATTTCAGTTGTACAAATCGCCGTAATAAATCTGATGCAGTGCGGGCCCCAGCAGCAGGATCGCCACGCAGAGCAGCATCACGACCGAGAGTGTCCGGAGCAGCATCGAGAGCCAGAGCATCCGGTGTTTTTCATCCGCGAACCAGAGGCGCAGCGCATCGTAGACCAGCAGTGCCAGCATGATGCACGGCAAGCCGTAAAACAGCCCGAGCATCCAGCCGGTCAGCGCCGGATTGAGCTTCTCCAGCGGCGGCAGGAATCCGCTCGCACAGACCACCAGCCAGAGCACCCAGAAAATAAAGTGAAGTGCATCGGCCAGAATCGCGGCCGCCTTGAACAGTTTGATCAATCCGCTCATTTTCGAATTAACTGCTGAGAGCTCCTTTGCTTTTTGATCATATTCCCGCGGCTTCTTGTCGCCGCGATAGAATTCACGGCGAATATACCATCGAATTCATTGAAAATCAAGGGGGCGACACGTACCAGAACCAAAGATATGTGCCGAGCAGCAGCAAAAGCAGCGGAACGTGAAGCAGCAGGTCGCCGCGCATCCATTTCCGGGAGGCGTTGCGGCGGCGGCAAAGCAGATAAATCCGCCAGCAGACTTCGGCGGCCAGAAACAGAACCAGAAACGGCGTAACCGGATTCCGGAACGAGAAATCGCCGTGCCACAACTGCGCCAGGTCGCGGGTGGTTCCGCAGAACGGACACGGCCTGCCGGTCATGCTCCGATAGGCGCAATGCCAGAGCTGCGGAAACAAAAACCGCATCGCCTGTCCGACAACGGGCAATGCGGCCATGTAACAGATCAACCCGAGGACGGTCCAGTTGAAAACCCGGTACCGCCCGGATTCCGGCGGCAGGGTCACTGTTCCGGTGTCTGCGGCGTCTGCGGCTGCGCGGGAACCGTTACCTGGACTTTGCCGCCGGTTTCCACGACGATGTTGCCCTGGTTTTCCTGCGCTTTCTTCTGCGCTTCTTCGACCGCCTTCTGGATATTCTCCTGGAAGGTCGGGTCGGTAACGACTTCGGCGGTCAGGAATATGCTCCAGACAATGATGATGACCAAGGCCACGCCATTCAGAATCGTTCCCACGATGCCCATGGCTTTCGGCTGGCCGCGCTTGCTTTTGACCGCGATATCGGCGATGCCGAGGGCCAGACCGACCAGGCACGGCAGAAACGCGATGACACCGCAGAATGGGATGAAGGAAATGATCAGACCGATAATTCCGAGAACCAACGCTGCAATTCCCATGGATACCCTCCTTTTTTCTGGATTCCCCCCGGTTCCAAGTCAGGAACGTCGTTGGTCACAATATACCATCGCCGGGAGATTGTACAAGCCCCCCGCGGAGTAAATAGAGGAAAAAAAGTGTTTTCTTCTGGAAAAAAAGCAGAAAATCAGCGGGGCACCAGCGTCGCCGGGAGCGAAGTCGCATTGGCCGGTTTCATCTCAGCCGGAAGCGAAGTGGCGTTGGCCGGCTTCATTTCCGCCGGGAGCGAAGTGGCGTTGGCGGGAAGCATTTCCGCCGGGAGCGAATAGGCATTGGCCGGGAGCTCTTCCCGTCCGGGCGCAGACGCCGCGTTGGACGGCGGGTCAGAAACCGGCGGGGGCAGGGCGGGCGACGGTTCGGACGCGGACGACGGCAGTTCGGGGGCAATTCCGGATTCGGGCAGGGAGATCGGAGCCACGCCGTCCGCGGTTCCGGGCTGCCCGGCGGGAGCGGGAAGGCCCGTCTGGCCGGCCGGCGGCGCCGGAGGGGGCGACCCGGCGCCGATGTCCGGAGCCGGGGGAGCCGGGGGAGTCGGAGGAGCCGCAGGGATCACGGTAATTGCCGGAACCGGTGAACCCGGCGGAAGTGTCAGTTGCGGAAAAGACAGCGGCCCCGCGGGAATTGCCGGGCCCGTCAGTGGCGAAAAAGGCGGGGGCGGCGGAGGCGGCGGAGGCGGCAACCCGGGGAGCAGCCCTCCGATTCCGGGAGGCGGGAGTGCGGGGCCGGGCAATCCGCTTCCCGGCGCGGGAACCGTCTGCGGAATTTCGATCGGAATCACGTCCCTTGTTTCCGGCGGCGACAATTGGAGCAGTTCGTTGTTTTCCGGAGAAATCCGATGGAAAAAAACAAGCAGCAGCAGCGCGAGCAGTGCAAGGACGATTCCGGCGGCGACGGGCAGGGTGACGGTCCTGCTGCGGAAGGCTTCGGCGATGCCGAATCCCAGCGCCAGAAGAGACGGCACCAGGGGCAGTGCGCCCATTTCGGGAAACCAGACCAGCGCGATCCCGGCGACTCCGAACAACAGTGCGACGATTCCCATAACCCGCAATTCTCCTGCCCGGCCGGTTTTCCGATCCGGTGCCCTTCCTATAAGATAGCATCTTTTTCGCCGGGGGGCAACCGGAGCCGGGAAAGTTGTAAAAAGATTGTCAAAACCGGGCTTCTCCGCTTGCAACGATCCGGTTCCCGGCCGATATTGAAGCAAACCATTTGGAAACAACCAAAGGAAAGGGGGACTGAAGATGAAACTCGCCGCATTCGGTATTGTGCTTGTCGTTCTGGCACTGGTGCTGGCGCCGCTGTTCGTCTGGTTCGGCTGCCGCATCGAGCCGGGGAACGGAGAGATCGCGGTGCTGATCCGCAAAACCGGGAAGCCGCTGCCGCCGGACCGGCTGATCGCCACTTCTCCGGACGAGCAGGGCATCCAGCTCGAAGTGCTCGGGGAGGGGCGCTATTTCCGCAATCCCTACACCTGGGACTGGCAGATCCTGCCGATCACCGACGTTCCGGCGGGGAAATTCGCGGTGCTCGTCCGCAAATTCGGGAACGACCCCGGCGGCGGCCAGATCATCGCTCCCGACGACAACAGCAAGGGCGTGCTCCGCGAAGTGCTCGGCACCGGCAAGCACCGCATCAACCCCTACGCCTATGAAGTGCGGATTTACGACGACGTCAAGATCATGCCCGGATTCGTCGGCGTGGTCACCTCGCTCTCCGGCGAAGACATCTTCTCGGGAACCCGCAACGATTACGCCAGGGAACACGGATTCCTGGTCGAGCCCGGCCGCAAGGGCGTTTTGCCCGACGTGCTCAAGGAGGGTACCCACCGCATCAACCCCTTCATCTACAGCGTGGCGCTGGTCAACACCCAGAGCCAGCGGCATGAGTTCTCCGGGAACGACGCGATCTCCTTCCTGACCGTGGACGGGTTTCAGGTTTCGCTGGAAGGCACCGTGGAATTCAACGTCGACGAGGCGCTCGCCCCCCGGCTCTCCCATGAGGTCGGCGACATGGAGGATATCCTCAAAAAGCTGATCCTCCCCTCGGTGCACGGCTTCGCCCGCATCGAAGGCAGCAAGCAGGGAGCCACCGAATTCATCATCGGCGAGAGCCGCCAGGTCTTCCAGACCCAGCTGGAAAAATACCTGCGCGAAAACTGCAAAAAGTGGGGAGTTAAAATCAATTCGGTGCTGATCCGCGACATCATCGTCCCGCAGGAGATCGCCGAAATCATCCGCAACCGCGAACTCGCCCGGCAGGAGGCCCGCAAATA
>CAYSZM010000248.1:0-4519 GCA_964435365.1 uncultured Victivallis sp. | reverse complement strand
GCTGTACCGCTCCGGACGCACCGAAATCGACAGCATCGGCGGCTTGCTGCACACCGTTCCCGCCCAGGCGATGGTGATCAGATTGAAGGACCCTTCCTTCCCGCAGCCGACCAGAACGGCCGGAACCGGGGCAAGCTGCGTGCTCCCCGGCCAGATCAGTTTTTTCATTGCGCTTCCAACTCCGTTTTCTTGCGTTCCAACTCTTCCCAGCGGGCGTAGAGACGGGCGGATTCGGCGCGCGCCGCATCCAGCTCCGCCTGGAGTTCCGCCGCGCGGCCGCCGTGCTTGCTGAAGAAATCGGGGTCGCCGAACATCGCTTCGATCTCCGACACCCGCTCGTCGGCGGCGAGAATCGCCTCTTCCATCCCTTCGAGCTCGCGCGCCTCCTTGTAGCTGAGTTTCTTCTGCGGCGTCTTCGGCTTCGGCGCTTCGGCGGCGGCCGGTTTCGACGGCGGAACAGGCGCCGCCTTCGCCTCCAGTTCGCGCCGCTTTTCCAGGTGATAGTCGTAATCCCCCGGCGTATAAACGACTTCGCCGTCTCCAACGAAGCCCAGCACCCCGGTACAGACCCGGTTCAGGAAGTAACGGTCGTGGCTCACCACCAGCACGCAGCCGCCGTAGGCCGCCAGCGCCTCTTCCAGCAGCCGCAAACTGGCGAGGTCGAGGTCGTTGGTCGGTTCGTCGAGAATGAGAAAGTTGCCGCCGCGTTTCAGAATCTTCGCCAGCAGCAGCCGCGCTTTTTCCCCGCCGGAAAGGTAGCGGACCAGCGTGTTGATGCGGTCGTCTTCGAAAAGAAACCGCTTGAGGTATCCCCACACCGAAATCTTCTCGGTGCCGAGCTGGATGGTGTCGACGCCCTCGCTGATCTCGTCGGCCACAGTCTTTTCGGGATCGAGTTCGAGGCGGGACTGGTCGATATAGTTGAATTCCACCGTCGTGGCAATCTTGACTTCGCCCCGGTCCGGGGCCAGCTGCCCGGTGATGATTTTAAGCAGACTGCTCTTGCCGATTCCGTTCGGACCCACCAGCCCGATGCGCGCGCCCGGTTCGAACTCGAACGAGAAGTCGCGGATGATCGGCCGCCCGCCGAACGCGAGCGAAACTCCGACGAGGTCCACCGTCTTGTTGCCGAGCCGCGACGCCGTCGGAATCAAGAGCTCCATCTCGCTGTCGCGGATCGGGGCGCTCTTCGCGGCGATCTCGTCGAACCGCTTCATCCGCCCCATGTTGCGCTTGAGCCGCGCCTTGGGCGACCGCCGCACCCAGTCGATTTCGGAGCGCAGGAAACTGCGACGTTTCTGCTCGAGCACGTCTTCGTTGGCTTCGCGCTCCGCCTTGACGGCGAGAAATTCGGCGTAACTGCCGGGATAACTGTAGAATTTGCCGTGGTTGAGTTCGACGATGCGGTTCGCCACGCGGTCGAGGAAATAGCGGTCGTGGGTGACAAAGAGACAGCTCCCGCGATATTCGGCGAGGAAGTTCTCGATCCACTCCACCGTGGTCACGTCGAGGTGGTTGGTCGGCTCGTCCAGCAGCAGCAGATCGGGCTCGGCAATGATCGCGCGCGCGAGTGCGACCCGGCGCATCTCGCCTCCGGAGAGCCCGTGGCAGGAACGGTCCGCATCGCGCGTCAGGTTCAGTTTCGCCAACACCGTTTCGAGCTTGGTTTCGAGATTCCAGCCGTCGTGGATCATCAGCTCATGTTCGAGCTGGCCGTGCTCGGGGGAGTTGACCGGAACGGTCTCGAATTTCCGCTGGAGTTCGCGGAACCAGCCGAGGCCGTCGGCGACGTTGTCGCGGATGCAGCGGTCGTTGTCCAGCTCGAAATCCTGCGGCAGCGTCGCCACCCGAAGCCCGCGCGCCCGGGTGATGTTCCCGGAACCCGGCAGCTCTTCTTCGGTGATCAGCCGCAGCAGCGTCGATTTGCCGCTGCCGTTGCGGCCGACCAGGGCGACGCGCTCTCCCGCGTTGATATGAAATTCGGCTCCGTCATAAATCGTCTGCCGCCCGATGGTGAGACAAAGCTCCTCCGCCGCCCACAAAACCGTATCCGCCATATTCCGTCCATTTTTTTGATATTCTGGAACTATAGACCGGCGGGAACCATTTTACAAGCCCGGGAAATGGAAAAAAATACCGGAAAATATCGCAAAACAGTGCTGGAAAGCCATAAGTCGTTGATAATGACCATCAATAAAAAAATGTTAGAAAAATACTATATATTGTGATGTTTTTTACTTGAAATAACTATATCCTGTGGTATCCTATAGATAGAAAAGCTGCTGCCTGAGCTTGCGACGGCGGAAAAGGGATCGTTTTTGCACTTGAAACTTCAACCACGGGAATACAGGGAGACTCGGCAGATGAATAATACCGTGCCCATCCAGAAAATGAAAAAGCGTGACGGTCGGATTGTGGAGTTCGACCCGCAACGCATTGCCATTGCCGCCGGTAAGGCGCTGAAGGCTGCCGGGATGGGCAGCGAGAAGGTCGCCAAACACATCGCCGACGATGTCGTCCGTGAGCTGATCGAAAAGGGCTACGACGACGAACTCCTGATTCCCGATGTCGATGTGATCCAGGACCTCGTCGAACACGCGTTCGTCAAACGCGGACTCTCGCAAGCGGCGAAGCTCTACATTCTCTACCGCGCCAGCCACGACAAGATCCGCGAAGCGAAGAAACTGATGGTCGACGTCCAGGAGCTGGTCTCCAGCTACCTCGGTCAGGAAGACTGGCGGGTCAACGAGAACTCCAACTCCGGTTACTCCTACGCGAGTTTGCTCAACCATGTCTCCGGCTCGGTCATCGCCAATTACGCGCTGGCCAACATGTATCCACCGGAAATCGCCGAAGCGCATTCGTCGGGTGACTTCCACCTGCACGACCTCTCCTGCGGAATCGTCGGCTACTGCGCCGGATGGAGCCTGCGCGACCTGCTCGAACGCGGCTTCCAGGGGCGCGGCGGCCGCGCGTCGGCGGCTCCGGCCAAGCATTTCGACACCGCCACCGGCCAGATCGTCAACTTCCTCTCGACGCTCCAGACCGAGTGGGCGGGCGCGCAGGCGTTCAGTTCGTTCGATACGCTGCTCGCACCTTTCGTGCGCCGCGACAAGCTGACCTACCAGCAGCTCAAGCAGAATATCCAGCAGTTCGTCTTCGGGCTCAACATCGCCAGCCGCTGGGGCCAGACGCCGTTCACCAATCTGACCTTCGACTGGGTGGTGCCGGAAGATTTGCGCGACAACCCGGTCATCATCGGCGGAGAGCCGCAGGACGAAACCTACGGCGAGTTCCAGCCCGAGATGGATATGATCAACCGCGCCTTCCTCGAAGTGATGTCGCAGGGCGACCGCGACGGGCGGATCTTCACCTTCCCGATCCCGACCTACAACGTCACCAAGGACTTCAACTGGACCAGCGACAATGCGAAGCTGCTCTTCGAAGTGACCGGCAAATACGGCCTGCCGTATTTTCAGAACTTCATCAACAGCGACCTCAATCCGGGCGACGTGCGCAGCATGTGCTGCCGCCTCCAGATGGACATGCGCGAGCTGCGGAACAAGACCGGCGGCCTCTTCGGCGCCGGCGAACAGACCGGCTCGATCGGCGTGGTGACCATCAACATGCCGCGCATCGGCTACACCTCCAAGAGCAAGGACGCCTTCTACCGCCGTCTCGACGAACTGATGCGCATGGGCATGGAGTCGCTTGAAATCAAGCGCAAGGTCGTGCAGAAGCACCTCGAAGGCGATCTGTTGCCCTACACCAAGACCTATCTGCCCAACCTGGAACACCACTTCAGCACGATCGGCCTGGTCGGCATGAACGAGTGCTGCCTCAACTTCCTCGGCTGCTCGATCTGCGACCCGGAGGGCGCGGAGTTCGCCCGGGAGGTGCTGACGCACATGGCCGAGAAGATCAAGGATTTCCAGGAGGAAACCGGGCATATCTACAACCTCGAGGCGACTCCGGCGGAGGGCACCAGCTTCCGGCTGGCGAAGCTCGACCGCAAGCGTTTCCCGGAAATCATCTGCGCCGGGACGGACAACCCGTACTACACCAACTCGACGCAGCTCCCGGTCGGCTACACCCAGGACCTCTTTGAGGCGCTGGACATGCAGGCCCCGCTCCAGCAGCTCTACACCGGCGGAACCGTCTTCCACGCCTTCATCGGCGAGCGGATCGACGATCCCGAACTGGTGGCGTCGCTGGTGAAGCGGGTCGCCACCAATTATCGGATTCCGTACTTCACGCTGACCCCCTCGTTCAGCATCTGCCCGGTGCACGGCTACGTCCCGGGCGAGCATGCCGAGTGTCCGCTCGAAGCGTGAGGCAAATTTAACAACCCCCATTCACCCATAGCATAAGGAGAAAGAACCATGGCGAAGTGTGGAGAAAAAACCGAGGTCTACAGCCGTGTCTGCGGATACTTCCGTCCGGTGAGCAACTGGAACAAGGGCAAGAAGGAAGAGTTCAAGGACCGCAAGACCTTCGAGGTCGCCTCGAAGTAACCGGC
>CAYSZM010000247.1:0-4547 GCA_964435365.1 uncultured Victivallis sp. | reverse complement strand
GGCGGCCGGGGCGCTTCGCCCCCGGACCCCAGACCGGCAAACGTGCCGGTGCCGGGGAAGGCGTCGAGGCGCCCAAACCGGCGTCACGACCTCGAAAAACCGGAAAATCATTACGCTTTTTTCGCTTTTTTTGCGGAAACGGTTCGGCTTTGGTTGTTTTTGTTGAAATCAGCGGTATATTCTATAAAAAGTACCCAACGGCGATACCGGTTGCAGAGACGACGGTTGCCGATCCGGATGTGGGAAAACATTTGCTTTTGACAGGAGGCTATCATGAAAGCTTTAGCAGTCGGTTTGAGTGGTGCAGCCCTGCTCGCGCTGGCCGCCGGTTGCGGTCCGCAACTTGCCCAGAGAGAACTGGGCGACCAGGAAGTGCAGTGGAACAGCATCGTTCGTCAGAGTTACCCGGGGTTCCGTGCGCCGCAGACGATCCCGCCGGCGGTCAAGGACAACAACACCTCGCTCCAGCCTGCGCTGCCCTTGAATGAATCTCCTGCGCTCCCGGCCGTCAACGACGAAACCCAGATGGTCGAAACGGTCACGAACGAAACGGTCGAAGACGTCTCCGGCAAGCCGGAAATCGTCAAAGACACCCTGACCGTGGATGAAACCGTGGATACGACGGTCGACCCGAAAGCGGCCAAACCGCCGGTCGCCGAACCGAAGCCAGAAGGCAAATTCACCGAATATGTCGTGAAACCCGGCGATTCGCTCTCCGGCATCGCGAAGAAGGTTTACAAGGACGGACGGCTCTATGAACGGATTTACGAAGCCAACAAGAGCGTGATTCCGAATCCGAACCGGCTGCCGGTGGGTCTGAAGCTCCGGATTCCGCAGCAGTAAGGCGTTCCCGGTTTCGTCCGGGGAACCCAAAAAAAAAGAAGCGCGGCCCGGGACATTTCCCGAGACCGCGCTTTTTGAATGATTGGCAGGAAAGTGGAGAGTAAATATTATTTCGACGGCGATCTCTCCTGGCACGTCGCATGTGCCGGAGATGAGGTAAAATCCCTGCGCACACTGGAGAAACTGTTCGGCGTGCGGCTGGCCGCGCGCGACAACTGGGTCCAGATCGAGGGAAAGCCGGAAGCGGTGGAGCGGACCGAAGCGTTTCTGGGCGAACTGTCCGGATTTTACCGGATTCGCCGGAAACAGCTGGAGACGCGGGATTTCGAATTCCTGTGCCGCTCGTTCCGCGACCGCCGCGAAGGGGACCTCCGGGAACTTCTCAAGGAACGGATCGACGTCTCCCCCAAAAAACGCGAGGTGCTCCCCCGCTCGCGCCGCCAGCTCGATTATGTGCGGGCGATCCGGGACCGCGACGTGGTGTTCGGCATCGGCCCGGCCGGGACCGGCAAAACTTATCTGGCGATGGCGATGGCGGTGTCGGAATTCCTGAAGGGGAACGTGAGCCGCATCATCCTGACCCGCCCGGCGCGGGAATCGGGCGAAAACCTCGGATTCCTGCCGGGCAGCCTTGAAGAGAAGATCATGCCGTACCTGCGGCCGCTCTACGACGCACTCTACGATATGATGGGGATCGACGAGGTCTCGGGGCTGCTCGAACGCGGCGTGATCGAAGTCGCTCCGCTCGCCTTCATGCGCGGCAGGACGCTCAACAACGCTTTCATCATCCTCGACGAAGCGCAGAATACGACGGCGGAACAGATGTTGATGTTCCTGACCCGGATGGGGTTCAATTCGCGCTGCGTCATCACCGGCGACCCGTCGCAGTCGGACCTGACCGGACGGGAGCGTTCCGGGCTGCTTCACGCGATCGAAACACTGCGGAGCGTCGAGGAGATCGGGTTCATCTTTTTCGACACCCGCGACGTCGTGCGCCATGCGCTGCTCGAAAAAATCATTCTGGCCTATAACGGAACCGAACAGGAAGACGGAGAAGACCGATGATCAAGTCTTTGCGGAATTTCTGGGACCGCGTCACCACCCGGCGCAAACTGCAGCGCAAGGGGCTGGTCGTGTCGCGCCGGCGCTTCGATTCGGAGAAGTTCTTCTCCACGCTGGAAGGGACGCCCGCGCCCGCGATTTTCACGCTGGTCATGGTCTGGGCGGTTTCCGCGGTGCTGCTGACGATTTCGGCGCAGCGGCAGGACGAGGGCGTACTGAACCTGGAAGTCGGTCAGCGGGCGCCGCGGACGATCATCGCGGCGACGGATTTTTCCTATCAGGACGCCGAAGGCACCGAACTCGAAGTCCGGCAGGCGCTCGAAAAAGTCCCGCTCTATTTCCGGATCGATGCGAAGCGGAATCATGCCATCCGGCGCAATTTCGGCACGTTTTTCGAAGCGGTCGGCAGACGCCTTGCGGATGTGCGGCAGGGGAAACCGTATGTCCCGCTCGCCGGGGATCAGGTGGAGCAGCTCGTGGCCGAGATGCCGGAGCAGCTGCTCGAACCGCTCGGCGATTTCCTGCGTTCCGCCAACGGCTACAAGGAGTTCGACCGGAACCTGAGCCGGATTCTGCTGCGCGGCATTCTCGACCGCGGCCGCCGCGATGCGCTCAAAGTGAGCCAGACGCTCCGGGTCATCGATCTGGAGCAGCGCAAGGGGCCGGTCAAGAACGTGACCGAACAGGACGATCCGCAGAGCGTGTCGGACAAACTGGCCGCCGATATCCTTTCGACGTCGGCCGGGCACGAGCAGCTCGCCGCTCCCCTGGCGAAGATCCTCTACGAGCTGATCGGGCTGGACGGCAACCTGGTGGTCGATGAAAAACTCTACCAGAAAGAGCTGCGCGTCGCCGCCGACGAGGTCAAGCCGGTGATGGTGACGGTCTCGAAGGGAGACCTGCTGGTCCGCCGCGACCAGGAAGTGACCCCGGAGATCAGCGTCAAACTCAAAGCCTATGAGAGTTCCGGACGCGGAACCATGAAGCTCGACGAGGAGCTTTCCGCGCTGATTCACAACGTGATCCGCAGTCTGGTGCTGGTCATCTTCGCCGCATTTTACCTCTACCACCTGCATCCGGACGTGGTGCGCGGAAACCGGCGGATTCTGCTGCTCGGCTTCATCGTGATTCTCTCGACGCTGGTGAATTTCGTCACGCTTCATATTTTCCACTCGCTGGCCAGCGGCTCCGGGGGGCTCCCGCCGGAACTGGTTGCGGGGGGAATTCCGATCGCGCTGGGCTCGGTGCTGCTGGCGGCGATCATGGGCTACCGGGTCGGCCTTTGCGCCGGATTCTTCATCGCCTCGGTGACGGCGATGATGCTGCTCCCCGAACGGGCGTTCGACCTCGCCATCAAAGGGATGGTGATCTGCTCGCTGGCGACGCTGGCGGTGCGTTCGGCGACGAACTACCGGTCGTACTTCGTCCGCATCCTGTTCTCGGTCTTTCCGCTGGTCTGGCTGCTCAATCTGAATCTGCTCAACTACCGGTCGCCGGACTTCCTCATCCTGCTCGGGCAGTCGGCGGTGGTGGCCTTCGCCAACGCCGCGGTCACCGCGATCCTGGCGCTGATCCTGATCTTCCTGCTCGAAATCGTCTTCAACATCAGCACGAATATGGCGCTGATGGTGCTCTGCGACTACAATCACCCGCTTCTCGAACGGATGAAGCGCGAAGCGCCGGGAACCTTTTTCCACAGCCTCATGGTCGCCACGCTGGCCGAAGACGCCGCCCGGGCGATCGGGGCGAACGCCCTCAAGGCGAAGGCGGGCGCGCTGTTCCACGACATCGGAAAGCTGTCGATGCCGCAGTATTTCACCGAGAACAACCTCGACAGCGCGAACCAGCACCTCGACCTGAACCCGCAGATGAGCAGCATCATCATCCGCGACCACGTCAAGGAGGGGCTGTCGCTGGCCAGACAATACCGCATGTGCCGGACGGTGCGCGACGCGATCCTCCAGCACCACGGCAACGACCTGGTGAAATTCTTCTACAACAAGGCGCTCGAAGAGCAGAAGGGCGGAAGCAACTCCGCCCCGGTGCTGGAGTCGCAGTTCCGTTACGACGGCATTCCGCCGCAGGACAAGGAGATGGCGATCATCAGTCTCGCGGACGCCTGCGAAGCCGCCTGCCGTTCGCTGGACAAGCCCTCCGCCTCGAAGATCGAGGGCGTCGTCGACAGCATCTTCCGGAGCCGTTTCGAAGGAGGCCAGCTCGACCGGGCCAACATCACGCTCGCCGAGCTGGAAAAAGTGCGCCAGAGCTTCATCAATACGCTGGTGAGCATGAAACACGGGCGCATCGCCTATCAGCAGGAGAGAAAACGTGATCACAACGAACAGCGCGTGGGAGGTCCGCCGCCTGCCCCGCCCGAAGAAAAAAGAACTGAGCCGTCTCGTTGAGCGCGCCGCCGTGCTCGCCGGACTCCCGGACGATTTCGACTGGGAGCTCGACGTCCGTTTCGTCGGCGACCGCGCCATGACCGTCGCCAACCGGGAGTACGTCGGGCACGAAGGGACGACCGACGTTATCACCTTCAGCTACTTCGACGACCCCGATTCGCTGTTTCCCGGCGAAGCGGCGGTGGAGCTGATTATCTGCATCGACGCCGCGCTGCGCGAAGGCGCCGCCCGGGAGGA
>CAYSZM010000246.1:0-4553 GCA_964435365.1 uncultured Victivallis sp. | reverse complement strand
TCCGGGTCCGGGAACACGTCGCGCTCCATCTCCTTGCAGTTCTTGCACCAGGTCGCCCAGAAGTCGATCAGCACCGGCTTGCCGGAACGTTCGGAATCGGCCAGACCGCGGTTCAGCGCGGCCATCTCCCGCTGCGGCGAAAAATCGCCGGGCAGCAGCGTGTAGCCCACCCAGGCGTACCAGAGCGCCGCCAGCGTAATGATTCCGCCGAACACGTACTTGATGATCACCATGAAGTTGCCCGGCTTGGGCAGTACGCCGAATCCGGCCCCGGCCAGCGGCCACGGCAGCGCCATGCCGACGCCGAGCAGGAACGGGAGTCCGAGGGCGAAGTAATTCCCTTCGGTGTAGAGCTGGGCCGAAAAGAGCAGCACGCCGATCACCACCGGCGCGACGCAGGCCCCGGCCAGCAGCGCCGCCAGCGCGCCCATCACGAACGCAACGACGGTTTTCCCCCCCTTCACCTTCTTCGGGCTGATGCGGAGCTTCCCCGAAAAGTCAAGGTTGAAGAATCCGAACATCGCCGTCGCCAGCAGTGCGAACACCGCGGCGATGACGAAGTTGAATACGCTCGACGAATTGAGTTCGCCGAACCGCGCGCCGGTGAGAATCACCACCACGCCGAGAATTCCGTAAGCCGCCGCCATGCCGATTCCGTAGGACAGCCCGCGCCGGAATCCGGCGGCGCGCCCGGCGCCGTCCGCGCCGATGATTGCCAGGTTGACCGGAATCATCGGCAGCACGCAGGGCGTTAAATTGAGCCCGAGTCCGCCGGCCAGCGTCAGCAGAATCACCAGCCAGAGCGCGGTTCCGGCGAACATGCCGCCGGTTTTCTCCTCCACGGCATTGCCGTTCGGCGCGAGGAACTCTTTGAACTGCGCCACGCTCTGGAGTCCTTCGGTCTTGCGCACCAAAGTGAAGCGATCGAGCAGCGCATTGCCCGCAGCCGCGGGAATGGTTGCCGCCGCCGGTTCGCCCGACGGCGCAATCTCGAAGGTTTCCGGCATGAAGCAGAGCGCGGGTTTTCCCTCGGCGGCCTTGCGGCAGCCGTGGTAATCGACCGTTCCGCTGAACGGCGGTTCGCCGCGGAACTTCCACTCCCACTGTCCGCCCGGAAACACCTTCACCTTGCCCATGAACTCATCTTCGACATCGACGGGGGAGGGGGCGGATTCCAGTTTCGCCGCCCTGCCGTCCTTCCCGGCGATCTTGAATTCAAAGCCGTCATTCGCATAGAAATAATGGCCCGGCACGACATCGGCGGTCAGCGTCAGGATATCGCCGTCGGTCCGGGCCGTCCAGGAGAACGGCCCGGCGACGGCGGTGACCATCGCCGCAAAGAGCGACAACACAATCAGTTGGAATCGTTTCTTCATGCCGGGCCCCGATTACTTCTTGGCGAAGGATTTCAGGGTCTTGATATAGTCGGCGGCGGCACTGAATCCGGCGATTCTCCCGAGTTCTTTCCCGTCCGCGCTGAGAACCAGCGTGGTTGGGAAGCCCTCGACATTGTATTTGGTGGAGAGTTCGTCGTTCTGCTTTTTGAGCGCTTCCGGCAGCTTGACCTGATTCGGGAAATCGAGGTAGACAAACACCGCGTCCTTCGCGATGAACTCCTTGAATTCCTTCGTGTCCAGCGTTTCCTTATGCAGCTTGATGCACCACGGACACCAGTCGGAACCGGTGAACAAGGCGACAATCGGCAGCTTCTTCTCCGCAGCGAGTTTCTGCGCCTGTGCGAAGTCGGTCAGGTAACCGCCTTCCTCTTTTTTCTCCGCCGGAGCGGCGGCACCGATCCCCGTCGGCGCAACCTTGCGGCTGTCCAGCACCTTCTGCAGCTGCGGAAGGAATTGGTCGACCTTCGCATAGCCGAGCTCGCCGATCTTGCTGCCGTCCGCTTCCGTCATGACGACGGTGGGGAACCCCTTCACGCCGTACTCCTTCTGCAGAGCACGGTTCTGTTTGGCCATGGCTTCCGGCAGTTTGGTTTTTTTCGGGAAGTCGAGGTAAACGAGAACGATCTTGTCTTTGACGAACGATTTGAATTTCGCCGTGTCCAGCGTATCCTTGTGGAGCTTCACGCACCACGGACACCAGTCGGAACCGGTGAACAGGAGGAACATCGGCAGTTTTTTCGACTTCGCTTCGGCTTCCGCTTTCTTGAAGTCGGTGAACCAGCTCTTGTCCGGCGGTTTGGCCGAAAGCGTCAGAACCGCTCCAAAAAGGGCGGCAAAAAGAAACATTGTAACCTTTTTCATCCTCTTTTCTCCTTTCGCAACAGCGTTGGCAGGGAATTTCGGGGGCACTCCCATACCCCCTTGTAAAGAAAGATACAACGCCTTTTATGGAAATGCAAGGAAAAAGAGAAGATACGCTCGAAAACCGTCCGTCTCTCCGATTACTTCTTCTCGCTCTTTTCTTTCTTCTCTTTTTTCTCTTTCTTCTCGGTGGAACCGCCGACTTCCTTCTTCACATTGGGATACATCTTCGTGAGCTTGGTAAGAAACTCTTTTTCGTTCTCTTCATTGAGCTTGCCCAGAGTCTTGCCGTTCGAATCCGCAAGAATCACCGTCGGATAGGTGCTCACCTGGAATTGCTTCGCCACCGGCGAATGTTCTTTCTCGGAGCTGCTGACGTAAACGAAAACGAATTTATTCTTGGCGAACGCCTTGAATTTTCCCTCTTTCAGCACCGACGAGTCGAATTTCGTGCATGCCGAATTGCCCTCCTGTGTGAAGGCCAGGAACAGCGGCAGCTTTTTCGCCTTCGCTTCCGCCTGGGCTTTCTTGTAGTCGGTCAGCCAGCTCTTGTCCGGCGGCGCGGCGGAAAGGGTCAGAAATGCGGTACACAAGGCGGCGCAAACAAACATTCCAAACTTCTTCATGACCATTATCTCCATGTTTCGGGCGGAATCGGCGGTGAGCGGAAAAACGCCACCGTCCCCGTCTTTGGGTTGAAGATATCATTTGTTTCACGAAAATCAACTTGCCGGATCGAAAAAAATGAAGTATATTTGACACTGATTCACAACAGCCATTTCAACCGGGGAGCCAGAAAGAAAATGGAGTCGATCCGCGCATTGGAACCGAAGGCGGTCTGGGAAATTTTTGCAATGATCTGCGGCATCCCGCACCCCTCCGGGCAGGAGGCGAAACTGGCCGGCGCCATCGCGGAACTCGCTTCTCAGCACGGCCTCCGCGTCCGGCGCGACGCCGGCGGTAATCTGCGCATCGACCGCCCCGCCTCGCCGGGATTCGAGGAGCGTCCGGCCGTGATCCTCCAGGGGCATCTCGACATGGTGCCGCAGGCCGCGCCGGAAACGAAATTCGACTTCGCCACCGATCCCATTCCGGCGGCGGCGATCGACGGATTCGTCCGCTCCACCGCCGGAACCACGCTCGGCGCCGACAACGGGCTCGGCGTCGCCGCCGCCCTCGCCCTGCTCTTCGACGAATCGTTCCGCTCCGGCCCTCTTGCCGCCGTCTTCACCCTCTCCGAAGAAGTCGGGCTCAACGGCGCCCTCGCCCTCGACCCGGCCTTCCTCGCCGGCGAATACCTGCTCAACCTCGACTCCGAAGAAGAGGGCGAGCTTTATATCGGCTGCGCCGGCGGCGCCCGCCTCGAAGCCGACCTGCCGCTGGAATTCGAAGCGACGCCGTCCGGACTCTCCGGCGCGGTGCTCGAAGTGAAAGGACTCGCCGGCGGCCACTCCGGCTGCAACATCGCCGACCGCCGCGGCAACGCCGTACACTTCCTCGGCGAAGCGCTCCAAAAGTGTCCGCAGCTGCGCGTGGCTTCCGCCGCGGGCGGCTCGCTCGACAACGCCATCCCGCGCGACGCGAAAGCCGCCGTCGCCCTCGCTTCCGCCGACCGCGAAGCCGCGGAAACACAGCTTGCCGCACTGGAACGGAAATTCCGTGAGGAATCCGTTCTCCCCGCCGCCTTCGCCGTCACCCTGGCCGACGCCCCGCTCCCGGCACAGGTATGGACCCGGCCGGTGCAGGAATGCGCCGTCGAAGCGATGGCCGGGTGTCCGAACGGAGTCCTCGAAATGGACAGCCGTTTCGGCATCCCGCGCACCAGCAGCAACCTCGCCGCGGTGTTCGAACGCGACGGGCAACTCGTTTTCCGCACCAGTCAGCGGAGCTTCTCCGACCCCGAACGGCGCGAAGCCTCCGCCCGCGTCGCCGACCATTTCAAGAAACTCGGCGCAACCGCGAAAATGGACAACGAATATCCCGGCTGGGAACCCGCCGCGAATTCGAAGCTCCTCGCCAAAGCCGTCGATCTCTACAGCGAACTTTTTCAGGAGAAACCGCAGGTCAAAGTGATCCACGCCGGGCTCGAATGCGGCATCTTCGCCGGAAAACGGCCGAGTCTCGACATGCTCTCCTTCGGCCCCACCATCCTCGATCCGCACAGTCCCTCCGAACGGGCCGAAATCGCCGGTGTCGAGCGTTTTTACTCCTTCCTGGGTGCCCTCGTCTCTGCTCTTTGATCGTGGGAATCAGAGGGGGCGCTTCGCCCCCCTCCGAACCTCCTCCCGACCGGCA
>CAYSZM010000245.1:0-4574 GCA_964435365.1 uncultured Victivallis sp. | reverse complement strand
CGGCGCGATGCGGTTCATCTCCAGATTGTGCCGGGCGAGCTTGAGCGCCGGGGCGGAGGAGTCGATGTTGACCACGTGCTCCGCACCCGCCAGCAGCGCCGCCACGCCGAATCCGCCGGTGTAGGAAAAGGCGTTGAGCACCCGTTTTCCGGCGGAAAGCGCGGCCACCGCGGCGCGCGAATCGCGCTGGTCGAAATAGAAGCCGCTCTTCTGCCCGTGGCGGACGTCGACGGCGTACTTCGCGCCGTTTTCGACGATGACCACCGGGTTGGGCGGCTCGGCTCCGGCGAGGAGCCCCTTGCGTTCTTCCAGCCCCTCTTTGGCGCGGACACTGGTGTCGGAGCGTTCGTAAATTCCTTTGGCCCCGGTGACTTCCTGCAGCGCGGCGACGATTTCGGCGCGGAAGCGCTCGACACCGGCGCTCAGGAACTGGACGACCAGGTATTCGCCGTAACGGTCCACCACGAGGCCGGGCAGCGCGTCGCCCTCGGAGTGGATGAGGCGGCAGCCGCCTTCCGGCGCGTCGAGTTTGAGGAACTTCCGGTATTCGACCGCGGCCTCAATGCGGCGGCGGAAGAAGTCGGCGTCGACGGTTTCTTCGGGGTCGAAGGTCCACACGCGCGCCGAAAGCTGCGAGGCGGGCGACCAGGCGGCGCGGGCGAGGAAGCGGTGTTTCGAATCCACCACCGTGACGGTATCGCCGGGGGCGGCTTCGCCCTCGACGTCGGCGATTGCGCCGGAGAAGATCCAGACATGGCGGCGGAGCAGCGATTTTTCGCGCCCGGGCGCGAGGACAAGCATCGGTTCTTTCACTGAATTTCCCTTTTATTTGAGGGCGCGGATTTCGTCGATGAACTCTTCGACATCCTTGAATTTACGGTAGACGGAGGCGAAACGGACGTAGGCGACCTGATCGACTTTGCGCAGTTCGTCCATGACCCGGTTGCCGATTTCGGCGCTGGTGACCTCCTTGTCGAAATCGCGCAGAACGGCGGCGGAAATATCTTCGACCATGCGGTCGATCTCGTCGGGACTGATCGGGCGCTTGTAACAGGCGTTGGCGATGCCGCGCCGCAACTTGTCGCGGTCGAAATCCTCCCGGACCGCGTTGCGCTTGACCACCTTGAGCTCCTCCGGCATGATGCCTTCGATGGTGGTGTAGCGGTAGGCGCATTTCAGGCACTCGCGGCGGCGGCGGACTCCGGCTCCGTCTTTGACCGCGCGCGAATCGATGACTTTGTCGTCAAGACATCCGCATTTTGGACAGCGCATGATTTATTTCTCCTGAAGCAGCGTTTCGATCTGGGAAAGGGGGCCGAGCACCAGTCCGCCGAAGGAGGGGGCTTTTTTCCACTCCGCGACGGCGAATCCGAGGGAACGGGTGTAGTCCGCCCAGTTGCGGCGGCGCAGCGCACCCGCGGTGACCGAGGTGTGTTCCGCGAGGTGGATCGCGACGAGCAGCGAGCCGGGAGAAGCGTCGGCAAGTTCGTTTTTGACGGCTTCGAGCACTTCGCTGGGCTTGTTCCCCGCGTCGACGATCATGACTTTCGGGGCGATTTTGGCGAAGTCGGCGGCGGAGCCGTGTGAGAGCTTCTTCTCCATCACCAGTTCTTCGTAGAAGTCGGGGATGGCGACGGTGAGCGGCGTGCCGCCGAGCGTTCTGCCGAACGCCTGGAGTTTGTCAAGCGTGATCTCCATGATCCTGTCGTTGTCGAGGCCGGGGCCGAAGGTTCTCTCGTCCCACGCGTAGACCAGCTCCTTGGGGCGGTTGGCGGCGGCCCGGGTGAACTGATGCGGCTCGGCGAGGACGGTGATTCCGGAGAAGCGGAACCGTTTCGACTCGAAATCGCGGAGAATCTGCCCCATTTCGTCAAGCGAAGTGCCCGCCGAGAAGAATATCCGCTGGAAGACATTGCCGCGGTGCCCGAGCACATAGGCGCTCTCCGGCAGGACCGCTTCGACCGGAACTCCGGTGGCGTAACAGTATTCGAGCAGTTCCCGCAGCCCGTCGACCTTGAGCGATTCGGGGGTCTCCAGCAGGAGATAGAGGCGGTTGAAGCCGAGGGCGCGCACGGCCTTCAAAAACGCTTCCGGCGTTTCGAGGTGGCGTTCGCGCAGCTCTTCCGGGCGGAATTCCAGCCCGCGGATTTCACAGGGGGCGATGGTTTTTGCCAGCTCCGCCGTTCTCTGTTCCATGGTTGCCGCGTCGGCGCGGGGGGGCGCATAGACGATGCCAGTTCCGGTTCCGGAGGTCGAACAGCCGGCCGCAAAAAGGACGAAAAGCGCGGCAAATACAGGAAATTTCAAAAAAAACATGGTTTTCCTCCAATCATGCCATTGAAATAAGGTACATTCCAAACTCTATTAATTCAACCCCGTTTCGGAGCGAACGGGACCGGGCCGGCGATTTTTTCGCAAAATCGAATCACCTGAGCAAACAATCGGATGCGGTATGGACATTGATAAACTGAGAAACGAGATCGACTCCATCGACGTCGAGATCATCCGTCTGCTGAACCAGCGGTGTGAACTCGGCCGCAAGATCGGCGTCTGGAAGCACGAAAACAAGCAGCCTATTTATGTGCCGGAGCGCGAGCGGATGCTCCTCGAACGGCTGGTGACGAACAATCCGGGGCCGCTCGACCGCGATTCGCTGCTGGCGATCTATCGCGAAATCATGTCCGCCACGATCAAGCTCGAACGGCCGGTGACCATCGCCTACATGGGGCCGGAAGGCACGTTCTCGCACCTCGCGGTGCTGGAAAAATTCGGCCGCGGCGTCGTTCCGCAGCCGGAGATCGCCATTGCCGACGTCTTCCGCGCCGTCGAATCCGGCCGCGCCGACTACGGCATGGTTCCGGTCGAGAACACCACCGAGGGGGTGGTCAACCCGACGCTCGATTCGCTGACCCACTCCAATGTCAAGGCGGTTGCCGAATTCAATCTGCCGGTGCACCTTTTCCTGTACAGCGCCAGCCCGATTTCGGAAATCCGCTGCGTCTACAGCCACCCGCAGCCCTTCGGCCAGTGCCGCGAATACCTTCAGGCGAACCTGCGCAACGCGACGCTGATCGAGGTGACCAGCACCGCGCGCGCTGTCGAGCTGGCCGAGCGCGAGAGCGACGCGGCGGCGATCGCCGGAGCGCTGGCGCGCGATTATTCGGACCTTCCCTGCATCGCCGAGAACATCGAGGACAATTCGCGGAACATCACCCGCTTCCTCGTCATCGGGCGGCAGGAGAACAAGCCGTCGGGCGACGACAAGACCAGCCTCTGCTTCGCGCTGCACGACCGCGCCGGAGCGCTTTACGACGCGCTGCGGCCGTTCCGCAACCATAACATTTCGATGACCATGATCGAGAGCCGCCCGCTCAAGAGCGGCAATTGGGAATACTGCTTCTTCGTCGACATCCTCGGGCACCGCAGCGACCCCGAAGTCGCCGCCGCCTGCGCCGAGCTCAAACAGGACTGCGCGATGTTCAAGATTCTCGGCAGCTACCCGAGGAAGATGGAGTAGCGTCCATCGCAGAGGGGAGGGTGACGTTATGGCGATCCGCGATGAGCAGAAGGTGCGGCTTTCCGCCGTGGCCGGAATGTTTTACGAGGGCGACGCGCTCTTGCTGCGCCGCCAGCTGGCCGAAACCGAAGGAAAACTGCCGCACCCGGAATCCGGAGCCGCGGCGGCCAAAGGCGTGATTCTCCCCCATGCCGGATATGTGTTTTCGCTGGCGACCGCGATGGCGGCGCTGGCTCCGCTGCGCAAACAGAAGATCGGGCGGGTGATCCTGCTCGGACCCTCGCACTATGTCGGGTTTCGCGGCGTGGCGGCGGCGGACTTCACCCGCTGGCGGACGCCGTTCGGCGACCTCTCCACCGCGACCGATTTGCTGGAAAAGCTGGAGGAGGCCGGTTCCCCGCTGGTGATTGTCCGCGACGACGCGCACGACCGCGAACATTCGCTAGAGGTGCAGTTGCCGCTGGTGCAGTATTTTTTCGGCCAGCCGGAGGTGCTGCCGCTGGTGGTCGGCTCGCTGTCGATGGAGGATGTGCGGAGCCTTGCCCCGAGCTTGGCTGCGCTCGATTCGCCGGAGACGCTCTGGATCATCAGCTCGGACTTCACCCATTACGGCAACCGCTTCCGCTACGTTCCGTTCACGGAGAATGTTCCGGAACGGCTTTACGATCAGGACCATACCGCCGCCGAACTGGTGGCGAAACGCGACCTCGAAGGATTCGCCGCCTTCCTCGGCCGGACCGGAGCGACGATCTGCGGAATGAACCCGATCGCGCTTTTCCTCGGTATCCTCGATGTGCTCGACCCCGAACACGAAATCAGCGGCGACATCACCGCCGAAGCGAACAGCGGCGAACTCACCGGAGACTACTCCAACGCGGTCGGCTACGAGTCGATCCGCTTCTCCCGCTGAACAAAGTACCTTTTGAATTGGGCGACAACGGTCGGGGGAATCGGGCAACCACGCAATTGGAATGCTCTGCCGCTTACGAATGACCGGAAACCGCCGCTGCCCGAAAATGCCCGCTTACAACCGCTTTTTTTGAAAGGAAAGGGTGGG